>JBEBSP010000078.1:0-12033 GCA_040394255.1 Agaricicola taiwanensis | reverse complement strand
TTGCCTTCCCGGGCGTCATGGTCGTCGAACATGCCGCGCATGTCCACGAACAGCAGCGAGGCGTCGTTCTGCCACAAGGGGGCGAACAGGTTGCCGTCGCCCAGCGAGCGCTCGGTCCCGAGTTGCGCGCCGAACTCGACCCAGGGATGCCACTTGGCGGCAGGCTCCGCCTGCGCGCCCAGCGATGCTCCCAGAAGCGCACCCACCGCACCCAGCGGCACCCGCCAGAGAGAGCCCGTCATCCCCGTCCCCTTTCAACACAAAGTCCGGACGACCATAGAGCCCGAACCTTGGCATGCAACCTTCCGGCCCCTCGAAAGGGCCGTCATTCACACCTCGAAGGCTTCGCCGATCTTCGGAACGATCACATGGGTCGATTCCAGCCCGTCCATGCCGGCGAGGAAGGTGTCAGCCGTGGCGTCGATGACCGGGAAGGTGCCGTAGTGGCAGGGCACCACCACATCGAAGTCGAAGAACTCGCGGCAGGCATAGGCCGCGACCTTGCCGCCCATGGTGAAGCGGTCGCCGATCGGCACGATGCCGATGGTCGGCTCATAAAGCTCGTTGATCAGTTCCATGTCGCCGAAGATGCCGGTGTCGCCCATGTGATAGACCGTGTGGCCGTCCGGCACCGTCACGATGACGCCATGGGGGTCGCCCAGATACTGCGACACGCCGTTCTCGAATCCGCCGGAGGAATGGAAGGCCTGCACCATGGTGACGGTGAAGCCGTCCTGTTGCGTGGTGCCGCCCGTGTTCATGGGATCGAGCTTGTCCACGCCCTTGGACTTCAGCCAGTTGCTGAGGTCCGCGTCGGCCACGACCTTGGCGCCGGTGCGCTTGGCGATCTCCACCGTGTCGCCCACATGATCCCCGTGGCCGTGCGTGAGCAGGATGTGGGTCGCCCCCGCCGTGACCGCCGCCGCATTGCCCGTGAAGCTCGGATTGCCGCTGAGGAACGGGTCGATCAGCACGATGCTGCCGCCGATCTCAAGCCGGAAGGCCGAATGGCCGAACCATGTGATGCGCATGTCATCCTCCGCTTTTGCCTGTTGAGGAAGGTAACGGCGGCCGCCGCATCGTCAACCGCCAGAGCGTTTTCAGCAAAAGTGGATTCCGGTTTTGCGTCGCGAAAACGCGTCGAAACAAAGAGGTAGAACATATCCGGCGAACCTATTTCGCCGGATATGTTCTAGGGCGTGACCTTTTCGCGCGCGCCGTGCTAACCCGTGTCATGACCTCGCACCCCGCTTCGCTGGAAGACATCGCCCCGCTCCTGCCGCCGCGCGGCAGCCTGCTGGGGCTCGACCTCGGCACCAAGACCATCGGCGTCGCCGCCTCCGACCCGGACCGGCGGCTGGCGACCTCCATCGAGACCGTGCGGCGCACCAAGTTCACCGCCGACGCCGAACGCCTCATGGCCCTTGCCGCCGAACGCCAGGTCGTGGCCTTCGTGCTGGGCCTTCCGGTCAACATGGACGGCAGCGAGGGGCCGCGCGCGCAGGCGACGCGGGCTTTTGCCCGCAACCTTTCCCAGCGCACCGACCTGCCGATCGCCTTCTGGGACGAGCGCCTCTCGACGGTGGCGGCCGAACGCTACCTCATCGCGCAGGACGTCAGCCGTGCCCGCCGCGCCCAGGTGATCGACCAGCACGCGGCGGTCTTCCTCTTGCAGGGCGCGCTCGACCGGCTCGGCAACCTTCGCCCCGCGTGATGGATCGGGCCACCACAATTCATCCCCTCTTCGCGCGACAGGTGATATGAGCCGGGTTCTGCTCACTGTTCACGATTGACCATGCTCGTCGCCCTCAACACCCTCATCCCGATCTTCCTCATCATCGCCCTGGGCTTCGCGCTCCAGCGGTTCGGCCTCATCACCGGGGCCATGTGGGAGGGGCTGGAACGCATCACCTATTACGTGCTGTTCCCGATTCTCCTGACCCAGACCCTCGCCACGGCGGATTTCACCGGCATCCCCGTCATCGGCATGGGTTTGGCCATGTTCCTCGGCAAGCTCACCATGACCGCGCTCGTGCTGATGCTGCGGCCTCTCCTGATGGGCTCCATGTGGCATTTGCCGGGAGCCAGCTTCACCTCGGTCTTCCAGGGGTCGACCCGCTGGCACACCTTCGTGGCGCTGGCCATCGTCGGCAACCTCTATGGATCGCAGGGCATCTCGCTGGCCTCCGTGGGGGCGGCGGCGATGATTCCCTATCTCAACATCGCCAGCGTGCTGGTGCTCTCCCGCTGGGCGGGCGGAACCCCGCCGAAGAAGCGGGTCATGCTGATCGCCCTCGCCAAGAACCCCTTTATCCTGGCCTGCGCGCTCGGGATCGGCCTCAACGCCTTCGAGGTGCCGATCTGGGATCCGCTGCTGAACACCGCCGACATTCTCGGCCGCGCGGCCCTCGGCATGAGTCTCGTGCTGGTGGGCGCGGCGCTGAAATTGCCCGAGGCGCTGTCGCCGCGTCCGGAAATCCTGCTGACCATCGTGCTCAAGCTGATGCTGATGCCGGCGCTGATGTTCGGCTGGTGCTTCGCCTTCGGCATCGACGGCATGGCGCTCAAGGTCGCGATCATCTGCGGCGGCGTGCAGACCGCCGCCAACGCCTATGTGGTGGCGCGCCAGCTCGGCGGCGACGCCCCGCTCATGGCCTCGATCATCACCATGCAGACGCTGGCCTGCTTCGTCACCCTGCCGGCGCTGCTCTGGCTGCTGGGGTGAACGCATGAAAAGGGCGCGGCCGGAGCCGCGCCCTCATCGATTATTTGCCATCCGTCAGCGGTAATTGAAGTCCTGCGCACGGGTCGGCTGTTCGTAGCCATACTCGTAATAGCCATAGGCCGGCGCGCTGTAGTAGCGGCGCGGGGCCACATAGACCGGAGCCGGCTCGTAATAGGCCGGGGGCGCGTAATAGACCGGCGGAGGCGCGTAATAGGGCGGCTCCGCATAGCCGTAGCGGTTGCTGTTGGCGATGGCCGCGCCGGCGAGGATGCCGACACCGGCCACGGCGGCGCCGGCCGCGAACGCGCCCTTGCGGCCGTGGCGCACCTGGATCAACGATGCATCCTGCTGCGAGGCCGCGGCCACCGTCCCGGATGATGCGGACGCCAGCGGAGCCGCGCCGGCCTGACCCGCCATCGTCAGGGCGACCGCCGCGCCGACGCCGGCGGCGATGATCTTCGAACGGAGCATCATGACGACACCTCCTTGTTGTTTCTGTCGTTCAGCCTTTACCCCAAGGGAAAACTGCGACGAATCTGTGTCTCTTGCTGTAAGAAACGACTTCGCCTAGAGACTGGTTCCCGCATGAGCGCCACGACACAACCCGCCTTCCCCCACCGCCACCTCCTCGGCATCGAGGGCCTGAGCGCGAGCGATATCGTCGGGCTGCTCGATCTGGCCGAGGAAGCGGTCACCCTCAACCGCCAGGTCGAGAAGAAACGCGCGATCCTGCGCGGCCGCACGCTCATCAACCTGTTCTTCGAGAACTCCACCCGCACCCAGGCCTCCTTCGAGATCGCGGGCAAGCGGCTCGGCGCGGACGTCATGAACATGGCGGTCGCCTCCTCGTCCATCAAGAAGGGCGAGACGCTGGTCGACACCGCCGCCACGCTGAACGCCATGCACCCCGACCTGATCGTGGTGCGCCACCACGCGGCGGGCGCGGTGCATCTCCTGGCGCGCAAGGTCGACTGCCCGGTCATCAACGCCGGCGACGGCGCGCACGAGCACCCGACCCAGGCCCTGCTCGACGCCCTCACCATCCGCCGCAACAAGGGCCGGATCGAGGGGCTGACGGTGGCCATCTGCGGCGACGTCCTCCACAGCCGCGTGGCGCGCTCCAACATCATCCTGCTGGCGGCGCTGGGCGCGCGCGTCCGCGTGGTCGCGCCCTCCACCCTGCTGCCCGCCGGGATCGACCGTTTCGGCGTCGAGGTCCACCACACCATGCGCGAGGGACTGAAGGGTGCCGACATCGTCATGATGCTGCGGCTCCAGCGCGAGCGCATGAATGGCTCCTTCATCCCATCTGTGAGAGAATACTTCCATCACTTTGGACTTGATGGAGAAAAACTATCCTGGGCCAAACCGGATGCGCTGGTCATGCATCCCGGCCCCATGAACCGGGGCGTCGAGATCGACTCGGATGTGGCCGACGGCGCGCAGTCGTTGATCCACGAGCAGGTCGAGATGGGCGTCGCCGTGCGCATGGCGGTGCTCGAGGCGCTGGCGCGCCATCTGCCGAACGGGTGACGACATGAGCGCTCCAATCCTCCTCGCCAACGCCCGCCTGATCGACCCGGCCACCGGCAGCGACCGGCAGGGCGGCCTCCTGATCGAAGATGGCCTGATCCGCGATCTCGGCTCGGATCTCAAGGCCGACGCCGCCCCCGAGGGCGCGGAGGTGATCGACTGCCATGGCCGCGTGCTCGCGCCGGGGTTGGTCGACATGCGCGCCTTCGTGGGCGAGCCGGGGGCGGAGCACCGCGAGACCATCGCCACGGCCACGCAGGCGGCGGCGGCGGGCGGCGTCACCACGGTGGTCTGCATGCCGGACACCGACCCGGCCATCGACGATCCCGCCATCGTCGACTTCCTCAAGCGCCGCGCCCGCGACACCGGCGTGGTGCGCGTGCTGCCCGCCGCCGCGCTGACCAAGGGCCTCGCGGGGCTGGAAATGACCGAGATCGGCCTGCTCAAGGAGGCCGGGGCCGTCGCCTTCACCGACGGCGCGCGCACCATCCGCAACGCCAACGTCTTCCGCCGCATCCTGACCTATGCCCGCGATTTCGACGCACTGGTGGTCCACCACACCGAGGACCCCGACCTCGTCGGCTCCGGCGTGATGAACGCGGGCGAGTTCGCCAGCCGCCTCGGCCTCACCGGCCGCCACACCACCGCCGAGGCGATCATCGCGGAACGCGACATGCGGCTGGTGGAGTGGACCGGCGCGCGCTACCACGCCGCCAGCATCACCTGCCGCGCCTCGCTGGAGGTGTTGCGCCGGGCGAAGGACGCGGGGCTGAACGTCACCTGCGGCGCATCCATCAACCACCTGTCGTTCAACGAGACCGACGTCGGCGACTACCGCAGCTTCTTCAAGGTCTCGCCGCCGCTGCGCTCCGAGCAGGATCGCGAGGCGCTGGCCGCCGCCGTGGCGGAAGGCCTCGTCGACGTCATCGTCTCCGACCACAACCCGCAGGACGTCGAGCAGAAGCGCCAGCCCTTCGCCGAGGCCGCCGACGGCGCCATCGGCATCGAGACCATGCTGGTGGCGGGCCTGAGACTGGTCCACGCCGGCGTCGTGACGCTGCCCGTGCTGCTGAAGGCCATGTCGACCCGCCCCGCCGAGATCCTGGGCCTCGCCGCCGGACGGCTGGCCAAGGGCGCGCCGGCGGACCTGATGCTGCTCGACATGGGCCTGCCCTGGGTGCTCGACCCGGCGGAGCTGAAGTCGCGCTCCAAGAACACCCCCTTCGACGGCGCGCGCATGGAAGGCCGGGTGCTGCGCACCATCGTCGGCGGCAAGACCGTCCATCGGCACGGCTGAGGGCGCGCCATGGACATCTCACAGCCCCCCGTCACCTTCCCGTGGTGGTTCTACGGCATCTTCCTCCTGCCCGTGCTGTTCGGCTATCTCCTCGGCTCGATCCCCTTCGGCCTCATCATCACGAAACTGGGCGGCCTCGGCGACATCCGCGCCATCGGCTCCGGCAACATCGGCACCACCAACGTGCTGCGCACCGGCCGCAAGGACCTCGCCGCACTGACGCTCATCTGCGATGCCCTCAAGGGCACCATCGCCGTGCTCGCCGTGGCGTGGTGGGCGGGCGAGGACCTGGCTCCCTTCGCCATCCTCGCCGGCCTCGGCGCCTTCCTCGGCCATGTCTTCCCGGTCTGGCTGAGGTTCAAGGGCGGCAAGGGCGTCGCCACCTACATCGGCGTGCTGATCGCCCTCGCCTGGCCGGTGGTGTTCATCTTCGCCGCCGTGTGGATCGCCGTCGCATGGGCGACGCGCTACTCCTCGCTCGCGGCGCTGGCGGCGGCGGTGGCGGTGCCCGTGGCGCTGTGGTTTCTGGTCGATACGCATGTGGCGCTGCTGTTCACGGGGCTCAGCGCACTGCTGATCGCCCTGCACCATCAGAACATCCGCCGCCTGCTGGCCGGAACCGAAGGCCGTATCGGCCAGAAAAGCACCACCGCCGCCGGACCGCAGGGCTGAGCCATGCGCGCATCGTTCATGCCAACCGACGACGAACGCTGCGACTGGCTGCAACTTTACCGTTCAGAAAACGTCGGACCACGCGCCTTCGCCACCCTGCTGAAATGCTATGGCAGCGCCGGTTCCGCGCTTGAGGCCCTGCCCGATCTGGCGCAGCGCGGCGGACGCCGGACCCGCATCTGCCCGCGCGCCGAGGCCGAGCGCGAGCTTGCCGCCCTGCATCGGATCAACGGCACGCTGGTGCTGCGCGGCGAGCCCGATTTCCCGCCGCTGCTGGCGCGCGCGGACGGTGCGCCACCGCTGCTCTCCATGCTCGGCAATCCGGCTGCCCTGGCGCAACCCTCCGTCGCGATCGTCGGCGGCCGCAATGCTTCCGCCGCGGGCCGGACCTTTGCGGGCCGGCTGGCGGCCTCCCTCGGCAATCTCGATTACGTCGTGACCTCCGGCCTCGCGCGCGGCATCGACGCCGCCGCGCATGAGGGCGCGCTCCACACTGGCACCATCGCCGTCATCGCCGGCGGGCTCGACCGGGTCTATCCGCCCGAACACGCCGACCTCGTGCGCCGCATCGTCGAAGCCAACGGTGCCGTGGTCAGCGAGATGCCGCTCGGCTGGACGGCGCGGGCGCAGGATTTCCCGCGCCGCAACCGCATCATCGCGGGGATCGCGCAGGGCAGCGTGCTGGTGGAGGCGGCCATGCGCTCCGGCTCGCTCATCACCGCCCGGCTGGCGGCGGAACTGGGCCGCGAGGTCATGGCCGCGCCGGGCTCGCCGCTCGACCCGCGCTGCGAGGGTTCCAACCGCCTGATCCGCGACGGCGCGACGCTCGTGCTCACCGCCGACCATGTGGCCGAGGCCCTGCGCCCGCTCGCCCTGCCGCTGTTCAGCGCCGGTTCCGTTGAGGAAGATGGCGACGACGGACTTTCCGGCACGCCCGTGCCACCGCCCGACGACCTGCGCGCCGTCGTCATCGGCCTGCTCGGCCCCTCTCCCATCGGCATCGACGACCTGATACGGCATGCCGGAGCGGAACCCAGGCTCATCCAGACCGTGCTGCTGGAACTGGAGCTGGCCGGGCGGCTGGACCGTCAGGCGCAGGGAAGAATCGCGCTCATTTCATGACGGATTTCGGAGGGGATACGGTCTGTTCCGCCTCCAGACGCGCAAGATCGAGAAAATAGGCCACGAGATCCAATCCGTCCCGGCGCGCCATTTCGCCGAGACTCAGGGCCAGTGCGGCGATATAGCGTGCCGTCTCGGAAGCGGGCGTCTTTATATCATGGGGTTCCCGGTCGGCACTTCGCGGCATTTTACCGGAATGCGGCATGATCCCCTCATAGTCCCAATGGCGCGCACTGCATGAAGCCGCAACGACCTTCGTTAAGGTTGTCACAGAATTGAATATACACGTCAAGAGTGCAAAAATGAGACGGGATGACAAAGGACGGATTTGACAGACCCCAACCCCTCCCCCATGTTCTGGCCGTTTTCCCGGCCCTGATCTGTTTTTCGAGAGTACCGCCAGCCCATGGACGTCGTCATCGTTGAGTCTCCCGCCAAAGCGAAGACGATCAACAAATACCTCGGTTCGAACTACGAAGTGTACGCCTCCTACGGGCATGTGCGCGACCTGCCGCCCAAGGACGGCTCGGTGGACCCCGAGGCGGACTTCGCCATGCTCTGGGAGGTCGACGGCAAGGCCTCCAAGCGGCTGACCGACATCGCCAAGGCCGTCAAGGGAGCCGACCGGCTGATTCTCGCAACCGATCCGGATCGCGAGGGCGAGGCCATCTCCTGGCATGTGCTGGAGGTGCTGAAAGCCAAGAAGGCGCTGAAGGACGTGTCCGTCCAGCGCGTGGTCTTCAACGCCATCACCAAGCAGTCCGTGCTGGAGGCCATGAAGAAGCCGCGCGAGATCGACGTGGCGCTGGTCGACGCCTATCTGGCACGCCGCGCGCTGGATTACCTCGTCGGCTTCACGCTCTCGCCCGTGCTCTGGCGCAAGCTGCCGGGCGCGCGGTCTGCCGGCCGCGTGCAGTCGGTGGCCCTCAGGCTGATCTGCGACCGCGAGCACGAGATCGAGCTGTTCCGGTCCCAGGAATACTGGTCGATCGCCGCATCGCTCGCCAACACGAAATCCGAAACCTTCACCGCCCGCGTCGTGGGCGCGGACGGCCGTAAGATCACCCGCCTCGACATCTCCTCCGAGGCCGAGGCCACGGCGCTGAAGAGCGCGCTGGAACAAGCGAGCTTCAATGTCGTCTCGGTCGAGGCCAAGCCCGCCAAGCGCAACCCGCAGCCGCCCTTCACCACCTCGACCCTCCAGCAGGAAGCCTCGCGCAAGCTCGGTTTCTCGGCTTCGCGCACCATGCAGATCGCGCAAAGGTTGTATGAGGGCGTCACACTCGGCGGCGAGACCGTCGGCCTCATCACCTATATGCGTACCGACGGCGTCCAGATCGCCGACGAGGCCATCGTCGCCGTGCGCGGCCACATCGACCAAGCCTACGGCCAGCGCTACCTGCCGGCCTCCCCGCGCATCTACAAGACCAAGGCCAAGAACGCCCAGGAGGCCCACGAGGCCATCCGCCCGACCGATCCGCGCCGCACGCCCGCCGAGGTCAAGCGCCACCTCGACGACGAGCAGTTCCGGCTCTACGAGCTGATCTGGAAGCGCACGGTCTCCAGCCAGATGGAATCCGCCGAGCTGGAGCGCACCACCATCGACATCCTCGCCGACGGCGGCGGACGCAAGGTCGACCTGCGCGCGACCGGCTCGGTCATCCGCTTCGACGGCTTCCTGACGCTCTACCAGGAAGGCCGCGACGACGATGACGACGAGGAAGGCGGCCGCCTGCCGATGGTCTCGAAGGGCGAGGCGCTGAAGCGCGAGAAGATCGACGCCACGCAACACTTCACCGAGCCGCCGCCGCGCTATTCGGAAGCATCGCTCGTCAAGAAGATGGAAGAGCTGGGCATCGGGCGTCCCTCCACCTACGCCTCGGTGCTGTCCGTGCTGCAGGACCGCGAATACGTCACGCTCGACAAGAAGCGCTTCGTGCCCGAGGGCAAGGGCCGCATCGTCACCGCCTTCCTGGAAAGCTTCTTCGCCCGCTACGTCGAATACGACTTCACGGCGGACCTTGAGGAACAACTGGATCGTATCTCCAACAACGAACTGGACTGGCGCGAGGTGCTGCGCGCCTTCTGGACCGACTTCAACACCGCCATCGCGGGAACGAAGGAACTGCGCACCACCGAAGTGCTGGACGCGCTCAACGAGCTTCTGGCACCGCTGGTCTTCCCCGACCGCGGCGACGGACAGGACCCGCGTTCCTGCCCGACCTGCGGCACCGGCCGCCTGTCGCTGAAGCTCGGCAAGTTCGGCGCCTTCGTCGGCTGCTCCAACTATCCCGAGTGCAAGCACACCCGCCAGCTCGGCACCGCCGCCGGTGAAAACGGCGCATCGGCGGGCGAAGGCCCGCGCGCGCTCGGTCCCGATCCGGAGAGCGGCCTCGAGGTGACGCTGCGCGACGGCCGCTTCGGCGCCTACGTCCAGCTCGGCGAGGGCGACAAGCCGAAACGCTCGTCGATCCCCAAGGGCTGGAGCGTGGCCGACCTCGATCTCGACCGCGCGCTGGCGCTTCTGTCGCTGCCGCGCACCGTGGGGCTGCACCCGGAAACCGGCTCGCCCATCGTCGCCGGAATCGGACGTTACGGCCCCTTCGTCGAGCACGAGGGCACCTACGCCAACCTCGACAGCGCCGAGGAGGTCTTCTCCGTCGGCATCAACCGCGCGGTCGCGGCCATCGCCGAGAAGAAGGACCGCAAGGGCGGCGCACGCGGCGGCGCGGCGGCGGGCCGCGCGCTGGGCGATCACCCGGACGGCGGGCCGATCACGGTCCACGCCGGCCGTTTCGGCCCCTACGTCAAGCACGGCAAGATCAACGCCACCATCCCGCGCGCCATGTCGCCGGACGAGATCACGGTCGACCAGGCCGTGGCGCTGATCGCCGCGCGCGCCGAAAGCGCGGGCAGCGGCAAGCCGAAGACACGGGCAAAGGCTGCCGCGAAGCCCAAGGCGGCCGCCAAGCCAAAGGCGGCGGCCAAGCCGAAGGCCAAGGCCGCGCCGAAGAAGAAGGCGGCGACGTGAGGATCGGGCTTCGGCAAACGGCGTCATGCCCCGCCCTGGGCCGGGCATCCACGAGTTTGCGAAGCCCGCTTCACAGAACAAAGGAACTCGTGGATGGCCGGGCCAAGCCCGGCCATGACGCGTAGAGAAGCCGAATGGCCCCACCACGCAAAAAGCCCGCACCCGCCAAGGCCGCGCCCCGTCTTCCCTCCAAGGACGACGTCCTCGCCTTCATCGCGGAAAACCCCGGCGAGGCGGGCAAGCGTGAGATCGCGCGCGCCTTTCACATCAAGGGCGGCGGCAAGATCGGCCTGAAGAAGCTGCTCAAGGAACTGGAGATCGAAGGCAGCGTCGACCGGCGCGGCAAGAAGCTGCACCAGCCCGGAACGCTGCCCAACGTGGTGCTGGCCGACGTCACCGGCCGCGACGGCGACGGCGAACTGCTGGCCCGCCCCGTGGAATGGGACGAGGAGCATGGCGCGACGCCGGTGATTCTGCTGACCTTCGGACGGCGCGGCAAGGGAACCGAACGCGCCCCCGGCGTCGGCGACCGCGCGCTCATACGCGTCGAGAAGTCCGACGAGCCCGGCCCGGCCTACACCGGCCGCGTCATCAAGGTGATCTCCAAGACCGCCGCCCGCGTGCTCGGCATCTACCGCGCCGTGCAGACCGGCGGCGGCAGGCTGGAGCCGGTCGACAAGAAGAAGCTCGGAACCTTCCTCGACATCCCGGCGGGCGAGGAAGGCGAGGCCCGCGACGGTGACCTCGTGGCCGTGGACGTCTTGCGCGAAGGCCGTTTCGGCCGCCCCAGGGCGCGGGTGCGCGAACGGCTCGGCTCCATGAAAAGCGAGAAGGCCGTCAGTCTGATCGCCATCGAGACCCACGGCATCCCCAGCGTCTTCCCCAACGCCGTGCTGACCGAGGCCGACGAGGCCAAACCCGCGACGCTCAAGGGCCGCGAGGACTGGCGCAGATTGCCGCTCGTCACCATCGACCCGCCCGATGCGAAAGACCATGACGACGCCGTCCACGCCGAACCCGACACCGACAAGGCCAACGAAGGCGGCTTCATCGTCACCGTCGCCATCGCCGACGTCGCCGCCTATGTCCGCCCCGGCGCGCCGCTGGACGAGGAGGCGCTGAAGCGCGGCAACTCGGTCTATTTCCCGGACCGGGTGGTGCCCATGCTGCCCGAGCGCATCTCCAACGACCTCTGCTCGCTCAAGGCCAACGAGGACCGTCCGGCCATGGCGGTGCGCATGGTCATCGGCAAGGATGGCCGCAAGCGGAGCCACAGCTTCCACCGCATCATGATGAAGTCGGCGGCCAAGCTCGCCTACGCGCAGGCGCAGAACGCCATCGACGGTGTGACCGACGAGGTGACCGGCCCGCTGCTGGAGCCGATCCTGAAGCCGCTCTGGGCGGCCTATGCCTGCGTCTCACAGGCCCGCGATGAACGCCAGCCGCTCGACCTCGACCTGCCGGAGCGCAAGATCATCCTGAACGCCGAAGGCGGCGTCGACCGGGTCATCGTCCCTCCCCGCCTCGACGCCCACCGGCTGATCGAGGAGTTCATGATCCTCGCCAACGTGGCGGCGGCGGAGGAACTGACGGCCAAACGCATCCCGCTGGTCTTCCGCGTCCACGACCAGCCGAGCCTCGAAAAGCTCGCCA
>JBEBSP010000077.1:0-12129 GCA_040394255.1 Agaricicola taiwanensis | reverse complement strand
GCGCAAGCCGGCCACGGTCGGTGAAATCCTGATCGATGAGTTCATGCAGCCGCTTGGGTTGACGCAGGCGGCGTTGGCCGAGGCGATGGGCGTTCAGCGCAAGCATGTGAACGAGTTGTGCAACGACCGGCGCAGCGTGACGGCGGCGACGGCGCTCATCCTGGCCCGCGTGTTCGGCAACAGCGCGGACTTCTGGCTGAACGTCCAGCGGCGCAGCGATCTCTGGGAAGCCATGCACAGCCCCAAGGAACTGGCGCGGATCGAGCGCGCCAAGCCACTGGCGACAGCCGCGTAGGCGGGCGCGGGGATCAGCCCTCGCTGACCTCGGTCGTCTCGATCTCGATGCCGAATCCGGACAGGCCGACGTAATGGCGCTCCTTGGAGGCCAGCAGCCGGATCGAGCCGACGCCGAGGTCCTTCAGGATCTGCGCGCCGAGGCCGACCTCGCGCCAGAGCCGGTCGCGGGTCGCCTCGCTTTCGGTCTTGTCCTCGTGCCCCGCCACGTTGACGGGCACGCCCACCGCGCCGTCGCGCAGATAGACCAGCACGCCGCGTCCCTCGGCCTTGAAGACGGCCAGCGCATTGTGGATCGCCTTGGCGCCGCCGAAGACGTCGGTCAGCATGTCGGCGCGGTGCAGACGGGCCGGGATGTCGCGTCCATCGCCGATGCGGCCATGCACGAAGGCGAAATGCTGCATCCGGTCAAACGGGGTCACATAGACGTAGCCCTGAAGGGTTCCGATCTCGGTCTCGACGCTGAATTCGGAGATGCGCTCAACCAGTTTCTCACGCGCCTGCCGGTAGGCGATCAGGTCGGCCACCGAAATCGTCTTGAGGCCATGCCTTTCCGCGAAATCCACCACCTGCGGGCCGCGCGTGACGCTGCCGTCGTCGTTGACCATCTCGCAGATCACGCCGACCGGCTCCAGCCCTGCGAGCTTGCACAGGTCGACCGCCGCCTCGGTGTGGCCGGAGCGCATGAGCACGCCGCCCTCGCGGGCGATCAGCGGGAAGATATGGCCCGGACGGACGAAATCGGCGGCCCCGGCGTTGCCGTTGGCGAGGTTGCGCACCGTCAGCGTGCGGTCGTCGGCGGAGATGCCGGTGGTGGTGCCGTGCTTGTAGTCGACCGACACCGTGAAGGCGGTGGAATGGGGCGCGTCGTTGTCGGTCACCATGGGCGACAGGCGCAGGCGGCGCGCGATCTCGGAGGTCAGCGGCGCGCAGACGATGCCCGAGGTGTGGCGCACGATGAAGGCCATTTTCTCGGCCGTGGCGTGGGAGGCCGCGACGATCAGGTCGCCTTCGTTCTCGCGGTCGTTGTCGTCGGTCACGACGAGGATTTCGCCCTGGGCGAAAGCCTCGACCGCGCGCTGCACCCGTTCCTCGATGGTCTTCATATCGTCCTCATTGCCGGCTGGCGCCAGACCGAGCAGGTCGTTGGGCGTTACCTCGCCGTTGGTGGCGCGCGCGATCTTTTCCGCCATCTCCCTGGAAATCCAGGCGGATGGGTCGTTGCACAGGGCCGTCACCGTCGCGGGCGCGATGCCCAGGGAGCGGGCGAAGGCGCTGCGGGATGTGCCGGTGCGGGCGAGCCAGTCGTCGAGTTTCATGGGGACAGGATGTAGCCTGTCGACATTTCAGTATCAATGAAAATGTGCGGCCGGGCCTATCGTGGGGGAATCCCAGCACCCGGCCGGATGGTGCGGTGCGGTGAGTCTTTGTCTTGCATGGCCTCAATCCTGATCCTACACAGGATGCCGTTGCACCCCGCAACGGCATGTGGTCCCGTCTTGACATCTGTAGCTGAACCCGCGCCGCCCCGTGCGCGCGAGATTTTCTCCCACCGTCCGTTTCGGCTGTTCTGGGGCGTGCGCCTGTCCGCGGTCGCGGGGATACAGATCCTCAGCATCTCGGTCGCCTGGCACATCTATGACCTGACCGGCAGCGCATTCCTGCTCGGCCTTACGGGTCTCGTCCAGTTCCTGCCGTCGCTTCTGCTGATCCTCGTCACGGGGTCCGTGTCGGACCGCTACAGCCGGCGGACCATCCTGGCGCTGTGCGTCCTTGCCGAGGCCGGATGCGCCGCCGCGCTGCTGCTCTTGACCCTGTTCGCCACCGACCCGGTGTGGCCGATCTTCGTCGTCATGACGGTCATGGGCATCGCACGCGCCTTCTTCGGCCCGTCGTCGCAATCGCTGCTGCCCAACCTGATGCCGAAGCGGCTGCTCGCGGGCGCGATCGGGCTCAACTCCTCCGCCAACCAGCTCGCCACCATCTGCGGGCCGGTGGCCGGCGGGCTGCTCTACGGCATCTCGCCGAACGTGGCCTATGGGACGGCGATGCTCGCCTTCGGCTTCGGCGTCATGTTCGCGCTGCTCATTCCGCGCCCCGCCGAGCGCAGCCATGCCGTCGAGCCCCCGAGCTGGGAGCGGCTGTTCGCCGGGTTCCGCTATGTCTGGAACAACCAGATCCTGCTGGGCGCCATTTCGCTCGACCTGTTCGCCGTGCTGCTGGGCGGCGCGGTGGCGCTGATGCCGGTCTATGCCCGCGACATCCTCGACATCGGCCCCTGGGGGCTCGGCCTGCTGCGCGCCGCGCCGGCGATCGGCGCGTTGCTCATGGTGGCCTGGCTGACGACCTTTCCGATCACGCGGCGCTCGGGGCCGATCATGTTCATGAGCGTCGGCGTGTTCGGCGCGGCGACGGTGGTGTTCGGCTTTTCGGCCACGCCCTGGCTGTCGGTGCTCGCCCTGATGTTCGTGGGGGCCAGCGACATGGTGAGCGTCTATGTCCGGCAGACCCTGGTGCAGCTCGCCACGCCCGACGAGGTGCGGGGCCGGGTGAGCGCGGTCAACATGCTGTTCATCGGCGCGTCCAACGAGCTGGGCGAGTTCCGGGCGGGCTCCTTCGCGGCGGTGATGGGTGCGGTGCCCGCCGTGGTGTTCGGCGGTTTCGCCACCATCGGCATCGCGGGGATCTGGTGGCGGCTGTTCCCCGCGCTGCGCGAGGCCAACAGGCTGGACGGCAGCGACATGCCCATTCCCGAGCCCGTTCCGGCGACCTCCGCCTCCTGATCTGGCGGGGCTTATCCGACCTGGCCGCGGTGCCGCAGGTAGTGATCGGCGATGACGCAGGCCATCATGGCCTCGCCGATGGGGACCGCGCGGATGCCGACGCAGGGGTCGTGACGCCCCTTGGTCACCACATCCGTCTCGTTGCCGTCGCGGTCGACGGTCTTGCGCGGGGTGAGGATGGATGACGTCGGCTTGACCGCGAAACGGGCCACCACCGGCTGGCCGGTGGAGATGCCGCCCAATATTCCGCCGGCGTGGTTGGACAGGAACAGCGGCTTGCCGTCGTTGCCCATGCGGATTTCGTCGGCGTTGTCCTCGCCGCGCAGGCGGGCGACGGCCATGCCCTCGCCGATCTCCACCGCCTTGACCGCGTTGATGCTCATGAAGGCGGAGGCGATCTCGGCGTCGAGCTTGCCGTAGACCGGCGCGCCGAGGCCGGCCGGAACGCCTTCCGCCACCACCTCGATCACCGCGCCGATGGAGGAACCGCTCTTGCGGATGGCGTCGAGGTATCTCTCCATCTCTTTCGCCGCGACGGGATCGGGGCAGAAGAAGGGGTTGTTGTCGATCTCGTTCCAGTTGGCGCGGGAGCGGTCGATCCCGATTTCGCCCATCTGGACGAGGGCCGCGCGGATGGACAAGCCCGGCACCACGCGGCGCGCGATGGCGCCAGCGGCGACGCGCATGGCGGTCTCGCGCGCGGAGGAACGCCCGCCGCCGCGATGGTCGCGGATGCCGTATTTGGTCTCATAGGTGAGGTCGGCGTGGCCGGGGCGGAACACACCCTCGATCTCGGAATAGTCCTTGGAGCGCTGGTCGGTGTTCTCGATCAGGAGGCCGATGGGGGTGCCCGTGGTCACCAGTTCGCCGGTTTCGGGGTCTTCCATGACGCCGGACAGCACCTTCACCGCATCGGGTTCCTGGCGCTGGGTGGTGAAGCGCGACTGGCCGGGGCGGCGGCGGTCAAGCTCGGCCTGGATGTCCTCCAGCCGGAAGCGCAGTTTCGGCGGACAGCCGTCGACCACTCCGCCGAGGGCGGGGCCGTGGCTTTCGCCGAAGGTGGTGACGCGGAAAAGGTGACCGAAGGTGTTGTGGGACATGGACCGGCGCTCGCTGCTGTGCCTTCCTTCTAGGTGCGCGGCGGCGGGCGGTCAAACCTCATGCGCGGCGCGGTCAACCGCGATCGGGATTCTCGTCCGGGGCATCCTGGGCGCGATCCGCCGCGTCATGCTCCGCTTCCTCAAGCGCATGCCTGAAATCCGCCGCTTCCTTCGCGATGACCCGCCGCTTCTTGTGGGCATCGATCAGGGCCTTGCGCTCTTCATCGCCCTTCCCGCCGCCTTCGTCCGCGATCCAGTCCTTGTCCTGCTGCATATCGAGGGGCAGGAGAGGCTCCGTCCTCTCGATCCTGAGCTTGTCATCGCCAGTCATTCCGCCCTCCCGGCCAGTGGAACGCATTGTCCGTTACGCTCATACGAAACTAGCACATTTGCGCTGTATAAGGCAGAAACCGGGACAGAGAGCGATAGCGATGGAGCCAATCCGGAATGAGTGAACGGTTCGACGAATCCGAGATACTGGACCCCACCTTCCGCAACGGCTCGATGCCGGTGGTGGGAATCCTGCTGGGCTTTTCGCTGAGCTTCGTGACCCGCTGGGCGACCAACCCCCTGCCGTGGGAAATGACGGATACTCTGGCGCTGGTTCCGATCATCGCGGGAATCGCGTTGCAGTTGAAGGCGTTGTCGCTGCTCCTGCAACTGGAATCGCTGCGGCTGAAAACCTACAATCGCGCGCGAAAGCTGTTCATGACCGGCATCGTGATGACGGCGGCCGGAAGCGCGATCGCCATCGGGCTCGACGTGCTTCAGGCAAGCGATCTGTCCCGGGTGCTCTGACGGCTACGCGACGACCGGAACGCTCCGGCCCAGCGTGATGGCATCGAGGCCGATGTCGCAGCCGTAGGCATAGGCCTCGACGCCCGCCGCCCGCGCGAGGGCGAAGGCCGCCGCATAGGCAGGATCGATATCGGCGGCGAGCGCGAAGCTGTCCGCCGGACCCTGGATCACATAGAGCATCACGCCGCGCGCGCCCTGGCCAACCTCGCGGGCAAGATCGGCGAGATGCTTGGCGCCCCGGCTGGTCACGGCATCGGGGAATTCGGCGCGGAGCCCGTCGCGCCACAGATGCACGTTCTTGACCTCCACGAAGGCGCGGGGGCCTGGGCCGTCCTCCAGCAGCAGATCCACGCGGCTGGCCTCGCCGTATTTCACCTCGCGGCGCAAGGTGGCATAGCCGGCCAGCTCGGGCACCCTCGCGGCGGCGATGGCCTCGGCGGCGATGGCGTTGGGATGGCTGGTGTTGACGCCGACAAGAGCCGGTTTCCCCGCGACGTCGGCTTCCACGATCTCCCATGAGAAGCCGAGCTTGGTGTGCGGCTTTTCCAGCAGCCAGACGCGCGCGCCGGGCTGTTTCAGGCCGGTCATGGCGCCCGAATTGGCCACATGGGCCGTGACGGTGCGGCCGTCGTCGAGGGCGATGTCCGCCAGGAAACGCTTGTAGCGCTGGATGAGACGGCCGGGGATGAGCTGGGACGGGAAGATCATGGCGTGGATAGGCCAGAGTCTCTCGCATCGCGCAAGGCGGAACGAAACATCCCTCCACGGGTTCACCTTTGCCGAGGGTGGAGGTCCCATGGCTGCGGTTCGAACCAAGAAAGTGGCGCTTCCGGCCTCGCCAAAAGCCGAGGCCTTCTATGTCGACAGCCTGAAGGCGCTGAAGAGGTCGAACATCCCCTTCATGATCGCAGGGACCTATGCGATCGCGGCCTATACCGGCATCTCGCGCCCGACCAAGGACATCGACGTGTTCTGCCGGGCGGGCGACTATCCCCGCATCCTCAATCTGTTCCGCGAGCTTGGCTACAAGACCGAGATCGAGGACCCGCGCTGGATCGCCAAGGTGCGCCACAAGCGGCATTTCTTCGACGTGATCTTCAATTCCAAGACGGCGGCGACCCCCATCGGCGATCACTGGTTCCACGAGACCCACACCGCGCATATCCACGGCATCGAGGTGCAGATCGTCTCGCCGACGGAACTGGTCTGGTCGAAGGTCTTCATCCAGGACCGCACGCGCTACGACGGCGCGGACATCGCCCATATGATCCTCAAACAGAGCAGGGCGATCGATTGGAAGCGGCTCCTGTCCTACATGGAGCAGTATTGGGAGGTGCTGCTGATCCACCTCCTGAACTTCCGTTTCATCTATCCGACGGAGCGCGGATGCGTGCCGGAATGGTTGTTCGATGAGTTAATGGATAGGTTGAAAGATCAATCACAAATGCCTAAGCCACAGGTGCAAATCTGCCGTGGACGTCTCTTCTCGCCGGCCGATTACCTGGTGGATATCGCGGACTGGGGATTCGGGGACATCGTGGGATGAGCGAGCGGGATGTGAGCGCGGATCGGGCGAAGATGAGGGTGGCGGGCCTCGCCGACCTGCACGTCCGGGAGGGGCCTGAAAGGGAGTGGCGGGAGGTGTTCCAGCGTGTTTCGGACGAGGCTGACGTCCTTGCGCTCGCCGGTGACCTGACTGACCTCGGACGCGCCAGAGAGGCGGAGATACTCGCCGAGGAACTGCGGGCCTGCAGCATCCCGATCGTCGGTGTCCTGGGGAACCATGACCATGAATCCGGCGAGGTCGAGGAGGTCACGCGCATCCTGCGGCAGGCCGGTATTGCCTTCCTCGGAAACCAGGTGTGCAGCCACAAGGGGGTTGGTTTCGCGGGCGTCAAGGGCTTCGTCGGCGGGTTCGGCCACCGCATGCTGGGGTCCTTCGGCGAGCCGTCCATCAAGGCGCTGGTGAACGAAGGCGTCAACGAGGCGATGGTGCTGGAGAATGCGCTGCGCAAGCTGCCCAGGGGGCCGAGCGTGGTCGTCCTGCATTACGCGCCGGTGGAGGCCACCGTCGAGGGAGAGCCCAAGGAGATCTATCCCTTCCTCGGTTCCTCGCGTCTGGCCGAGACCATCGACCGCTTTCCCGTGACGGCGGTTCTTCACGGACACGCGCATCACGGAAGGCACCGGGGCGTGACCCCCGGCGGCGTTCCGGTTTACAACTGCGCGCGCCATATCGAAAAAGACAGCGGCCGGCCCTATGCTCTGATCGAGATATGATGCCCCGCCGCGCATCTCCTTCGTGAACAAGGACCGACCCCGGTGACAAGCGCTTCCGACGACACCCTGGTGACCGCCGCCGTGCTCGTCATCGGCGACGAGATCCTGTCCGGGCGGACGAAGGACACCAACACGGGCTATATCGCCGCCTATCTGACCAACCTCGGCATCGATCTGAAGGAAGCGCGGACCGTCGCCGACGACGAAGACGCCATCGTCGAGGCGCTGGACGCCCTGCGCTCGCGCTACACCTATGTCTTCACCACCGGCGGGATCGGGCCGACCCACGACGACATCACCGCCGACGCCGTCGCCAGGGCCTTCGGCGTCGGGATCGATTTCGACCCGCGCGCGGTGGCGATGATGCGCGAGCGGTTTCCCAACGCGGAACTGACCGAGGGCCGCATGCGCATGGCGCGCATCCCCGACGGGGCCGATCTCATCGCCAACGCCGTCTCGAAGGCGCCGGGTTTCCGGATCGGCAACGTGCATGTGATGGCCGGCGTTCCGGCGATCATGCAGGCCATGCTGGATGCCGTGGCCCCGACGTTGAGGACCGGCGTCAGGATCCTGTCGGAGAGCATCCGCGCCGATGCCAAGGAGGGCGACATCGCCATCCCGCTCAGGGACATACAGGCGGCCCATCCCGATGTGGCGATCGGAAGCTATCCCTTCGTGGACGACAAGGGCTTCAACACCCATGTGGTCGTTCGGGCGAGGGATGCGGACAAGCTGGCGGCGGCGGCCGATGAGGTGAAGCGCATGCTCTCCGTGCTTCACCCGTGACGGGTCACAGCAGGGCGTTCCGGATGACTGTGGTCAGCGCGGCCCCCGAGGCCGCGCTCCAGCCGATGACGAGGCTGAAGGCGACGGCGACGGCAATGGCGGGGCGACCCTCCACCTGGCAGCCCCGGATGGTGTTGCGCAGGATGATGAACGGCGCGCTGAAGGCCAGGAAGGGGATGACCGCCGGCAGCATCCGGGGATGCCCCAGGAGGCGGAAGCTGGCGCGCTTGCGGGTGACGATCTCGTAGCCGAGCGCGATCACGCCCGCGATGGCGAAGCCCAAGGCAATAAAGAAGAAAATCCCGGGGTGGGCGGGCATCTGTCTCCCTCTGGCACATCAGGCGCGCCAAACCGCGCCTTGAGTGTCAGGGGAGCAAGGATGATGCCGGGAAACCGCTTGCGCGGAGAATTCACACGAACGGGATGTCCCGGTCGTGATTCAATCGTCTCAGTCGGCCAGATCCTCGGCCAGGATGGCCATCTGGAAATTGAACGAGCGATCGCCGTCCTCGTCGTCCAGGAACAGGACGCCGATGAACTCCTCGCCGATATAGACCTCAGCGGAGTCCTTCTTGCGCGGCCGTGCGACGACCCGCATGGACGGGTTGGAAAACAGACGGCGCAGATAATTCTCCAGTCGCTGAAGCTCGGCCTTGTCCACCGGAATCCTCCTGTTCGATGATGTCCCGTCCGTGTCGCATGCCCGAACCGGGCGGGCAAGATCAGATCACCGGGTCATAATAAAGCGGGGTGTCGCCCAGAAGCTGATCCATGGTCTGCGACGGCGGTTGTTCACAGGGGGCGTCGCCGACGATGCGGGCGGGAACGCCCGCAACCGTCACATTGGGCGGGATGCTCTTCAGCACCACCGATCCGGCCGCGATCAGCGAGCAGTGGCCGATCTCGATGTTGCCGAGCACCTTGGCTCCCGCGCCGATCAGCACGCCGCGCCGGATCTTCGGGTGCCGGTCGCCGCGCTCCTTGCCGGTGCCGCCGAGGGTCACGCCCTGCAGGATCGAGACGTCGTCCTCGATGATGGCCGTGCCGCCGACCACGAGGCCGGTGGCATGGTCGAGGAAGACGCCGCGCCCGACGCGCGCCGCCGGGTGGATGTCGACCTGGAACATGGCCGATGCCCGGCTTTGAAGATAAAGCGCGAAATCCTTGCGGCCGAGGCCCCAGAGGTAATGCGCCAGGCGGTGGGTTTGCAGCGCGTGGAAACCCTTGAAGTAGAGCAGGGGCTCCAGGTAGCGCATGCAGGCCGGATCGCGCTCGGCGACCGCGGCGATGTCGGCCCGGATCGCCATGCCGAACCGCTCGTCGGCCGCGATCACATCCTCGAAGGCGCGCATGAGCATGGCATAGCCGACCTCGGCGTGATCGAGACGGGCGGAAATGCGGTGGGCGATGGCGTCTTCCAGGCTGTCGTGATGCAGCACCGTGGAGGTGACGAAGCTGGCCAGTTCGGGTTCGCGCCCGGCCAGCTCCTCGGCCTCGACGCGGACCTGGGACCAGACGGGATCAACGGATGACAATGATGCGCGCGGGCGCGTCTGTATGCCGGATTCGGGCATGGATGGCTCCGACCTGATGTCGATGTGTTGGGGCAATATTATCATAGGGCAGGGCCAAGGACACCCTTCGCCCGATGGTCATATAGATATGGTGCGGCGGAGCGATATCGACCCCGCGCGATGAATTGGAGGGCGGCATCGCGCAAGAAAAGATGGTGCCCCCTGCCGGACTTGAACCGGCACGCCTTGCGGCCCGGCATTTTAAGTGCCGTGCGTATACCAATTTCGCCAAGGGGGCGACATCGCCGCCTTAGCACATCCGCCGGGCTGTGTGCATCACGGCAATCGCGCGTGCAGCTTGCGAAGCGATCATAAGCCCTAAGAGTTATGCAAATTTGAAAGTCTTGCGTCAAAATTATGACAAGCCATGCGTGCAGCGCATGATAGGAAGGCGGTTTTGGCCATTGTGCATTGCACACTAAAGGGCGATCTTCATCGCAACGCTGGCGACCAAAAAGTCCTCCGTCAGCGCATGTTGGAGACTAAAATGCTGCACGTTCTCATGCTCATCGCACGTCGTCTGGCCGGTGCCGGCCGGGTTTTTGGAGCAGCGATTCGCGCCGCCGCCGCCGTTGAGGCTCATCGCCAGCCGCTCAAGAGCGACCTGACGACCCTCGGCATCGGCGCCAAGCTGCCGGTCGTCTAAGTCAACTGTCGACTTAGACCGCCACGTCGGATATCGAGAGCCTCACGCGCAACCAGTCCCGTGAGGCTCATATGCCCCTTCCGACGTTTTCCGGCGTGCTCGTTCCCGTTGTCACGCCTTATGATGCCGAACTGAGACCCGATACGGCCCGCTTCGTCGATCACTGCAAGCGATTGCTCGACGCGGGCGCCGACGGCCTCGCCGTCTTCGGGACCACCAGCGAAGCCAATTCACTGTCCCTGAAGGAGCGGCTTTCCCTGCTCGACGCCCTTGTCGAGGGGGGTGTTCCGGCCGCGAAGCTGATGCCCGGCGCGGGGGCATGCGCCCTGCCGGACGTGGTCGACATGATGCGCGCGGCGGGCCGGCACGGATGCGGCGGCGTGCTCCTGCTTCCACCCTTCTACTACAAGATCGCCACCGACGACGGCCTGTTCGACTTCACGGCCGCGGCCATCGAGCGGGCGGCGTCCCCCAATCTTCCGATCTACCTCTATCACATTCCGCCGGTCGCCCAGGTCGGCTGGAGCCATGCGCTGATCCGCCGGCTGATCGACGCCTTCCCGGACACCATCGTCGGGATCAAGGATTCGTCGGGGGACTGGAGCCACACGCACAGCCTCATCACGGCCTTTCCGGGCTTCGCGGTGTTTCCGGGCTCGGAAAGCTTCCTGCTGCAAGGATTGCGCGCCGGCAGCGCCGGGTGCATCTCCGCGAGCGCGAACGTCAACGTCACGGGCATCCGCCGCGTCATCGACGCCTTCGCCGCCGGCGGCGGCGATGCCGAACAGGCGAGGGCTACGGCGGCGCGCAAGGTCATCGAAGGATTTCCTGTCATTCCGGCCCTGAAGGCGCTGATCGCCGCCGATACCGGCAACGAGGACTGGCTGCGGGTGCGCCCGCCGTTCCGCCAGATCGCGCCGCAGAAAGCCAGGGAACTCCTGTCGGCCCTCACGGCCATCGGCTTCGATGTCGGCGGGCCGGGCGTTCTTCAGGATAAGGCGTCGGGCTGAAGCCCGACGGCCTGCCCATTGCGCGCTTGCAAGGGCGGATGTGCAATCCCGCCCTTGCCCAATCGCCCAAGACTGCCATGTTCTTCCGCACAGCGGGACACTCGCCCGCATCATCATAAGAAGAGGCATCTCCATGGCAAAAGTTCTCGTGCTCTATTATTCCGCTTATGGCCACATCGAAGCGATGGCCGAAGCCGTGGCGGAGGGCGCACGCGAGGCGGGCGCGGATGTCACCATCAAGCGCGTGCCGGAACTCGTGCCGGATGAGGTCGCCAGAAAATCCGGCTTCAAGATCGACCAGAAGGCTCCCATCGCCACCCCCGCCGAGCTCGAAAACTACGACGCCATCATCTTCGGCGCCGGCACCCGCTACGGAACCGTGGCCTCGCAGATGCGCAATTTCGTCGACCAGACCGGAGGCCTCTGGGCGCAGGGCAAGCTGGTCGGCAAGGTCGGCTCGGTGTTCACATCCAGTGCGACGCAGCACGGCGGGCAGGAGAGCACCATCCTCGGCTTCATCCCGACGCTCATGCATCATGGCATGGTGGTGGTCGGTCTGCCCTACGCCTTCGCGGGCCAGATGAGCATCGACGAGATCACCGGCGGCAGCCCCTATGGCGCGTCGACGATCACGGGCGGTGACGGCAAGCGCATGCCTTCGGAAAACGAACTGGCCGGTGCGCGCTACCAGGGCAGGCATGTCGCCCAGATCGCGGCCAAGCTGACCGCCTGACACTTGGGCCATGCCGGCCTGCAAATGGCGGCTTTCTGCGCTTCCGGTGCTCACGTACTGATGTACGCTCCGCTCCGGTTCTCGAAAGCCGCCATTTTCGGCACGATCCGACCCAAGCGTCTAGG
>JBEBSP010000076.1:0-12185 GCA_040394255.1 Agaricicola taiwanensis | reverse complement strand
GCCCGACCGTCCCGCTCCCAGTGCCGAGGAAGCCGCGCGCCTTGTCGCCTGGTATGCCTCCATGGGCGTCGACCTCGCCATCGGCGAGAGCGGACGGAACCGCTTTGGCGAGACCGCGCCGACGCAGGCCGCGCCCATACCTTCGGCAAGCGCCGAAGCGCCGCCGAAACCGGCGAGCTTCTTCGCTGCCGCTTCCGACACCAACACCCTCGCGGCTTCGGCCGAGGAAAGCGTCATGGCGGCGCGCGCGGCGGCCGCACGGGCAGCCACGCTCGACGAATTGCAGGCCCTGCTGGCAGGGTTCGACGGCTGCACGCTGAAGGCCACCGCAAGCCGCCTCGTCTTTTCCGACGGCGTTCCGGGCTCGCGCCTGATGCTGATCGGCGAGGCGCCGGGCCGTGACGAGGATCGTGAGGGCAAGCCTTTCGTCGGGCGGTCGGGGCAGTTGCTGGACAAGATGCTGGCGGCCATCGGGCTCGACCGGACGTCGGTCTACATCGCCAACGTGGTACCCTGGCGGCCGCCGGGCAACCGCACGCCGACGCCGCAGGAGACCCAGATCTGCCTGCCCTTCATCCGGCGTCAGGTGGAACTGGCGAAACCCGAGGTGCTGGTCTTCCTCGGCGGCTCGGCGGCGCAGTCCATGCTGAAGACCACCGAAGGCATCCTGCGCATGCGCGGGCGCTGGCAGGATTATGAGACCGGCGGATGGACGGTGAAGGCCATGGCCACGCTGCACCCCGCCTTCCTGCTGCGTAGCCCGATGCAGAAGCGGCTGGCCTGGCGCGATTTCCTGGCGATCAGGAAGGCGCTCGGCTGATGCGTGTGCTGGTGACGGGGGCGACCGGCTTCGTTGGCCAGGGTCTGGTGCCCGCGCTGGTGGCGGCGGGACACGGCGTGCGGGTGGCGCTGCGCGAGCCGGGGCCGCTGCCGCCGGGCGTCGACGCCGCCGTGATCGGTGACCTTTCCCGCCCGCTCAACCGGTCCTTCGCGCTCGACGGCATCGATGCGGTGGTCCATGCGGCGGGCCTCGCCCATATGGGGCCGGATGTGCCGGAGGAGCTTTACCGGCGGGTCAACACCGAGGCGACCGTCGAGATCGCCCGCGCCGCCGCGCGCGCCGGGGTGAAGCGCTTCGTGTTCCTGTCCTCGGTGCGTGCGCAGACCGGACCGGTGGCGGACCATATCATCACCGAGGACCTTGCGCCGGAGCCGACCGACATTTACGGCCTTTCCAAGCTCAAGGCCGAGCAGGCTCTGGCGGAGATCGACGTGCCGAGCGTGATCCTGCGCCCGGTGCTGATCCACGGGCCGGGCGTGCGCTACAACATGGCGGCGCTGATCCGCCTCGCGGCCTCGCCCTGGCCGCTGCCGCTGGGCGGGCTCAAGGCAAAGCGCTCCATCGTGGCGCGGGACCATCTGGTGGATGCGGTGATGCTGGCACTCGCCAGCGAGACCATGGCGGGCGGCAGCTATCTGGTGGCGGACCCCGAACCCCTGAGCGTGGCGGAGATGATCGCGGCCCTGCGCACGGGGCTTGGCCGAAGCGCGGGACTGCTGCCAGTGCCCGCCTCCCTGCTGATGGCGGCGGCGCGGATGGCCGGGCGCGCGGACGCGGTAGAGCGGATGTCGCGGCCACTGGTGGCCGATGCCTCGCGGCTGATGGCGGCGGGATGGACGCCGCGCCGCGATGTGCGGGCGGCGCTGGCCGAAACGGCGCGCTGTAGTGCCAACCTAGCGGCGGGCTGACAGCAGCCCGGAGAAGAATTCCAGATAGGTCTCGGTGATACGGGCCAAAGTGAAGCGCTCCGCATCGCGGTGTCCTGCTGCAGCGAGACGACGGGCTTTGGCGGCATCGTCCAGCACATCCTCCAACGCCTGGGTCAAAGCCGGCAGATCGCCGTCCGGCACCAGCAGACCGTTGACGCCGCTGGTGATGATATCGCGCGGGCCGTGCGGGCAGTCGAAAGCTATGACAGGCTGGCCAGCCGCCATGGCCTCGACCACGACATGCCCGAATCCTTCCCAGCGGGAGGCCAGCACAAAGGCATCGGCATGCGCCAGCCAGGCTTCCGGCTCACGCACGAAGCCGGGCATCAACAGACGCGCACCCAGACCCAGCGTCTCCGCCAAATACGTGAGGGCGGCGCGATCTTCCCCCTCCCCAAGTATGGCAACACGCACATCCTGGCGCGGCAGGGCGGCGACCGCGCGTAACAGCAGGTCGTGCCCCTTCTGGCGCGTCAGCCGCCCCACCGCCACCAGAACATGGCCTCCTGCTGGAAAAGGACTTTCCTGGCCACGAGCAAAATCGGCCTTCTTTGCGATCGCTTCGACGGCGACCGGATTGTGAATGGTAACAATGCCCTCCGGCGCCAGACCATAAAGATCGATCAGTTCCTCCCTCACGCCGGACGACAGCGCCACGACGCCATCCGCCGCACCGTAGGCGCTGCGGATGAGCCTGCGGCGGAGACGCCCGATATCGCCCCGGGCCGTGTGACTGTTGGTTTCGCGAAGCACCGTGACGGGGCGCGGATGAGGGGTAAAACGGCTTGCGGCCAGAGCCACGATGTTGGCATCGATCATGGTCGAGAGCAGCACATCGGGGCACTCGGCACGCAGGAGGTGGATGAGCGGCAGTAACGTGCCGCGAATTCTTCGGCACTGAAGATCATGCACCGGGAGCGCAGGCGGCAGCCACGCGTGGGCGGGGCCATCCGTGCGCCCGGCGACGAGGGATGCGTCCTGCCCGGCCTCGCGAAATCCTTGCACGAGATTGATCATGGTTCGCTGCGCGCCACCGCCATCAAGATCGGGCGTGAAGGCCAGGATTTTCACGGCATGTCCCCGGCTGCGACGCGTTGCAGAAGGGCGATTTCAACGCCGATGCGCTCGTTCCATGTGCCAGATGCCTCACCAATCAGTCCGGCAATACGGCGACCAAGGCGGATGCGTTCATCCGGATCGAGATGCAGGTCGAGTATGGCGCCGGCGAGCGCCACCGTGTCACTGGCGGACGGGATGCGACGCAGGGCGTCTGCTGGCACCAGTGAGTCGGTCGCGGTGTCGACACCGGTATCAGGTTGCGAAACCGGGATCACCATGGCTTTGCCCGCGAGCATGGCTTCCAGGTTGGCGTTGCTGAGATTTCCCAGACGGTTGAGCGAAACATAGATGTCGGCGCGGCCCAGCGCCGCCGCGACCTCGCCATGGGGCAGCCGATCGATCTGTGTGAGGGCATCGCTCGCGCCAGCCTCCGAGAAGCGGCGGCGTACGGCATCGGAAAGGCGCCCTGTACCCACGATCAGTGCATGCAGACCCTGTGTTTCTGAGTGAGCGGCAAGGAATCCCTCCGCGAATTCCATGGCGCCCTTTTCGGGCTCCAGCTTGCCAAGAAACATGACGACCGTACGATCGGGCGGAATGGCTGCCACAGCGGGGGACAGGGCAGATGCGGCCGTGCGGTCGAGACCGTTGAGAAGCACGATACGCGGTACGCCGGGCCGGAGAGTGCGCTCCAGCCAAGGCTCGACGCCGCTGCCATCCTGGGTGCAGACGGCAAGGCTCCATGGGCGGCGATAACACCAGCGCACCAGCGCGGCACGTGGGCCGCGATCATCTAGCATACGGCGCATGACGGGATAAACCCCCATGATCCGAAGCACGATGGACCGATGCGTCAGCAGGGAAATGATCGCCGCCACAAAGATGTTGGCGTTGTCGAAATAGAGCACATCCGGCTGCTCGCGGCGCATCATCCGCCAGACCTGCCAGGCATGACGCAGATCACGACGGATGGTACTGCCCTGCCCGCCCAGCACTTTAACGGGCCGGGTCAGCGGCGGCAGGCGCATGACGGCGTCCTCGCCCTCTCCGTCCTTCCAGGTCAGCACGAAGGCGGCCTCATCGGGGCCGCGATCCAACGCTTCGATCATGCGGTAGATGGTCGGCACGCCCGTGGGTTTCCAAACGCCCGCTGCGAGACTGGAGGCAAGGCCGGTGAAGACCCGGACGCAATAGAGAATCTTCATATGATTCCCAGCCGCATTCCGCTTCGGGTAAAACCGAGGCTATTTTTGCGCATGACGCTCCAAGATATCCAGTATCCGCTCAGCCGCATGGCCGTCGCCATAGTCGGGAATATCATGCCGCGGGCCGTGGGCCGGGCCGGTCCAGAGCCGGTTCCAACCTGCTTCGATGGTCTCGACCCACTCGGTTTCCGAACGCAGCGTCACACAGGGCTTTCGGTGAAAATAAGCCTCCTTCTGCAGACCGCCGCTGTCAGTGAAGATTTCGGCGCTGTCCGCCACGAGACCGGTCATGTCGATGTAGCCGAGGGGCTCTGTCAGCATGAGGCCGTCGAGGGACAGCCCGTGACGGGCGGCAGCGGCACGTGTGCGCGGATGCAGCGGCAAGACGACCGGCCTCCCCTGCGCCGCCGCGCGCAACCAGTTGAGGACCCGTGCCAGGGCCTCGGGGGTATCGGTGTTCTCGGCGCGGTGGACGGTTGCCACCGCATAGCTGCCGGATGTCAGGCCGAGCCGCTCGACGATGGCCGAGCGGGTTCTGGCCCTTTCGGCGGCAAAGAGGGTCGCGTCGTACATCACGTCGCCCGTGAAATGGACGCCGTTGACGATGCCTTCGCGAGCGAGGTTGTCCACCGCCGAGGCCGTGGGACAGAAGAGAGCCGTGCTGACATGATCTGTCAGCACGCGGTTGATCTCTTCCGGCATGCGTCGGTTGAAGGAGCGCAGCCCCGCCTCCACGTGGGCGATTGGAACATGCAGTTTGGCGGCCGCCAGCGCGCCGGCGAGGGTTGAGTTGGTGTCGCCATAGACCAACACCCAGTCGGGCCTTTCCGCCTCGACGATCGGCTCCAGCGCCTGGAGCATGCGGCCGGTCATCTCGCCATGGCCGCCGCCGTGGATGTCGAGGTGATGGGCGGGCGCGGGGATCGCCAGTTCGTCAAAGAAAACCTGCGACATGTCGGGATCGAAGTGCTGGCCGGTGTGAACCAATATCTCCGTCACGCTCCCCCGCGCGGCGACGGCGCGGGTGACCGCGGCCGCCTTCACGAACTGGGGCCGCGCGCCAAGTATGGTCAGGATGCGGGTCATGCCTGCGACTCCGGCGTGCCATCCCAAGCGAGACCGTATCTGGCGAGGTGGTCGGCGGTGAACCAGGAGACCGCATTACGGAAGCCGCGCCGATCGGCAGCGACATGGAGACAGGACCGGCCAGCGTAGTTGCAGACCGGGTCCATTAAGGGCACGAAAACCCGACGCTCAAGGCGATGCCAGCGCGCGCGCCCGAAGGGTGCAAGGGCGAGCCGGGCGGAAGCGCGCAGGGGGCGTACCCAGCCGGGCACGATACGGCGTTCGTCGTGGATGTCTGTCCAGACACCGCCCCAGTTCAGGCGATGCAGGGTCTCACGATAAAGCGTCTGACGAAACTTGTGCTGCACGGGGACTGTCTTCCAGAACTCACAGAAGGGGCGATCCCAGAGCGGCATGGACCACTCCAGGCCCAGCGCCTCGTAGACCCTCTGACCGCCGACCACATACTTGGACTGCCGGTTGTCGCTTTCCACCGCCTCATAGAGCGCATGGCCCATGTCGCCGGGGACGTGCGGCGCATCGAGGGCGTCCAGTTCGGCCTCAAGCTTCCGGCGGACGAGCGCGATGCATTCCGGCGTCTGGAGGGCGCCCCACAGCGCATGGTGCTTGGCGATCAGCGCGTCGATCACAGGCCGACGATCCGCGAGGACAGTGCCGGGGCCGAGGCTGGTGGGGATATGGTTGCCGGTGATGAAATCGCCCGACTGGCCGTTGATGACGAGCGCATCGCGGTCAATCCAGCCGTTTGCAAGCAAGGCCGCGACGGCGGCATAGTCCTGCTCGAAAGGCGTGGCCACAAGCGCATCCCCGAAGCGCACATAGTCTGCGTGTTCTGGGCTTGCAAACCAGGCGCGCTGGCTCCGGCGCGTCGACGGCATGAAGGTCCAAGCATAGCCGAGCCGTTCGGCGATCTGGCGGCTGGCAATGGCTTCATGATTGCCGGGCTGGCCGTAGGCGAAGCACTTTACGCGTTTGTAACCGTGAGCATGCAGGCCCGAGACGATGAGCCGCGAGTCCAGTCCGGCGCTGAGCGGCGCCACGATCTCGCGCCCGTCCGCCTGCGCGATGGCGCGGTCGATCAGCCGGTGCAGCATCTCCTCAAGGCGCTGTTCGACGCCAGGAGAATAGTCGATGCCGCTGCGCCATGCGGCGTAATCGGTGTAGCGGCCGAGATGCACCTGACCTTCACGGATGACGGCATAGCCGCCCGCCGGAAGACGGCGTGTGGAACGGGACAGTGTTTCCGTTCCGAGAGTGAAGCCGGAAAGAGCGAAGATTTTTGCCGCGTCCGTGTCGACGTCGCCCGGCGGTAAACGGCTATTCTCGAAAAGATCCGCTGCTCGGGCCGCGATCTGGGTCCCGCGCAGCAGAAGCGGGACGCTGGCGATGTGATCAGCGATCGCGATCGTCACACCGGGCCTTTGGATGACGGCGGCGAACAGGCCGTCGAGTGCGCGCAGGACCGGCTCCAGAGCCGTTGGATCATCCGGGAGGGTGGCCAGCCGCGCAGCGATCGATTCAAGCGACGCAGGCCGGTCGCCACCGAACAACGTGCCCGCCAGCCAGACCGTCCAGCCTTCACCCGCGATGCGTCGCCAGGGTGCATGCTCCGTCAGACTCACACGAGCGCTCATGTGCGTCGTCGTCCGGTCAGGAAGTTTTCGGCGAAGGCATCATCGCCCACCGGCTGCACCAGAGCCTCCGCCACGGCAGCGAAGTCGATGATGGGTCTATTGTGTTCGTCGAAGCTGCCCATCACCACGCGGCAGCGCCGTTCAAACAGTTCGCGTACGCCCGGATTCCAGTCTGCCAGCCCGAAGTCGAGAAAAACCACAGTCTTGAGAGACAGCATGGATTCCCAGAGCGCGGTGGTGGCCGGATAGTCCACCACAATGGCGTCGGCGCGGCGCACCGCTTCGCCGAAGTCACCGCCGATGTATGCGGCCCGGCGCGACATGGGCAGCACGCGCCCCCGAAGACGCCCCCCGGGATGCTGTTTCACCAGCACCTCGAAGCCTTGGCCCGCCAGCCCCTCTGCAAGACGGCCCTGCCAGTCGGCGTAAACAGGATCGGGCATCAGCGGCTGGATGGGATAGCAGGTTTCACCCACGAAGGCTGTGGTGACGTAGAGCACGCTGCGGATGTCGCCATGCGTGCTGGCGGCGTCCCAGTCGAAGGTCGCGGTGGACGCACCTTCGATGCGAATGTCGATATCGCCCCGGAAAGCGGAAGCGTCGAGACTGGTGCGGTAAACCTCGGCCTTGGCGGGCGTATCGGCGACAAAACGGTCGGCCAGCCAGAACTCGTTGACGATTTCCGAGCCCAGATCACGGTGGATATGACCGCCGCCCCCATGCTCGAAGCCCGTGACCTCGCCGCCGCGCCGCTTCACCGCCGCCCGAAGCTGGCGGGCAGCATAGTTGCCGCCCGTGCCGCTCCAGAGGTGCTGCGGCAGTCTTGGCAAGGCCGTGTCAACGGCCGCTCGATGGCCCGCGACAGTGGCGAGCCAGTCGGCCGTCGCCTGCACCAGCGCCTCTCGGGCATCGTGGGGAAAATCCGCATCAAAGGCACCAAGCTCGTAAGCGGCGCCGCTGACCAGCCGCAACGCCATGTCCGACCATTCCGAACGCACGACACGGGGTGCGCTCTGAAGGGCCTGCGCGATGCGCGTGGTAGGAGCGAAATAGGTGAAACGGCCGCCGCGGTCGGCGCGCGCCATACGCTGAAGCAATGCATTGTGGCCAACGACAAGGGTATCCCGCCCCATCAGGCCGGGGCCTCGATTGGTGACAATGCGATGCGCCAGGGCACGCAGGCTGACGTTGGCGCTGGGGCGCAGCGCGGCGGCGAACCGCTGGCGCAGGAGATCATAGATGCGACCGACCGGCCCGGCCTCACCCGCCGCGAAGGCCGCCATCAGCGAGGCCTCGCCGCCATGGATGAACGTAATGCCCTGACGGCGCGCGGCAACCTCGGTGGCGGCGGCGACGGTGGCGGTCAGCAAGGTAATCTGGATGGCTGGCGCGGCGATGGCGAGGACATCCCTCGTCTCCGCGTCGGGCGCCGCCTCCATGACGGTCAGAAGATTGGCGAGAAGCCCCCGGTTGATGGCCTGCGCGGTGCCGGGAGGCAGCGGCCAGCGCACGCGCGGATCGGGCATGCCCGCTGCCAGGGCCTCGATGTCATAGGGGACTTCCATCGCCGTTCAGCCGACCTTTTCGAACAACCACCAGGTCGTGTCGTCGAAAGGGGTCGTGCGCGACCAGCAGAAGCCCTGCGCGACGGGACGGAGTTGCGGATAGGTGTCGAGGTACCAGGCGCCGAAGTCGCGCTTGAACAGGAGATCGTCGCCCCCCCGGTAATGCACCCGCTCGGACGTCTTGGCGAAATATTCGTTGCACCAGACATAGCGGCGCGAGACGCGCACGATCTCGGCGGTGACGGCGGGCAGGTCCTCGGGCGCGACGTGGATCAGCACACCAGAGGTGAATACGAAATCGATCGAAGCATCAGCGAAAGGAAGCGTCTGGCCTGGCCCGTTGACCCCCTGGGCCAGCCGTGTTCCCAGAAGCCTCGTCATGCGTGCGTAGGCATCGGCAAAGGGCTCTACCGCATAGAGTTCGGCGTCAGAAAGCCGAGTCATCGCAAGAAGGTTGCGCCCGATGTTGGCGCCGACCTCGAGAATCGAGCGCGGAGCCTCGGCGCAGGCGGCCAGAACCGGGCGCAGCGCCTCCGTGCGCGGCCCCATGTCGGCTTCGGAAATATCTTCATTTCTCTGGAGATACTCGCGACCGAAATCACCGGTCCAGGTGTCGAGCTGTCGGTTGTTCACGGTCATGCCAGCGGTTCTCATTCGATGTTGCCGAAGGTGATTTCCTGATTCCGCGTCAGGGGATAGCAGAGTTTCTTACCGATCACCTCATGCTTCAAGGCAACCGGTATGCCATGGCCGCCGGCGACGGACAGGATGTCGTCCCCAGTCAGTTCATGGCCAGCGCCCAGCGTATGCGCCGCCACCAGCGAGGTGCGGCCGAGGCGAAGGGCGTCGACGGCGCTGAGCGCGGAGGGCTCGAAAACGACAGTGCTCCACCGCCCCGAGGCGCAGGCTTCGTCCAGTTGATCGAGTTCATGGAGCCAGAGCGCCGCCGATCCTCCGATCAGATCGGGGGGATTCTGGCCCGAGGCGATGCAGATGTAGGCGCCCAGCCGCTCTGCCAAGGCCTCGCGCGGGCCGCGCCAAATCTCGCTCCACTGCTCCACCCAGGGCTCGCCTGAAAAGATATCGGCCGCGCCCGACGGGGGGAGACACAGGATCACCGCCATCATGGCACCTGGAACATGATGGCGCGAACCCGTGTCGGATCAATGCCTTGCACGGCCTTTCCGAAGCCGATCACGGCCTGTTCGAGGTTCATTCCCGCGCCGCCGAGGATGGCCAGCCCACGGCCCGCGGCAAGGTGGAGCAGCATGGTCTCGCGCGGCTGATAGACGGCGTCGAAGACAAGCGCGTGGGGCGGCAGGGCATCGAGCAGAAGGATGCTTTCGGAGATGTTCTCAGCCGCAGCTTCAGCCGCCCCGACCGCCGTAAGCCGCCGGTTCGCGGCACGGGCCGCATCGCCCACCGGGGCGAAGCCGAGGCTGGTGGCGTTCACCAGCACATCGACCCCGGCGAGGCCCGCCGCGCGGAGTGGCCAGTCGATCACCTTGGCCCTCGCCCCGATGCGCGCGGCCAGCGCCTCCGCCTTGGCGCGGTCGCGGTTGGCGAGAACGACGCAGCCCTCCCCGTCGAGATCATCCGCCAGCGTGGCCGCGATGGCCGCGCCCGCACCGCCGATCCCGATGACGAGGATGCGCCGCCCGCCGAGCGTGGCCGCGCCCAGCGCCTCGCGCAGCACGTCGCGGGCGGCGAGGCCGTCGCTGTTGGCGGCGCAGAGCGCTTCGCCGTCGCGGTAGAGGCAGTTGACCGCGCCGATGCGGCTCGCCGCCGGCTCCACGCGGTCCACCAGCGGCACCAGCGCCGTCTTGTAAGGCACCGCCACCGCGCCGCCGACGAAGCGAGGATCGGCCTTCAGCGCGGCGACGAGCGGTTCGAGCTGGTCCGCCGCCACGTCGAAGGGATGGAAGAACACATCCAGCCCCTCGGCCTCGAATACGGCGTTCCACAGCGACGGCGAGCGCGCACCCAGCGAGGGACGCTCGCCGAGGATGGCTGCGTAACGCTCCGAACGGTCGAGGTCCGGCGCGTTGAGAAGATGATTCAAGACAGTCATCTTTTCAGAGTCCGGCCAACGGCTTCGGCCACGCGCTGCATCTTGTCCATGAGCGTGGTGAAATCCGCGAAATCAATCGGCTGGAGCGGATCGACGGCGGCGTTGCGCGGGTCGGGGTGGACCTCCAGCATGATGCAATCCGCTCCCGCCGCGATGGAGGCCAGCGACATCGGCTCCACCCAGGGGGCCCAGAAGGTGGCGTGCGAGGGGTCGGTGGCGATGGGCAGATGGGTCACCTCTTTCGCCGCCGGCACGACCTGGAGGTCGAGCAGGAAGCGCGAGGAGGCGCGGTGGGTGTGGGGCACCGCCATGCCGCGCTCGCACAGCAGCACCTTGTCCGCGCCTTCCAGCAGCAGGTATTCCGCCGCGCCCAGCCAATCGCGCAGCGAGGCCCCGAAGTGGCGCTTCAGCATGACGGGCTTGCCGGTTTTCGCGATGTCCACCAACAGGGCGTAGTTCTGCATGTTGCGGGTGCCGATCTGGATCATGTCGGCGACCTCGGCCACCGCCGCGACCTTGGATTGGTCCATGCACTCGGTGATGATGGGAAGGCCGGTGGCGTCGCGGGCGTCGGCGAGATAGCGCAGGCCCTCCTCACGCAATTCGAAGTATTTGTCGGAGCGGTAGGGAAAGCTCAGCGGCTTGAAGGCCCCGCCGCGCAGGAAATGGCCTCCGGCCTTCTTGATGGCCTCGGCGGTGCGCAGGATCATGTCGCGGTTCTCGACCGTGTTCGGCCCCGCCATGACGGGGATCAGCGGCCCGCCGAAGGGCACGCCCGCCACCTCGAAGGTGCTGGGCTTGCCCCCCGGCTTGAGCGCGGCCAAAGGGAACTTGCCCGTGAGGTCGTCGTCGGAAATGTCCTTGCCGGGAGCCTTGTTCTCGATCGCCATCATGCGTCTCCGTTTGTGTCGTTCAGCGTCACGCCGTCGCCCTGCGAAATCGCACGTGCGGCGGGCCGGCCGAGGATGGATTCCAGATCGCGCGGATGGGAGCCACCCGCGCGCTTGCCGGGGCGCAGCACGTCGATGTTGACGCCCTCCTGAAAGATGTCACCGGGGGCGATGTCGCGGATCGCCTGAAGGCGGCGGCGGGCGAAGGCGAACAATTCCTCCTCCGCCGGCTCGATGCGCTTGACGCCGTCGCCCAGCATGGCCTCGACCGCGCGGATGCCCGCGACCATGGCTGTCAGCTCGGCGGGCTCGATGGAGTTGAAATGATCCGGCCCCGCCGCGTTGCGGTCGTGGGTGATGTGCTTCTCTATCACCTTCGCGCCCAGCGCCACCGCCGCCAGCGGGGCATGCATGGCGTGGGGCGAATGGTCGGAAAGCCCGGCCGCGCAACTGTACGTTTTGGCCAGCCAGGGGATCACATTGAGGTTCAGCGCGGCGTCCGGCGCGGGATAGGAGGCGGTGCATTGCAGGAGCGCGAGGCCCCTGCCGCCCGCCGCGCGGAACCGCTCCACCGACCAGGCGATGTCATCCGGCGCGCTCGCGCCGGTCGACATCAGCAGGGGCTTGCCCGTCGCCGCCAGGGCGTCGATCAGGCGCAGGTGGGAAATCTCGTAGGAGGCGAGCTTGTGCAGTGGCACATGGGGGTCGATGACCTCCAGATCCTCCAGCGAGAAGGCCGAGGACAGGAAAGCCACGCCCCGCTCCGCCGCATGGGCCGCAAGGCCGGGGATCATGCCCAGCGGCATGACGCGCTCGGCGATGACCTCCATGATCGATCGCTGGATGCCCGCCGCCGAGAGGTAGTCGCTCATGCCCGGATTGGGCACATAGACCTTCTCCGGCCG
>JBEBSP010000075.1:0-12393 GCA_040394255.1 Agaricicola taiwanensis | reverse complement strand
GCGCTCCGGCGGCGTCACCCTTCATCACGGTTTCGAACAGGTCGACGATGCGCGCGCGGTCAGAAAGACCGAGCAGCGACCGCACCTCCTCGGTCTCGACCCGGCCCTGCCCGTGAGCGATGGCCTGGTCGAGCAGGGACAGCGCGTCACGCACCGAGCCTTCCGCCGCGCGGGCGACCAGCGCCAAGGCTTCCGGCTCGGCCTCGACCTCCTCGCGCGCCACGATGCGGCCGAGGTGATCCACCAGCATGGCGGCGTCGACCCGGCGCAGGTTGAAGCGCTGGCAGCGCGACAGGACGGTGACGGGGACCTTGCGAATCTCGGTGGTGGCGAAGACGAACTTGACGTGCGGCGGCGGTTCCTCAAGCGTCTTCAGGAAGGCGTTGAAGGCCTTCTCGGAAAGCATGTGGACTTCGTCGATGATGTAGACCTTGTAGCGCGCGGACACCGGCGCGTAGCGCACGCCGTCGAGGATCTCGCGCACGTCGTCGATGCCGGTGCGCGAGGCCGCGTCCATCTCCAGCACGTCGACATGGCGGCTTTCCATGATCGCTTCGCAATGGACGCCGAGGTCCGGCAGATCGACGGTCGGGCCGGTGACGGAGCCGTCGGTGCGCTCGTAGTTCAGCGCACGGGCGAGGATGCGGGCGGTGGTGGTCTTGCCGACGCCGCGCACGCCGGTCAGCACCCAGGCCTGCGCGATGCGGCCGGATGAGAAGGAGTTGGTCAGGGTGCGGACCATGGCCTCCTGGCCAATCAGGTCCTCGAAGGTCCAGGGGCGGTATTTGCGCGCCAGAACGCGATAGCCCGCCCCGGACCCGGTGGGGGCGCCGGTGGGGGCGCGAGGCGTGGCGTCATTCATCAGCGGCTATCGACATGTCATGTGAAAAGGTAGGAGGCTGGTCGGCAACCCGTCTCGGTCTCGTTAGGGCTGCTTCCTTCCGGACCTGACCCGGTTGGCGAGTGATACGTCCACCGCCAACCTCCCGCCACGAATATGGAGGTATAGAGGCATGTGTTCAACCTTCGAAAGCCACCCATCATGCTGAAATCCACCGTCGCGATCGATCCCCGCCTCGCCGAGGACACGATTCCCGTCGCGCGGCTGCAGCTGAGCGAGGTCCGGCTGATGGATGATTCGCGTTTTCCCTGGCTGGTGCTGATCCCCGCGCGCCATGCCACGGAGCTGTTCGAGCTTTCCCCGCTTGACCGCAGTTCGCTGATGGAGGAGATCGCGACCGTGTCAAAGGCGCTCGCGTCCATCGGTCTGGCCGACAAGATCAACGTGGGCTCGCTCGGCAACATCGTGCCCCAGCTGCATGTGCATGTGGTCGGCCGGCGTCAGGGCGACGCGGCCTGGCCCGGCCCGGTCTGGGGCTCGGGTGAGGCGCAGCGCTACGGCGACGAAGACCGCGAGCAGATGGTCGCCATGATCGCCGACGCGCTGGCGGCGCGCGCATCCCAGCGGCTCGCGGGCTGATGCCCATGGCGGACCACGGCCTGTCAGCGCGTCTCGGTTTCGCCGGCAGCAGGCTCGACCGCATGGCCAACCAGCGGAACAATCCGGATTTCGTGGCGGCCGAAAGCCAGCGCGCTGACCGGCGCTGCGTGGTGTTCGCCGGCGACGCTCCCCTCGTCGGAGCCGGCGCGCCGCTGTCCTGCCTGTTCAAGGCAGAGACCGTCGCCCGCCTCGGCGATCTGCGGGAAACCCTATACCTCGGCCGGCTCGACGGCATGCCGGTCTTCGCCAGCCGCATCGAACCGGAGCCCGACGCGGGCGAACCGGCGGCGGCCCGGCTCGCCGATCTGCGCGCCCTGGCCATCGAGGGCACGCTTGGCACGGCCCATGTGGCGCTGCTGGGGCTGGCGAAAAGCCTGCTGGCCTGGCACAGCCGGCATGGCTTTTGCGCCAACTGCGGTGCGCGGACGGCCAGCGCCTGCGGCGGCTGGCGGCGCGATTGCGCGGCCTGCCAGGCCGAGCATTTCCCGCGCGTCGACCCGGTGGCGATCATGCTGGTGACCCATGGCGACGACGTTCTTCTCGGGCGACAGCCGCGGTTCGCGGCGGGATCCTATTCCTGCCTTGCCGGCTTCATCGAGCCGGGCGAGACGGCGGAGGACGCGGTTCGCCGCGAAGTGCTGGAGGAAGCGGGCGTGACCATTGGCGAGGTCGACTTCCTCGCCTCGCAGCCCTGGCCCTTCCCGTCATCGCTGATGATCGGCTGTCGGGGCACGGCGCTCACGCGCGACATCACCGTGGACCGCACCGAGCTGGAGGACGCGCGCTGGTTCCCGCGCGATGAGCTTCGCCGGATGATCGCGGGAACCCACCCGGACGGTCTGATCGTTCCGCCGGGCATCTCCATCGCCAGCGGAATGCTGCGCGGCTACTGCGGCTAGCCTCGGCATCTCGCCGCGTGTCTTCGTTTCGAGCGGAACGATATCCCCTGCCGCGGCATTGGGAAGCCACAGTGCATCAGCGATCGGAGATCCCTCATGGGACGCGGAATCCTGCTTTGGCTCCTTGGCGTGCCAATTCCCCTCATCATCCTCTTCATCCTCTTTTTCCGCTAGGAGGCGGCCATGCAGAGTTCCGTTACCGCCGTCGACGCCGTTCCTCTTGAATCCTCGAGAGCGGCCGTGAACTGGGGGCCTATCATCGCGGGAGCCTTCGCCGCCTTCACCATCACCATCATCCTGATGCTGCTCGGCTCGGGTCTCGGCCTGAGCATGGTGTCGCCCTGGTCGGGCGAAGGCGCGGGCCTGACCGCCATCGCCGCATCCACAGCCGCATGGGTGATCGTGGTCCAATGGCTGTCGTCCGCCGCGGGCGGATACCTGACGGGAAGGCTTCGCACCAAGTGGGTCGGCGTCCACACCGACGAGGTATTCTTCCGGGACACCGCCCACGGCTTCATGGCCTGGGCCGTCGCGACCCTGTTGCTCGTGGGGATACTGGGATCTTCATTTTCCAGCGCGGTCGGCAGCGGCGTTCAAGCGGTCTCCACCGTTGCGTCCGGCGCAGTGCTCGGCGCGACGAGTGCGGCTGACGGAACCGAAAGCGACGGTGCGACCGGCTACTTCGTTGATGCGCTGTTCCGTCCCGCCGATCCTTCCCGGCTGAGCGCTCCCGGCGCCGAAGGGGACGCCGCCGCAGCCTCGCAGGCGACGCGCATTCTTGCCGCCAGCGCAACTGCCGGCGAGGTGACCACGGAAGATCGGGCCTATCTCGCCCAGCTCGTCGCGGCACGCACCGGCCTGTCGGAAGCCGACGCGCGAAGCCGGGTCGAAACCGTCCTGGCCCGAGCCCAGGACGCGAAGGTGAAAGCCCAGGAAGCCGCAGACACCGCCCGCAAGGCCGGAGCGACCTTCGCACTGGTCGGCGCGCTGTCATTGCTGATCGGCGCGTTCATCGCCAGTGCGGCGGCGGCCCTGGGCGGCAAGCAGCGTGATGACGATGAGGATGTCTACCTCGTCGCGCGCTGACCGCCGACGGGATTGAAGCGAGCGCGCCGGCGGGGGTCATGCCCGTCGGCGCGCTCTGCCTGTCAGGCGCCCTTGCGCGCCTCGAAGCGGAACGGGTGCGCCGGATAGACCCCCAGGATTTTCATCTCCGACGAGAAGAAGGCCAGTTCCTCCAGCGCGAGCTGGACATTGCGGTCGTCGGGATGGCCCTCCACGTCGGCGTAGAACTGGGTCGCCACGAACTCGCCGTTGAGCTGGTAGCTCTCCAGCTTGGTCATGTTCACGCTGTTGGTGGCGAAACCGCCCATGGCCTTGTAGAGCGCGGCGGGCACGTTGCGGACCTTGAAGACGAAGGTGGTGACCACCGGGCCGTTGCCGGCCGGCGCCCAGTCCGGCTCCTTCGACAGGACGATGAAGCGCGTGGTGTTGTGGTCCTCGTCGGCCACATCGGCGGCGAGGATGTCGAGGCCATAGATTTCCGCCGCAAGGTTCGAGGCCAGCGCCGCGCGGGTCAGGTCGCCCGCCTCGGAAACCTCGCGCGCCGAGCCCGCCGTGTCCGCTCCGACGATGGCCCTGAGGCCCAGCTTGCGGATGATGTCGCGGCACTGGCCCAGCGCCATGACATGGCTCTGCACGGACTTGACCGTCGCCAGCGTCGCGCCTTTCGGGGCCATCAACTGGTGCTGGAGCGGCAGGAAATACTCTCCGACGATGTGAAGATCGGCGGTCGGCATCAGGTGGTGGATGTCGGCCACCCGTCCCGCGACCGTGTTCTCGATCGGGATCATGCCCAGCACCGCCGTGCCGTCGGCCACCGCCCCGAGCGCGTCCTCGAAGGTCGGCTTCGGCAGGGCTTCCATGTCGGGATAGGCGTCGGCGCAGGCGTAATGCGAATTGGCGCCCGGCTCTCCCTGATAGACGATCTTCGGTTTGGCCAAGGTCTTGTTCCTTCGGTTCAGGCAAGTCGCGCGCGGGCGCGTTCCAGGTCTTCGGGAGTGTCCACACCGAGCGGCACGTCGCCCACCAGCATGACGTCGATGCGCATTCCGGCTTCCAGCGCGCGGAGCTGCTCCAGCCTCTCGCGCTTCTCCAGCGGCGAGGGCGGCAGCGCCACGAAGCGCTCCAGCGCGGCGCGCCGCCAGGCATAGAGACCGATGTGATGGTAGAGCGGCCCCTCGCCATGGGGCGCGGTGGCGCGGGTGAAGTAAAGCGCGCGCAGCCGGTCCGGCCCGAGCGGCGTGCCCACGACCTTCACGACGTTGGGATCGGCCTTTTCCTCATCGCGCGCGATTTCCGCGGCCAGCGTGCCGATGGCGACCTCAGGCCCCGCGAGGGGCGCGATGGAGGCGGCGATGACGGCCGGGTCGATGGTCGGCAGATCGCCCTGCACATTGACGATCACGTCGTGGCGCCCGTCGGGATCGAGCCGTCCGAGGGCCTCGAAGATGCGGTCGGAGCCGGAGGGATGATCGGCGCGGGTCATCACAGCCTCGCCGCCCGCGGCGCGGACGGCCTCGAAAATGTCCGCCGAATCAGTGGCCACGGCCACCGGCCCGATGGCCGCTTCCATGGCGCGCCGCCAGACCTGCACGATCATGGGCAGGCCACCGATGTCCGCCAGCGGCTTGCCGGGCAAACGGGTCGACGCCATGCGGGCGGGGATGAGGATGAGCGGCTTCATGGCGGCAACCAAGGCTATGTCTGGCGGGGCGCGGCGTTCGGGCGGCAAAAAGTAGCAGCGCGCCGGTCTCTATACGAGTTGTCAGAGGCATGGGGAAGCGGCTAGGTTCCGCCCGCTTGCCGCGAACCCTGTCGGGGGATCGCGTCCTTTTGTCTGGCCTCAGGCGGGAAGCGGATGGATTCGTTCGAACTCAATAAAATCCTGGGTGCCGTGCTTGGCACATTGACCTTCACGCTTGGCCTGTCGATCGCCTCGGAGATCGCCTTCGAGCGGCACGCGCCCGAACAGCAGGGCTATGCCCTGCCGGAGCCCGAGGGCGGCGCGGCGGCCAGCGCGGCCGCCCCTGCGGCCGAAGCGGTGCCGATCGCCACCCTGCTCGCCTCCGCCGATCCGGCGAAGGGCGCCGACATCTTCAAGCGCTGCGCCTCCTGCCACACGGTCGAGAAGGGCGGAGCGAACAAGGTCGGACCCAATCTCTACGGCGTGGTCGGCAACAAGCATGCCCATCTGGAAGGCTTCGGCTATTCAGCCGGGATGAAGGCCTCGGAAGGCACGTGGGACTTCGAAGGGCTCAGCGCCTTCCTGGAGAATCCCAAGGCCGTCATCAAGGGCACGGCGATGTCCTTCGCCGGCCTGAAGAAGCCGCAGGAACGCGCCGACATCCTGATCTATCTCAACCAGAACTCCGACAATCCGCTGCCGCTGCCCGAGGCCCCGGCTGAAGGCGCGCAGCCTGCGGAAGGTGGGCAGCCGGCCGAGGGCGAGGCCCCGCAGGGTGGCGAGGCTCCCGCAGGGCAGGCTCCGGGCGGATCGACCGAAGGAACCCCGTCCGGCGCCGGCGACGGCCAGTCGCCGCAAGGCGGCACGCAGGAGCAGGCTCCCGCCGCCAGCGAGAACCCCGCGGAAGCGCCCGCTCAGGATGGCGCGCAGCCGGCGCAGACCCCGCCAGCGCCAGCGAACTGAACCGGCCTTTTCCGGTCAGTCTCTCACCCGGCGTGGAAACGCCGGGTGACGGCCTATCATCCCGTTCATGACCCGATTGATTTCATGTTTCGGTTGTGCCCTACTCCTTAAGTAGTACATCCGTTGCATTCGGGTGCGGAGGGGGAGATGGAAGTCGTCCTGCAAGCGTCGGACCTCGACGCGCTTGCCCGCACCTGCATGAGCGAAGTCGGACATTTCGGCCAGTATGGGCCGGACGTCCTGAAGGGCGGCGTCGAGGCGGTGATCGACACGATCATCAACCGCGTCGTGCATCCGGGCTTTCCCGACAGCGTGCCCGCCGTGGTCGACGCCCGCTTCCAGTTTTCCGCCATCGGCGGCCCCGGCGGAACCGGCACCTGGGCCCGGCTGCGGCATGCCAGCGAGGCGGTCCAGACCATCACCGAGGCGCATGTGACGGAGCGCGCCAAGGGCAAGGCCTGTTCGGTCAAGGGCGCCACCCATTTCCTCAACCCAAACTTCTCTTCCGCCAACGCGCTGCGAACCTGGGGCAACCATGTGGTCCAGACCAACGTGGCGGTCTGGGGGCGGGGACGGGACATCCACTACCACGGCTTCGCTCCGGGCATGCGCGCGGGTCCGCCCTATTCCCTCGTCTTCAAGAGGCGAAAGCGCAGCTTCACCGGGGACGGCACCCCCGTGACCGCCGGCGGCGCCCGTTCGCGCGGGTCCGAAGCCGAGGCCGTCATCGAACCGTTCGACCTGCAGGGGGATGCATCGACACGCATGGCCTACCGGGTCGAGGGCGTCGCGGCCGGGGATGCCGTCGCCCTGCAACTGACGCTGAACGGCCTCGTGGCCGAAGGATGGCGTCTCGTGCAGATCATGCCTTCCGGCGACCGTGTCCTGGTCGTCGCGGAAGGAGCCGACGAGAACCAGATCTTCGACGAGGTGGATGAGGGCGAAGCCCCCTCGATGGAGCAGGACCCCGCCGACGCCTCGGATGCCTATCTTCAGGCGTTCACGCGCTTCCTCACCGGCTCCGGCGTGAACCTGCGGCATTTCACGCCGAAGGAGTTCCTGGTGCTGGGCGGCCAGAACGCGTCCGGGCGCTGCGCGGGCACGAACCGGCGTCCACCCGAGGCGCTGTGGCCGAACATCGTCCCCACCGCCAGGGTGCTGGACGAATTGCGCCGGCGGCTGGGCGCGCCGATCGAGCTGTCGAGCGTCTACCGGTCGCCCGAATACAACGCCTGCATCCCGGGCTCGGCCAGCGGCTCGATGCACATGGAATTCCGGGCCGCCGACTTCATCTGCCGGGACGGCAGGGGCTCGGTGTGGTGGGCGAGCAAGCTCAAGGAGATGCGCGACGCCGGCCTGTTCCGCGGCGGCATCGGCGTCTACCAGACCTTCGTCCATGTGGACACGCGCGGCCGGAACGCCAACTTCGGGCCATGGCTCAACCGGGTTTTCTGAGTCCCTGAACCGCGCGCCCCCACTTTCAGCGGTCACGATGACGTTGAGGTCTGGCAGACAGACCCATTTGCGTCATAGTTTCCGGTAAGCTTCCACTGCTTCGTCTACAAGGAAGGTCGGCTCCGCATGATGAACTGCCGCTGGTTCGGTTTCCTGGCCGCCCTGTTCGTGATGGCCGCGCCCGCCGCCGCGCAGTCCCCCGCCCCGTCCGAGCCGCAGTGGCGGCATGGCCTGTCGCTGATGGGCGAGCCGAAGTATCCCGAAGGCTTCACGCATTTCGACTACGTCAATCCCGACGCGCCCAGGGGCGGCCGCGTGCGGCTCTCGGCCTTCGGCACCTTCGACAGTTTCAACCCGTTCATCACCACCGGCAACCCGGCCTCCGGCACATCGCTGGTCTACGACACGCTGATGGCGTCGTCCTTCGACGAGGCGGGAAGCGAATACGGGCTGATCGCCGAGGCGGTGCGCCATCCGGCGGACTATTCCTCGGTCACCTTCCGGCTGAGGCCCGAGGCGCGCTTCCACGACGGCAAGCCCGTCACGGTGGAGGACGTCATCTGGTCGTTCGACACGCTGAAGAAGATCAGCCCCTTCCACAACCGCTACTACCGCAACGTCACCAGGGCGGAAGCCAGCGGCGAGCGCGAGGTCACCTTCCGCTTCGACGAGGCGGGCAACCGCGAATTGCCCCAGATCGTCGGCCAGATCCCCATCCTGCCGAAGCACTGGTGGGAGGCGACCGACGCCAACGGCAACACGCGCGACGTCACGCGCGGCTCGCTGGAGCCGCCGCTCGGCTCCGGCCCCTACAAGATCAAGACCTTCTCGGCGGGGCGGAGCGCCACCTTCGAGCGCGTCAAGGACTATTGGGCCGCCGACCTGCCGGTGAACCGTGGCTTGAACAACTTCGACGAGATCACCTACGAATATTTCCGCGACCAGACCGTCACGCAGGAAGCCTTCAAGGCCGGCCAGTTCGACTTCATCCTGGAGAATTCCGCCAAGGAATGGGCCACGTCCTACGAGTTCCCCGCCGTGAAGCAGGGCAAGGTGGTCAAGGAGACCTTCGCGGACGAGGGCTCGGGCCGGATGCAGGGCTTTGCCTTCAACTTGCGCCGCGAGAAGTTCAGCGATGCGCGGGTGCGGCGCGCCTTCAACCTCGCGCTCGATTTCGCCGACATGAACCGGACGCTGTTCTACAACCAGTACACCCGCATCGACAGCTACTTCTTCGGCACCGAGCTTGCCGCCAGCGGCGTGCCGGAGGGGCTGGAGAAGGAAATCCTCGAAACGGTACGCGACAAGGTCCCGCCGGAGGTCTTCACCACGCCTTACGAGAACCCCAAGGACGGCGGGCGCGACGCCATGCGGACGCGCCTGCTGGAGGCCCGCAAGCTCCTGGCCGAGGCCGGCTGGACCATCCGCGACGGCGAGAAGGTGGCGCGCAACGCCAGGGGCGAGCCGCTCACGGCGGAAGTGCTGATCGTGCAGCCGAGCATGGAACGCGTGGTGCTGTTCTACAAACCGGCGCTGGAACGGCTCGGCATCGAGCTTAGAATGCGGATCGTCGATGAGACGCAGTACATCAACCGCGTGCGCGGGCACGACTTCGACATCATGGTCGCCGGCTGGGGCCAGTCGCTCTCGCCCGGCAACGAGCAGCGCAACATGTGGGGCACGGATGCGGCGGACGAGCCGGGCTCGCAGAATTTCGGCGGCATCAGGAACCCGGCCGTGGACGCGCTGATCGACCGCGTGATCTTCGCGAAAAGCCGCGAGGAACTGGTGGCGGCCACCCATGCCCTCGACCGCGTGCTCTTGTGGAACTTCTATGTGGTGCCGCACTGGACCATCACTTCCGACCGCACCGCACGCTGGAACCGCTTCAGCCATCCCGAGGCCATGCCGAAACGCGGCGCCATGTTCCCGACCATCTGGTGGTACGACGAGGCGAAGGCCAAGGCGCTGGGAGCGGGCCGGTGAGCGCCCCCTTCCGCATCAGCCGCCGCGCCTTCGTCGGCGCCCTGGCCGGCAGCATCCCGGCCCTCCACATGGCGCGATCGCAAGGCGCGCCGGAACCGGCGGCCGCGGCGGTCCCCGACGTCGAGCGCCACGGCATGTCGGCCTTCGGCGACCTGAAGTATCCGCCGGATTTCGCCCATTTCGACTATGTGAACCCCGACGCGCCAAGAGGCGGCCTCCTCTCGCAGGTCGGGCCGTCGGTGGCCTACAATCAGGAATTCAACACCTTCAACTCGCTCAACATGTTCATCCTCAAGGGCACCGGCGCGCAGGGGATGGAGCTGACCTTCGCAACCCTGATGTCGGGATCGCTGGACGAGCCGGACTCGCTCTATGGCCTCGTGGCGCGCTCGGTCGCGATCTCGGAGGACGGGCTGGCCTATCGCTTCCGCATCCGCCCGGAAGCGGCCTTCCACGATGGCGCGCCGATCACCGCCGGGGATGCCGCCTTCTCCATCGAGGCCTTGCGCGACAAGGGCCACCCGCTGGTGTCGCAGCAATTGCGCTGGATCGAGGCGGTGTCGGCGGAAGACGATGTCGTCACCGTGCGTTTCAAGGCGGGCCGCTCGCGCGACCTGCCGCTGCTGGTGGCCGGGCTGCCGGTGCTCTCAAAGGCCTATTACGACACCCAGCCGTTCGATGAATCGACGCTCAAGGAGCCGCTCGGCTCCGGCCCCTACAAGGTCGCCCGCTTCGAGCCGGGCCGCTTCATCGAATACGCCCGCGTCGCGGACTGGTGGGGCGACGGCGTTCCCGCCGTGAAGGGCCAGTATAATTTCGAACGCGTGCGCTACGAGTATTACCGCGACCGCGACGTCGCCTTCGAGGGCTTCAAGGGCGGCTCCTACCTCTTCCGCGAGGACTTCACCTCCAAGCAATGGGCGCGCGGCTACGACTTTCCCGCCGTGAAGGACGGGCGCGTCGTCAAGGATGAGGTGCCGGACGGCTCGCCCTCGGGCGCGCAGGGGTGGTTCTTCAACGTGCGCCGCGACAAGTTCAAGGACGTGCGCGTGCGCGAGGCGCTGATGCTCGCCTTCGACTTCGAGTGGATCAACCAGAACATCATGTTCGGGTCCTACAAGCGCACAGCCTCCTTCTTCGAGAACTCGCCGCTCAAGGCCGAAGGCGCGCCCTCCCCCGAGGAACTGGCCCTGCTGGAGCCGCACCGCGACAGGCTCTCGCCCGCCGTCTTCGGCGAGGCGGTGACGCCGCCGGTCTCCGACGGCTCGGGACGCGACCGCACCCTGCTGCGCCGCGCGATCCAGCTTCTGAAGGAGGCCGGCTGGAGCAACGAGGGCGGGCGCCTCACCAACGGGAAGGGCGAGGCGTTCACCATCGAGATCCTCGATTTCGATCCCGGCCTCGAACCGCATCTCAACGCCTATATCGCCAACCTGAAGGCGCTGGGCGTCGCCGCTTCGATCCGGCGCGTCGACCCGGCGCAGTTCCAGGCGCGGGTGAACGATTTCGACTTCGACGTGATGTCGCGCCGCTATGTCATGTCCATGACGCCGGGTGAGTCCCTACAGCTGGTGTTCGGCTCGGAGGCCGCCGGGACCAAGGGCTCGCGCAATCTCTCCGGCATCGCCGATCCCGTGGTCGACGCGCTGATCGAGGTCGCCATCAAGGCCGAAACGCGCGAGACGCTGGTGACGGCCTGCAAGGCGCTCGACCGCGTGATCCGCGCCGGGCACTACTGGGTGCCGGCCTGGTACAAGCCGACGCACTGGTTCGCCTATTGGGACGCCTACGACCGCCCACAGGTGAAGCCGCCCTATGGCCGCGCCGTGCTGGAGACCTGGTGGTGGGACGAGGCCAAGGCGAAGAAGATCGGATTGTGACAGCCTTGCTTCAGAAAAGCCGAAGGGGATTTTTCGGTCCCCCGGTCAGTTGTTCCCTTTCGGCAAGCGGACACCCTTGCAGGACCGCAGGTCTGCGTAAATGAGCCACCCCCCAGGCAGGGGACTTATTCAAACTGTTGTGCCGCAGGAAATCGCTACTGGCACATCGTGTGGTTCGAATGCATGATCACGTCTGTGAGCAAAGCGTCAGCGACCTATATCAACGCGGCCCTGTCCAGTGTCGGCATCACCTGCCGAGCGCTGAAGATATTGGAGTACAACCCTACGGTATTCGGAAACCTCACGGCTGAGGCTGAAACCAGCGTTGGGAAGCTGCGCATCATTTATGATCGCGCCTTCTACGTCGACGCTCAGCAGCAGTTGGAGCCGCCTACCATCGAGCATATCATCGACGCTCTTGAGCGACATAAAAAGGCAGCGAACGGCTGACCTCCAACGCCGCTTCCAGAATTCGGGCACACTGAAAAATCATACCAATACAGCTTGCCGGACTTTCGGTGCGGACTTTCAGCCGTGGAGCGATTTTGGGCGGTGTTTGCGGTTGAACGGCCATGCCGATGCTCTAACATCGTTTTGCGGTGTGCCGCACCGGAGAATGTCCGATCCGCATGCTCAGGATCATAGTCCAACCCGAAAGCGCCCGTGCCCGCATACATCGCCCGCCGCCTCCTGCTGATGATCCCGACCATCCTGGGGATCATGTTCATTTCCTTCGTGATCGTGCAGTTCGCGCCCGGCGGCCCGGTCGAGCGGGTGCTGGCGCAGCTTTCGGGCACCAACGTCGACGCCACGGCGCGCTTTTCCGGCGGTGGCGGCGGAGATAACGCCGGCGCGCGCGCCGCGCCCGGCGCTCCGGGCGGACAGGGGCCGCAGGGCAGCTATCGCGGCGCGCAGGGGCTCGACCCGGCCTTCGTGGCGCAGCTTGAGAAGCAGTTCGGCTTC
>JBEBSP010000074.1:0-12395 GCA_040394255.1 Agaricicola taiwanensis | reverse complement strand
ATCGGCGGCATCGGCATGAGCGGCATCGCCGAGGTGCTGCACAATCTCGGCTATCAGGTGCAGGGCTCCGATCAGGCCGACGGCGCCAACGTGCAGCGCCTGCGGGCCAAGGGCATCGAATGCTTCGTCGGACACAGGGCCGAAAACCTCGGCGAGGCCGAGGTGGTGGTGGTGTCGTCGGCCATCAAGCGCGACAATCCCGAGCTTGCCGCCGCCCGCGCCAAACGGCTGCCCGTGGTGCGCCGCGCCGAGATGCTGGCTGAACTGATGCGCCTGAAGACCTGCGTCGCCATCGCAGGAACCCACGGCAAGACGACCACGACCTCGCTGGTGGCGACACTGCTCGATGCCGGGGGGTTCGATCCCACGGTCATCAACGGCGGCATCATCAACGCCTACGGCACCAATGCCCGGCTGGGCGAGGGCGAGTGGATGGTGGTGGAGGCGGACGAATCCGACGGGACCTTCCTCAAACTGCCCGCGGACGTTGCCGTCATCACCAACATCGATCCGGAGCATCTCGATCATTTCGGCGATTACGAAGCCATCAAGCGGGCCTTCTTCACCTTCGTGGAGAACGTGCCCTTCTATGGCTTCGCCGTGATGTGCCTCGACCACCCCGAGGTTCAGGCGCTGGTGGGGCGCATCGAGGACCGCCGTATGGTGACCTACGGTGAAAACCCGCAGGCCGACGTGCGCTTGCTCGACGTCGACCTGACCGGCGGGCGCAGCCGGTTCAGGGTCGTCATCCGTGACCGGTATGGTGCGGTCGAAGCGGACATCGGCGGTCTGGAACTACCCATGCCGGGCCATCACAACGCCCTCAACGCCACGGCGGCCATTGCCGTGGCGCACCGGCTGGGCATGAGTGCCGAGCAGATCCGCGCGGGACTGGCGAAATTCGGCGGCGTCAAGCGCCGGTTCACCCGCACGGGCGACTGGAACGGCGTCACGATCTTCGACGACTACGGACATCACCCCGTGGAGATCGGTGCGGTTCTGAAAGCGGCGCGGGCGTCGACGGAAGGACGCGTCATCGCCGTCGTTCAACCGCATCGCTACAGCCGGCTTCATGCCCTGTTCGACCAGTTCTGCGGATGCTTCAACGACGCCGATACGGTGATCGTCACGGATGTCTATGCCGCCGGAGAGGCGCCGATCGAGGGTGCGGACCGTGAAGGGCTGATCGCCGGCATCCAGGCGCGCGGGCATCGCGACGTTCTGGCGCTGGAATCGCCGCAGGCTCTCGCTGGTCTCGTCGCCGGTCTTGCGCGTCCCGGCGATTACGTCGTTTGTCTTGGTGCGGGCTCCATTACGCAATGGGCCAATGTTCTGCCGGGGGAACTGGCGGCACTGTCCGCCGGGGCGCCGGCATGAGTTTTCCGGATATCTCCGCCGATCTGAAGGGCATCATGCCCGACCTGCGCGGTCGCCTGCTGCCGAACCATCCGCTCGCGGACATCACCTGGTTTCGTGCCGGCGGGCCGGCCCAAGTGCTGTTCACGCCCGAGGACGAAAGTGACCTTGCTTATTTCATGGCCCAACTGCCGGCGGACATTCCCGTCAGTGTGATCGGGATCGGTTCCAACACGCTGGTGCGTGATGGCGGCGTTCCGGGTGTGGTGATCCGGCTTGGTCGGGGCTTCAGCCAGATCCATATCGAACAGGGATGCCGTATTCGCAGCGGGACGGCGGTGCCGGATGTGAAGGTCGCGCGGGCCGCCGGTGAAGCCGGAATTGACGGGCTTGCCTTTTTCCGGGGTATTCCGGGAGCGATTGGCGGTGCCTTGCGGATGAACGCGGGCGCCTATGGCGGTGAGACGACCGATGTGTTCGTCGAAGCGCGCGCGGTCGATCGGTCGGGCAATATCCATGTTCTCAGCCATGCCGACATGGGCTTCGAATACCGTAAGTCCAAGGTGGCCGACGACCTGATCTTCACGGAGGCCCTGTTCCAGGGACAGCCGGGGGATTCGGCCACCATTCTCGCGGCCATGAACGAGATCACCGAGCGGCGTGATGCCACGCAGCCGGTTCGAAGCCGCACCGGCGGATCAACCTTCAAGAACCCTCCCGGCCATAAATCCTGGCAGTTGATCGACGCGGCGGGCTGTCGGGGCTTGCGCATCGGTGGCGCGCATATGTCCGAACTGCATTGCAATTTCCTCATTAACGATGGTGAGGCCACCGCCGCCGACATCGAGGCGCTCGGGGAAGAGGTGCGCCGCCGGGTGCTGGCGCAGTCGGGTATCGATCTTCACTGGGAAATCAGACGGATAGGCCTGCCAGCCTAAGATATCGATTCACGTCAAAGGACGATTTCAATGACCAAGCATGTCGCCGTCCTGATGGGCGGCTGGTCCGCCGAGCGGGAGGTGTCGCTCCGTTCAGGCGCCGCCTGCGCCGCGGGGCTGGAGCTCGCCGGATACCGGGTCACGCCCATCGACGTCGATCGCGACATCGCCCGTACCTTGTCCGATCTGAAGCCGGACGTGGCGTTCAACGCGCTGCACGGCAAGGTCGGCGAGGATGGCACCATTCAGGGCATTCTCGAAGTGCTCGGTATCCCCTACACCCATTCCGGCGTGCTGGCCTCCGCGCTTGCCATGAATAAGGACCGCGCCAAGGTCATCATGGCCGAGGCAGGCGTTCCCGTGGCCTTCGGTCGGGTGGTCAGCCGGCGGGATGCGGCGAAAGCCCATGCCATCGAGCCACCCTATGTCCTCAAGCCTGTCGATGAGGGGTCGAGCGTCGGCGTCCTGATCGTCAAGGAAGGGCAGGAGCACCCTCCGCAGGAGCTGTACCGTGATGACTGGGCCTACGGCGAAATTCTTTTGGCGGAGCGTTTCATCGCGGGACGTGAATTAACCTGTGCGGTCATGGGCGATAAGCCCTTGGGTATCATAGATATTGTTCACGAGATGGGCTTCTACGACTACCAGGCAAAATACGCGAAAGGCGGATCTCGCCACATTCTTCCAGCCGATCTTTCACCAGTTGTTTACCAGAATATTCAAAGGTTGACGCTTAAGGCGCATCAAGCTCTCGGTTGCCGAGGCATCAGCCGCGCTGACTTTCGCTACGACGATCGCCCCAACGGAACGGGTGAGCTGGTTTGTCTGGAAGTCAACACGCAGCCTGGAATGACCGAGACTTCGTTGGTGCCGGAAATCGCAGCTCACGCAGGGTATTCGTTCGACGAGCTTGTGGCATGGATGGTGGAAGACGCGTCACTGAACCGCTAGTCGCCCGAAGGGGCGACGCTGCGGCGCCGAGCGATTCGCTTGGGCGCTCGCGGTGGTTCGCCCGCCGCCGGCCTCGCCGGGCGGCGAGAGGGTCACGGGCGGTGGATGTTGTCGCTCGGGCTCGATTTGCGGGTCGGGCAGGCATTGCGCTGCTTTTCGCAGGCACGCTTTCCTATGGCGTTGTGCTCGGGGGGCACGGGCCGATTGTGTCGAGCGCCTTTTCCCAGGCTCCAGATGTGATCGCCAGCGTGTTTGGGTTTCAGATCGAGGCGATCGTCGTGACAGGGCAGGTGGAATTGACGACCGAAGAAATCGTCGACGCCGTCGGCCTGGATGCCACGCGCTCTCTGGTGTTCCTGGACGCCGCCGTCGCGCGCGATCAGCTGCTCGCGCTGCCGCTGGTCGAAAGCACGTCCGTCCGCAAGTTCTATCCCGACCGCGTCGAGATATCCGTCGTGGAGCGCAAGCCCTATGCCGTCTGGCAGCACGAGGGCTCCTTCTCCGTGATCTCCGCCGACGGCATGTCGATCGATTCGGCCCGCGACGGCCGCTTCTCCAATCTGCCGCTGGTGGTCGGAGAGGGTGCGGACAAGGTTGCCTCCGACTTCCTGCCCGTCCTGGCGCGCCATCCCGCCGTCATGTCCAAGACCTACGGCGCGGTCCGTGTGGGTGGGCGGCGCTGGAATCTGCGTCTCGTCAACGGCATGGACGTGAAACTACCGGAAGAGAATGTCGAGGCGGCGCTTTCCCGGCTGTCCGATTTGATCAAGAACGGAAACATTCTGGACAAGGATCTGGTGTCGGTCGATCTGCGTGATGACGCGCATGTGCTTGTCCGGCTTTCCCCGGATGCGGCAAAGGCCGCCGCCGAAGCCCTCGCCAAGGCCAAGAAGGCGGGGGGCACCACATGAGGACGCCTCTGGCACAGGGGGTCGCCCCCCGTATGCGGCCGCTGCCTCCCAAGCGCACGGTCGAACTGTCCGTTCTCGATGTTGGCACCAGCAAGATCGTCTGCCTGATCGCCCGGCTGAAGCCGCTGGACCGCGACGAGGCCATGCCGGGCCGGACGCATCAGGTCGAGGTGCTCGGCATCGGGCATCACCGTTCGCGCGGCGTAAAAGCCGGTGCGATCGTGGACATGGAGGCCGCCGAACAGTCGATCCGGCACGCGGTCGACGCGGCCGAACGCATGGCCGACCTCAGGGTCGAGCAGGTGATCGTATCGGTTGGGGCAGGGCGCCTCGGCAGCGATTCCTATGCGGCGTCCATTTCCGTCGCGGGGCATCCCGTGGGCGAGTCCGATCTCCAGCGTGTGCTGCGCGCCGCGAGCGCTTATTGCGTTCGCGACGGGCGCACCGTGCTGCATTCCCTGCCGAGCACCTACAGGCTCGATGCCACGCGCAGCATCCGTGATCCGCGCGGCATGGTGGGTGAAGACCTCGGCGTCGACATGCATGTCATCTCGGCGGACTCCGCGCCGCTGCGCAACCTCGTGCTCTGCGTGGAGCGCTGCCATCTCGAGGTCGCCGGCGCTGTCGCCGCGCCTTACGCCAGCGGACTTTCGGCCCTAGCCGAGGAAGAATCCGAACTTGGCGTCACGCTGGTCGATCTGGGTGGCGGCACGACCACGGTCGCGGTGTTCTCCGGCGGCCAGTGTGTTCATGCCGACGCCATCGCTCTCGGCGGTCATCATATCACCATGGACATCGCGCGCGGGCTGTCGACGCGCCTTGACCATGCCGAGCGGCTTAAGACGCTGCACGCCAGCGTTTTCCCGGGCTTGAAGGATGATCTTGACATGATCGCCGTTCCCGCTGTCGGCGGGGATGAAAGCGACATCCCTTACCATGTTCCGAAATCCCAATTGGTCCGCGTGGTTCGCCCGAGGGTGGAAGAAATTCTGGAACTCGTGCGTGACCGCCTGAAAAATTCCGGTTTTGCCATGGAAGCAGGACGGCGAGTCGTTCTGACAGGCGGGGCGTCTCAGTTGACGGGACTTGTTGAATTGGCAGGGCGGATGATCGGTCCGCAGGTGCGAATCGGTCGCCCTCTGGGTGTTCGTGGCCTGCCTGAAGCTGCTCGTGGGCCATCGTTCGCGGCGGCACTTGGGCTTTTGGCCTATCCGCAATCCGCGGGGCTTGAGCATTTCGAGGCCCGCCGCGGCGGGGCGATAACCGGTACCGATGGCTATCTGACCCGCATGGGCCAGTGGCTGAAGGACAGTTTCTAATATGGACCGGGCGATGGTCGTCCGGTTTGACGAAGATGACGCGATGCGGTGTGGACGGCGCGTGAACCGAAGGGGTCGATGATGACGATCAACTTGAAAATGCCCGATATTCGGGAGCTAAAGCCGAGAATCACCGTTTTCGGCGTCGGCGGCGCTGGCGGCAACGCGGTCAACAACATGATCGAGGCGGGCCTCATGGGCGTGGAGTTCGTGGTCGCGAACACCGATGCCCAGGCGCTGACGCTGTCCAAGGCCGAACGCATCATCCAGATGGGTGTGCAGGTGACCGAGGGTCTCGGGGCCGGCTCCCAGCCGGAGGTTGGCCGGGCCGCTGCGGAAGAGGTCATCGACGAGATTCGTGACCACCTTTCCGGCGCGCACATGATCTTCGTCACCGCCGGCATGGGCGGTGGCACCGGCACCGGTGCGGCTCCGGTCGTGGCGCGGGCCGCCCGCGAACTTGGCATCCTGACCGTCGGCGTCGTCACCAAGCCGTTCCACTTCGAAGGCGTGCGCCGGATGCGCGTCGCCGAAGCCGGCATCGAGGAACTGCAGAAGAGCGTCGATACGCTCATCATCATCCCGAACCAGAACCTGTTCCGCATCGCCAACGAGCGCACCACCTTCGCGGATGCCTTCGCCATGGCGGACCAGGTGCTCTACTCCGGCGTTGCCTGCATCACGGACCTGATGGTGAAGGAAGGCCTCATCAACCTCGACTTCGCCGACGTCCGCTCGGTCATGCGCGAAATGGGCAAGGCCATGATGGGCACCGGCGAGGCCTCCGGCGACAAGCGCGCCATCCAGGCCGCCGAAGCCGCCATCGCCAATCCGCTGCTCGACGACGTCTCGATGAAGGGCGCGCGGGGCCTGCTGATCTCGATCACCGGCGGCAACGACCTGACGCTGTATGAAGTCGACGAAGCCGCCACCCGCATCCGCGAGGAAGTGGACCAGGACGCCAACATCATCCTCGGCGCCACCTTCGACGAGAGCCTCGATGGCACCATCCGCGTGTCGGTTGTCGCCACCGGCATCGACCAGGAGGCGGAAGCCGCCGTGTCCTCTCCGGCGGAACAGCGTCTCGCGGCGCTGGCCGAACGCCTGCAGACGACATCCGCCAAGCCTGCACAGCCCCAGCAGCACGCGCCCGCCGCTGCGCCGCAACCTGCCCCCGCCGCTCATCATGCTCCGGCGCCTCAGCCGGCCGAGCAGGCTCCGATCGCGGCGCAGGAGGACGTGACCCTTCGCCCTTTAGCCCCAAGGCCGACTCTGATGGAGGAGGCTTTTTCCGAGGCACCGGCGGACGATAACCTGCGCATGGAGGATCACTTCATTCCTCCCATGCCCGAACGCACGGTCCTGCGTCCCGCCCGTCTTCCGCAGATCGAGGATCTGCCGGTGCCGGTGCAGGAGCAGATCCGTCAGAGTCGCGGCGAAACGGCTGCCGATGCGCACAGTCATGAGAAAAAGCGCATGGGCCTGCTGCAGCGTCTCGCGGCTGTCGGACTCGGCCGTCACCCGGATGATGAGGGCTACGAAGCGGCTCCCGTGCCGCAGGCCGCCCAGCCCACGCATCCCGAACCGGCTCCAGCTCCGCGTCCCGAGGTTGCGGCTGAATACGCCCGCCGTCCCGCTGCGCAGCCATCCCAGCCTGCTCCGCGTGTCGCGCAGGGCCAACTCGATCCCCATGGCCGGCCGGCGCCACGACCTGCGAGCCTTGACGACGATCAACTGGAAATTCCCGCGTTCTTGCGGCGCCAGGCCAACTGAATCATGGCTCTCGACCATCATACGGGGCCCGGCATCGCCGGGCCCCGTATGTGTTTCAGAAATTGTAACAGTCGGAAAGGAAGCGTGATTTGTGACGGGTCCGGAATAACCCTAGTTTCCCGACTGTCAGAAATGCAGTTCATGCGGTGCTCGATTCGCACCAGCGCCTTCCGGAAGTGACCTTGTGATGCCCGATTGTCAGACAACGCTGAAGACCGCCGTGACCTTCACCGGTGTCGGTGTGCATAGTGGCGCCGCCAGCACCCTGACACTGCATCCGGCTGGCGCAGGCACCGGTATCGCGTTTCGCCGCAGCGGCTCGTTTGGAACCCGGATGACCCATGCCCGCCACGAGCGGGTAACGGCGGCGGAGCTTTCCACCGTGCTTGGGGACCCGGAGCAGGGTGGCGTTGCGACAGTCGAGCATCTCCTGTCAGCCCTGCGCGGCCTTGGCGTCGACAATGCCGTTGCTGAAATGGATGGGCCGGAAGCGCCGATCTTGGACGGTGCAGCCGAGGTCTTCGCCGATCGCATCATGGATGCCGGCCTGCAGACGCTGGATGCGCCGCGCCGCTATCTCAAGGTGCTCAAGCCCGTGCGGGTTGAGCGCGGTGATGCCTGGGCCGAGCTTCTGCCCAATCCCAAAGCCTTCGCGATCGACATCGAGATCGATTTTCCCAGCGCCCTCATTGGCCGGCAGCGTCTCGCGATCGAGGTTACGCCGCGCAATTTCCGCCGCGAGATCGCCTGGGCCTGCACCTTCGGCTTCCTGTCGGACGTCGAGCGGCTCCGCGCGGCCGGTTTCGCGCGTGGCTCTTCGCTGGAGAACAGCATCGTGGTCGACGCTGACCAGGTCATCAACCCGACCGGTTTGCGCGCACCGGATCATTTCGTCCGGCATAAGGCGCTGGACGCCATTGGTGACCTGGCTCTGGCAGGCCTCCCGCTGCGCGGCACCTATCGCTCCTATAAGGGTGGCCATCGCCTCAATGTCGAGATGGTCCGCGCGCTTTACGACGCGCCTTCAGCATGGACCGTGATCGAGGCCGAGACCCGTCTGCCCATGCCAGGGCATGCGGAGCTTTCCTCCGCGCTTATCCCCGCCTTCGCGCCCGATCGCGCCTAAAGGTCCAATCGTCCATGGCGGTTTGCCTGCGATTGGGTTAAAAGGCCTCGGATTCACACTCCGGAATTCCGTAGTCGCTTGACCGCCGGGCTCCGAAAAACTTTGCTTTCAGGCATTTCCATCGACGCTAGAATGCGCAAGGGAATGCTCCAGCGCATGGGATCTGAGGACTGATGACCGATACGACGATGCGTCTCCGCCTGCGCTCACGCCGCGCTCTCCGTCTGACCGCCGCGCTCTCGCTCGCCGCCGTCTTGGCCGCCTGCTCGATTTTCGGCGGCAAGGATGAGGATTCGGTCGCCATGCCGGACATTCCGGCAGACAAGCTCTACAACGAAGGTCTGTTCTATCTGAATGACGGCAAGTACAGCACTGCGGCAGAGAAGTTCGAAGAGGTCGACAAGCAGCATCCCTATACGGAATGGGCTCGCAAGGCGCTCGTGCTCAATGCCTACAGCCATTATGCGCAGGGCGATTACGACGAGGCGATCACCAACGCCCGCCGCTATCTGACGCTGCATCCCGGCAGTGAGGATGCCGCTTACGCGCAGTACATCCTGGCCATGTCCTACTACAATGAAATTCCGGATATCTCCCGCGACCAGCAGCGTACCCGGCGTGCCTTGCTCGCGCTGCAGGAGATTTCCGACAAGTACCCGAAGTCTGAATATGCCGAGCCTGCCCGCCAGCGCATCGTCGTGGCGCGCGATCAACTCGCCGGCAAGGAGATGGATGTCGGGCGCTATTATCTCAACCAGCGCAACTACATTGGTGCCATCAACCGCTTTCGGGCGGTGATCTCCGAGTATCAGAACACCCGCCATGTGGAAGAGGCGCTGATGCGCGTCGCTGAATCCTATCTGGCGCTCGGCGTCGTCAATGAGGCCCAGACGGCGGCAGCGGTTCTCGGCCACAATTTCCCGGACAGCCGCTGGTACAAGGACACTTACTCCCTCGTACAGTCGCGCGGTCTCGAGCCGCGTGAAGACAAGGGTTCGTGGATCAGCAAGGCGTTCAAGAAGGCCGGTCTGAGCTGATGTGAAGGTCGATGCATGCTGGTCCAGCTTGCTGTTCGCGACATTGTCCTGATCGACCGGCTGGATCTGGCTCTCGAGCCAGGCCTTACAGTGCTGACCGGCGAGACCGGCGCCGGAAAATCCATCCTTCTCGATGCGCTCGCCCTTGCGTTGGGCGGACGCGGTGATGCCGGACTGGTCCGTGCCGGATGCGATCAGGGACAGGTGACTGCGGTTTTCGATCTGCCGGTTGGGCATGCCGTTCGCACCATTCTGGTTGAGCAGGGCATGCAGGATGACGGCGATCTTGTTTTGCGGCGCGTGCAGTATGCCGACGGCCGGACGAGAGCCTTCATCAACGACCAGCCCGTGAGCGTGCAACTGCTGCGCAGCATCGGCACCGGGCTGGTGGAAATCCATGGTCAGCACGACGACCGGGCCTTCATCGATCCGGCGGCTCATCGTGCCTTGCTGGATGTTTTCGGCGGGCATGAGGACGAGGTGCGCGAGGTTTCCCGGCTGTGGACGGTCTGGAAGGCGGCGGAGCGGCTGGAGATCGAGCATCAGGCCCGGGTGGCGGCGGCGCGCACCGAGGCGGACTTCCTGCGTCATGCTCATGAGGAATTGACGAATCTGGCGGTCGAGACCGGTGAGGAGGCGCGGCTTGCCCGGCGGCGGCAGGACATGATGCAGGCGGAGAAGATCGCGCTCGATCTGTCGGAGGTGGCTGGCGCGGTGGCGGGGCCGGCGTCGCCGGCTGCCGGTTTGGCCGCCGCGATCCGCCGGTTGGAGCGCCGCGTCATGCAGGTTCCAGGCCTCGTCGAGCCGATCATCGCGGCGCTCGATGCCGCGTTGCAGGCCATGGACGAGGCGGCTTCGGCCATCGCCATCGCGCAGGATGCGGCAAGCTTCGAGCCACAGGAACTGGAGCGGATCGAGGAGCGGCTGTTCAGCCTGCGCGCCGCTGCGCGCAAGTACGACGCGCTGGCCGATGACTTACCCGCCGTTGCCCTGCGCTTCGGTGAGGAACTGGCATCGCTCGACGCCGGGGAGGAGCAACTGGTGATCCTCGCGGCGCAGACGCGGGAGGCCGCGTCAGCGTTCCGCGTCGCGGCTGTCCGGCTCACGGAACTGCGCCGCGACGCCGGGGGGAGGCTCGATCGTGTGGTCAGTGCGGAACTGCCCGACCTGAAGCTGGAGCGGGCGCGGTTCGTCACCGAGATCGCGAGCGATGACGCGGCCATGGGAGCGAACGGCTTCGATCGGGTCGAGTTCTGGGTGCAGACCAATCCGGGCACTCGGCCGGGACCGATGCTGAAGGTGGCCTCGGGCGGCGAATTGGCGCGCTTCCTGCTGGCGCTCAAGGTGGCGCTGGTCGATCGAGGATCAGCTCCCACACTGATCTTCGACGAGATCGACACCGGCGTCGGCGGTTCGGTGGCCGATGCCATCGGCCAGAGGCTGGGGCGATTGGCTGGGGCCGTGCAAGTGCTGGCGGTGACCCATGCGCCGCAGGTGGCCGCCCGGGCAACGCATCACCTGATGATCGCCAAGGATCCCGTTGATGAGGGCGATCGGGTAGCAACCCGCGTAACGGCCTTGACCGAAGTGCGCCGTCAGGAAGAGATCGCCCGCATGCTCGCAGGGGCGACCATCACCGACGAGGCGCGCGCCGCCGCCGCACGGCTGCTGCACGGAGCAGCATAGGTCTGGCACACCGGCTTGCGTTGCTGCCGGTGCTGAGGTTCTAGTTCCCACGCGTTACACTGCCAGAGGCTTGCATGATATCCATCAAACCCGCCGGAGATCTCGACCTGCTCGAGGCGCAGGCTGAGCACGCGCGATTGAGCGAGGAGATCGCGGGGCATGACCGGCGCTATTATCAGGATGATGCGCCGTCCATCTCCGATGCCGACTACGACGATCTGCGTCGTCGGTTGGAAGCGATCGAGGCGCGTTTTCCCTCGCTGAAGGGACGCGACAGCCCGACGGAACGGGTGGGCAGCGCACCATCGGAGAAATTCGCCAAGGTACGGCATGCCGTACCCATGCTGTCCCTGTCGAATGCCTTCGACGATGGGGATGTGGTGGATTTCCTGGCGCGCATCAGGACCTTTCTCCGGCTCGATGCCGATGCGCCGCTGCCGGTGCTGGCCGAGCCCAAGATCGATGGGCTCTCCGCCAACCTGCGCTATGAGAAGGGCCGGTTGACCATTGGCGCCACGCGTGGCGACGGTGCCGAGGGTGAGGACGTCACCCCGAACCTGCGGACCATCGGCGATATTCCGACAGAATTGAAAGGGCGAGATATCCCCGATGCGATCGAGGTGCGTGGCGAGGTCTATATGGCCAAGGAGGATTTCCTCGCGCTCAACGCCCGGCAGGAAGCGGAGGGCAAGCCGCTGTTCGCCAATCCGCGCAACGCTGCCGCCGGATCGCTGCGCCAACTCGACTCTTCGATCACGGCGCGTCGTCCCCTGCGCTTTTTCGCCTATGGCTGGGGCGAGGCGAGCAGTCTGCCCGCCGACAGCCAGTCGGGTGTGGTGAAGGCGTTTCGGGACTGGGGCTTTGCCACCAACCCACTGACGAAGCTCTGTTCATCCGCAGGCGAACTCCTGGCGCACTATCGCGTGATCGAGGCGCAGCGCGGGATACTGCCCTATGACATCGACGGCGTTGTCTACAAGGTCGATCGTCTCGATTTGCAGCGGCGGCTGGGGCAGGTGGCCCGATCGCCGCGCTGGGCCATCGCCCACAAGTTTCCGGCCGAGCAAGCAACCACCGTGGTGACGGCCATCGAGATCCAGGTCGGCCGTACCGGTGCGCTGACCCCCGTCGCCAAGCTGGAACCGGTGACCGTGGGTGGCGTGGTGGTCCAGAATGCCACCCTGCACAATGAGGACGAGATCATCCGCAAGGATGTACGCGTGGGTGATACGGTGACCGTGCAGCGGGCGGGCGATGTCATTCCCCAGGTGCTGGGCATCCTGTCCGACAAGCGGCCC
>JBEBSP010000073.1:0-12457 GCA_040394255.1 Agaricicola taiwanensis | reverse complement strand
ATGGCCGACGACACCACCACCACCTCAGCCTCGCCGAGGTTTGAATCGGCTTGTCCGATAGCGACGCTAACCCCCTTATCCCGAAGGCGTTTTACATTGGCGTTCTCGGCGGCGTCCGACCCCTGGACGCGGTAGCCCAGGTTCACCAGCACCTCGGCGATGCCGCTCATGCCGATGCCGCCGATGCCGATGAAATGGATCGGACCGATGTCGCGGGGAAGTCTCATGATGTTACCTTTGTCGAAGCCGTGGCGATCTCCTCGACGAGATCGGCCAGACGGTCGGCGGCGTCGAGAACGCCGAAGCCTTTGGCAGCAATCGCCTGTGAATACAACCGTTCCGGGTTATCGAGACGTTCGGTCAGCAGCGCAGAAAGCCGCTCCGGGGTCATCTCGGCCTGCCGCAGGACGGTGCCTCCTCCGGCCTCCGCGAAGGCCGTGGCATTGGCGAGTTGGTCCTGATCCAGCGACCCCGGCAGGGGAACAAGAATGGCTGGTCTTCCTATGGCGGCAAGCTCGGCCACGGTGGAGGCTCCGGCGCGCGATACGATGAGGTGAGCGGCGGCGATTCGGGCCGGCAAATCGCTGAAAAAGGCTGCAGCTTCGACCGCAACACCCGCACCTTGATAGACGTCGACCGCCGCTTCGCCGTCCTCGGCCCGGGCCTGGTGGGTCACCCGGAGCCGCGCGCGCAGATGCTCGGGCAGACGCGCCACGGCGGCCGGCACGACGTCGGACATGACCTTGGCGCCCTGGCTGCCGCCAAACACCACAAGCCGGATGTCGCCATCCGTGGGCACGGCATAGGGCATGCCGGCGACCTCGCGCACGGCGGCGCGCACGGGATTGCCAATGAAACTCATCTTCCGCTCAAGCCCGTCGGGCGCCTTCGACAGCCGCGAGAAGCCGGTGGCGACGCGCGCGGCGCGCCTGGCCAGAAGCCGGTTGGCGCGGCCGAGCACCACATTCTGCTCATGCACCACCGAAGGCACGCCGAGAATCTGCGCGGCCAGCACAGGCGGGATCGAAGGATATCCTCCGAAGCCCACCACCACGGAGGGCCGTAGCGTCCGGATCAGGCCGATCGAGCGGACGACGCCGCCGCCGATTTTCGCCAAGGTCCGGAGCACCGCCACCGGAGAGCGGCCGGCGAAGGTGGCCGACGGCACCTCATGGATGGCCTCCGGTGCGAAGGCCGAGCCATAGCCCTTGGCCCGGCCGTCGGTCACCAGCGCGATCCGGTACCCGCGCGCGGCCAACACACCGGCCAGCGCCTCGGCCGGGAACAGATGGCCCCCGGTTCCCCCGGCGGCGAGCAGGATGGTCTTGCCCGTCACGTCCGGCTCCGGGCCGAATGCAACGCCATCTCCTCGGCGACCTGCTCGGCGCGGGGCCGCTCGCGGGTCAGCGCGATCAAAAGGCCCATGCCGAAGGCCAGCGACACCAGCGACGAACCGCCGGACGAGATGAACGGCAGCGTCATGCCCTTGGCGGGGATCAGGTGGACGTTGACCGCCATGTTGATCAGCGCCTGGAGGCCGAACAGCATGGAGAGCCCCGCGATGGCGAAGCGAACGAAGAGGTCGTCCTCGCGCCGGGCGCGCATCAGCCCGCGCAGAACGATGAAGCCGAACACGGTCAGCAGAAGCAGGCAGGCGATGATGCCGAACTCCTCGCCGGTGACGGCGAAGACGAAGTCGGTGTGGCTGTCCGGCAGCACGCGCTTGACGGTGCCCTCGCCCGGCCCCTTGCCGAACCACCCGCCCGAGACGAAGCTCTCCACGGAGCGGTCGATCTGATAGGTGTCGCCGCTCTCCGGATCGAGGAAGCGGTTGATGCGCTGCGCCACATGCGGGATGAGGGTGTAGGCCGTGAACAGCCCGAACGCTCCTATCCCGCCGAGCGTGACGACCCAGATCCAGCCCAGTCCGGCCAGGAAGAACAGCGCCGCCCAGACGGTCGTGACCAGCAGCGTCTGCCCGAAGTCCGGCTGGAGCACCAGCGGGGTAATGGTGACGCCGAGAAGGGCGATGGCCAGGAAATGGCCGGGCACGTCCTTGCGGCGCGCGCCCTCGGAAAACAGCCAGGCGCAGAGCACCGCGAAGGAGGGCTTGATGAGTTCCGACGGCTGGACGGTGACGCCGAGGATCGATATCCAGCGCCGCGCGCCCTTGATCTCGGCGCCGAAGAACAGCGTTCCCACCAGCATCACCCAGCCCATGAGGAAGGCAACCAGCGCGACGCGGCGCACCTGCCGGGGCGTGAGGAAGGAGATCGCCACCAGGACGGGGATCGCCAGGGCCGCGAAGAACACCTGCCGGTTGACGAAATGGAACAGCCCGAGACCCAGCCGCTCGGCCACGGGCGGGCTTGCCGCCAGCGACAGCACGACGCCGGCCAGGGTCAAAAGACCGAAGGCTCCCAGAAGCCATCGGTCCACGGTCCACCACCACTCTCCCACGAGGGTGCGTTCGGCGCGTGACATCATGGGCGGACCTCATGGGTGAGCCTGGACGGTACAGGAATGCGCGGCCCATCCTTCGAGACGATCGCTTCGCGATCCCTCAGGATGAGGCCGAATATGTTGATTTTCTTAGGAGAGAGCGCCACACCCTCCCACCTCATCCTGAGGAGCCGCTGAAAGCGGCGTCTCGAAGGATGGGCCGTGACCACCGAAGGTTCCATCACACCGCCTCCCGCTGCGAACCGGACGCCAGACGCTCCGTCACGAGCGTGCGGAAGGCATCGCCGCGCACCTCGAAATTGGGATACTGGTCGAACGACGCGCAGGCGGGCGACAACAGCACCACGGTCTCGGAGGCATTCGACAGCGCCGCATCGGCGGCGGCGGCCTCGACCGCTCGGTCGAGCGTGCCCGACACCACATGCGGCACCCCCGCCCGCGTCAGCGTCACGGCGAAGGCCTCGGCCGCCTCGCCGATCAGATAGGCCTTGGCGATGCGCGGGAAGAAGCCGGACAGGTCATCAATGCCGCCGGTCTTGGGCTTGCCGCCCGCGATCCAGAAGATATCCGAAAAGCTCGCCAGCGCCCGCGCCGTGGCATCGACATTGGTCGCCTTGGAATCGTTGACGAACAACACCTGGCCGGAGCGCCCGACCTCTTCCATGCGATGGGCGAGCCCCGGAAAGCTGGCGAGACCCTTGGCGATCGCCTGCGGCGTCAGGCCCAGCGCCAGCGCCACGGCGGAAGCCGCCGCCGCATTCTGGGCGTTGTGCTCGCCACGCAGCGAACCTATGCCACCCAGCGGCGCCAGCGCGCGCGTTGTCCCGCCCAGTGCCGCAAGGAGCTGCGCGCCTTCGGCGTAGACGCCTTCGGACACGGGGTTGCGGGCCGATATCCGCATCACGCGCGTGCCATGCCGTGCGATGCGCTCGGCGATCATGGCGCTGCGACTGTCGTCGATGCCGATCACGGCCATCCCCTCCGCGCCGACGCCCGCCACCATGCCTTCCTTGATGGCGGCATAGCGATCCATGTCGCCGTGCCGGTCGAGATGATCTTCCGACAGGTTGAGCAGCACGGCCACGGTGGCGTCGAGCGATGGCGCGAGGTCGATCTGGAACGAGGACACCTCGACCACATGGACGCGCGAGGACGCGGGCGGATCGAGATCGAGTACGGGCGTGCCGATGTTGCCGCCCATCATGACCTGCCGCCCCGCCGAGGCGAGGATATGCGCGACCAGCGCCGTCGTGGTCGACTTGCCGTTGGTCCCGGTGATGGCCACCAGCGGCGCGCGGGGCGCATGGGCGCGGCGCTCGCGCGCCATGATCTCGATGTCGCCGATGATCTCGATGCCGGCGGCGCGGGCCTTGCCCACGGTCCAGTGCGGCGCGGGATGGGTCAACGGCACGCCGGGCGACAGGACCAGCGCGGAGAAGCCGGCCCAGTCGGCGGACGTGAGATCGACGATGGGAACGCCCGAGGCCGTGGCCGCCTCCCGGCGGCTCGGGGCATCGTCCCAGGCGGCGACATCCGCGCCGCCCGCGACCAGCGCCCTGGCGGTCGAGAGGCCCGAACCGCCCAGCCCGAAGAGCGCGACGCGTTTTCCCCGGAAGGTGGTGGCGGGGGTCATTCCTCTCACCTCAGCTTCAGCGAGGACAGGCCGATCAGCGCCAGGATCACGGCGATGATCCAGAAGCGGATGACCACCTGCGATTCCGTCCAGCCGAGTTGCTCGAAATGATGGTGGATCGGAGCCATCTTGAAGACCCGCTTGCCGGTCAGCTTGAAGGACACCACCTGGATGATGACCGATGCGGCCTCCAGCACGAACAGGCCGCCCACGATCGCCAGCACGATCTCGTGCTTGGTGGCGACCGCGATCGAACCCAGCATGCCGCCCAGCGCCAGCGAGCCGGTGTCGCCCATGAAGATCTGGGCCGGCGGCGCGTTGAACCACAGGAAGCCGAGCCCCGCCCCCAGCATCGCACCGCAGAGCACGGCCAGTTCGCCCGTACCCGGCACGAAGTTGATCTGGAGGTAGTCCGCGAACACCGCGTTGCCGGCAAGATAGGAAATCACTCCGAAACTCGCCGCCGCCACCATGACCGGCACGATGGCGAGACCGTCGAGGCCGTCGGTCAGATTGACCGCGTTGCCCGCGCCCACCACCACCACCGCCCCGAAGATGATGAAGAGATAGCCGAGGTTGATGAGCACGCCCTTGAGGAACGGCAGGGCGACCGAGTTGGAGAGCGGCGTCGGCGACAGACGCGACATGATGTAGACCGCGAGGCCCGCGATCACGAACTCCGCCGCCAGCCGCGCGCGACCCGAGAAGCCCTTGTGGCTCTGCTTCGTCACCTTGAGGAAATCGTCGTAGAAGCCGATCAGCCCGAAGCCCAGCGTCACCGCCAGCACCACCCAGACATAGATGTTGGCGAGATTGCCCCAGAGCAGCGTGCTGACCACCAGGCCCGAGAGGATCATCAGCCCGCCCATGGTGGGCGTGCCCTTCTTCAGGAGGTGCGTCTGCGGACCGTCCTCGCGGATCGGCTGGCCCTTGCCCTGCCGGAGGCGGAGCTGGGCGATGATGGCCGGACCGAACAGGAACACGAACAGCATCGAGGTGATGATCGCGCCACCCGTGCGGAAGGTGATGTAGCGGAAGAGGTTGAAGAGGGGGATGGCGTCCGCGAAGGCGGAAAGAAACGTCAGCATGCTACTTTTGCGCTCCTGCGCCCTTGCCCTTGCCCTTGCGTTTGGACCCGCCCGATGGCGCGAATCGCTTCGCGAGCGCGTCGACGATAGGTCCCATGCGGCTTCCGAGCGAGCCCTTGATCATCACCACGTCGTCCGGCTGGACGGCCTGGATCACCGACGATGTCAGATCTTCCGAGCGCGCGGCCCAGGAGCCGCGCTTTTCCTCCGGCACGGCCTCGAACAGAGCCTGCATGTTCTCACCCGCCGCGAACAGCAGATCGGCGTCGAAATCGATCGCATCGGCAAGCGTGACATGGAGATCGCGCGATTTCGCCCCCAGCTCCAGCATGTCGCCGAGCACGGCGATCCGTCGCCCGCCCGCCTGGCTTTGGCCGAGAACCGCCAATGCGGCGCGCATGGATGCCGGATTGGCGTTGTAGCTTTCGTCGATCAGCAGGGCCTCGCCCTTGCCGACCTTCAGCACGTGGCGCGCCCCCCTGCCCTTGGGGGCGTGGAAGGTTTCCAGCGCCGAGGCTGCCTTTTCGACATCGCCGCCCAGATGATGCACGGCCAGCAGCGCGGCAAGGCTGTTGCGCGCCAGATGGATGCCCGGCGCGCCCAGCCGGTAGGCCACCGCCTTGCCCGCGACCATGGCCGTGACCGAACTGCCGTCGCCGTAGCTGTCGGCACGCATCAGCCGGGCATCGGATGCCTCGTCCTCGCCGAAGCTGGCGACCTTCAGGCCCGATGCGCGGGCATGGGCGGACAGCCGCTCGAAGAAGCGGTTGTCGCGGTTGAGCACGGCGACGCCGCCCGGCGCGAGACCGAAGAAAATCTCCGCCTTGGCGTCGGCGATGGCCTCGACCGACGGGAAATGCGCGATGTGGACCGGCTCCACCGTGGTGACGATGGCCACGTCCGGGCGCACCATCTTGGTCAGCGGGATGATCTCGCCGACGTGGTTCATGCCGATCTCGAAGATGCCGTAGCGTGTGGCGGCGGGCATCCGCGCCAGCGTCAGCGGCACGCCCCAGTGGTTGTTGTAGGAAGCCGCCGAGGCATGGGTCGCGCCCTGCCCTTCCAGCGCCAGCCGCAGCATCTCCTTGGTGCCGGTCTTCCCGACCGAGCCCGTGACGGCGACGATCCGGCCATTGCAGCGCGCCCGCGACGACCGTCCCGCATCCTCCAGCGCCCTGAGCACGTCCGGCACGATCAGCGCGGGGCTGACGGCGGCCAGTTCCTCGGCTCGGTCAGCGGCGATCACCGCGAGGCCCGCGCCCTTGGCGATGGCGCCCCCCGCGAAGGCATGGCCATCGTGGCTCTCGCCCTTGATGGAGAAGAAGGCGTCGCCTTTCTCCAGCGTGCGCGTGTCGATCGAAATGCCGCCGATGCTGTCCGGCAGGTCGCCGCGCACTTCGGCCTTCATGGCGGAGGCAAGCGCGGCGGACGTCCAGAGCGCTTCGGTCATGGCATCGCCTCCAGGGCCATTTTCACGGCCTCATGATCGGAAAAGGGAAGCGTCCGGTCGCCTATGATTTGGCCCGTTTCATGACCTTTTCCGGCAATCAGCAGCACATCCCCCGCTTTCAGGTCGGCGATGGCGGCGGCGATCGCCTCCGCCCGGTCGCCGATCTCGCGCGCGCCCGGCGCGGCGTCGAGGATCGCGCGGCGGATGGCGGCGGGCTCCTCGCTGCGGGGATTGTCGTCGGTGACGATCACCTCGTCGGCCTTCTCCGCCGCGATCCGCCCCATCTCGGCGCGCTTGCCGGGATCGCGGTCGCCGCCCGCGCCGAACACCACCACGAGGCGGCGGTCCGCATAGGGCCGGAGCGCGTCGAGCGCATGCGACAGCGCGCCGGGCTTGTGCGCGTAGTCGACGAAGATCGGCGCCCCCTCGCGCGTACCCACTTGATCGAGCCGCCCGCTGACGCCTTCGAGCCGGCCGAGCGCTTCCAGCACGGAAGCGGCCTCCGCGCCGGTGGCCACCGCAAGGCCCGCCGCCACGAGCGCGTTGGACACCTGGAAGGCACCGACCAGCGGAAAATCGATGGCATGATCGCGGCCACCGGCGCGCACCACGATGCGCTGGGCAAAGCCCGACCGCTCCAGCGACATAAGCTGAAGATCGGCCCCGGCCCGCCCCGTCGTCAGCAGCCGCAATTCCCGGCGTCGCACGACGTCGGCGACCCGCTGCCCGGCCTCGCTGTCGGCGTCCACCACCGCCGCCGCGCCATCGGGCAGCAGGGTGTCGAACAGGCGCATCTTGGCGGCGAGATAGCTTTCCAGGTCGGGATGATAGTCGAGATGGTCCCGCGACAGGTTGGTGAAGGCTCCCGCGCTCAGCCGCAACCCGTCCAGCCGCCGCTGGTCGAGCCCGTGGGAGGAGGCCTCGAAGGCCGCATGGGTCACGCCCTCGCGCGCCAGCCGATCCAGCGTCTGGTGCAGCGAAAGTGAATCGGGTGTGGTCAGGCTGCCGTAGACCGACAGGTCCGGCGATGTCACGCCGAGCGTGCCGAGCGACGCCGCCTTGACGCCCAGCTGCGTCCAGATCTGCCGCGTGAAGCTCACCACCGAGGATTTGCCGCTGGTTCCGGTCACCGCGACCAGGGTCTCCGGCTGTTCCGGATGGACCCGTGCCGCGATATGGGCCAGCGCCGCGCGCACGTCGGACACCACCGCCAGCGCCGTGCCCGGCTGTATATCCAGAGGCTTCTCGGACAGCACGGCCGCCGCGCCGGCCGACACCGCTGCGGGGACGAAGCGCGCGCCGTCGACCTTCGAGCCGGGAACGGCCACGAACAGATAGCCCGGCCTCACCTGACGGCTGTCCATGGTGACGCCGAAGATCGGGCGGTCGCCCGATCCGGCCACCAGTTCGGCATCACGGGGCAGCAGGTCGGACAGGGCGAAGGGCGCCGGGCTCACTAGCGCGGCTCCGCGAAGGAGGCGAGCACGGGCGGCGGGTTGGCGATCTCGAACTTCGGCTCGACGCCGAGCAGCGGTGCGATCCGGGATATGATCTGCCCGGTGACGGGCGCGGTGTTCCAGCCCGATGTCCGGAAGCCGTGCGTCTTGGGCGTTCCCTTGGGCTCGTCCAGCACCACCAGCAGCGTGTAGCGCGGCTTGTCCGTCGGGAACACCGCCGTGAAGGTGTTCATGACCTTGTCCTTGGAATAGCGCCCGCCGACGACCTTCTCGGCGGTGCCGGTCTTGCCGCCGACGCGGTAGCCCTTGACGTCGGCCTTCCTGGCGGACCCTTTCTCCGCGTTCAGACGCAACAGATAGCGCATGGAATCGCTGGTTCTCTGGGAGATGACCTGCTGGCCGATATCGTCGGCCTCCTCCTTGGAGCGGCGCATGAAGGTCGGCGGGATGAGCTTGCCGCCGTTGACCAGCGCGCCCGTGGCCATCAGCGTCTGGATCGGCGCGACGGACAGCCCGTGGCCGAAGGAGATCGTGACGGTGTTGAGTTCGCCCCAGTGCGACGGCACGATCGGCATGGCGCTTTCCGGCAGTTCCGTGCGCAGCCGGTCGAGCTGGCCCATCTTCTTCAGGAAGGCCTTGTGCGCGTCGACGCCCAGCATCAACGCCATCTTGGCGGTGCCGATGTTGGAGGAATGGATGAACACCTCCGGCACCGACAGCACGCGCCGGGTCGGATGGAAATCGTCGATGCGGAAGCGGCCATAGCGCAGCGGCGCGCGCGCGTCGAAAGTGCTGCCGAGCTGGATGCGCCCGGAATCAAGCGCCATGGCGATGGTCAGCGCCTTGAAGGTCGACCCCATCTCGAACACGCCGACGTTGACGCGGTTGATGGCGTCCGGCTTCAGCGCGTCGGCGGCGTTGTTGGGGTCGAAATCGGGCAGTGACACCAGCGCGATCATCTCGCCGGTCTCCACGTCCATGACGGAGCCGGAAGCGGCGATGGCGCTGAATTCCTTCATCGCCTTCACGAGTTCGTCGCGCACGGCATGCTGCACGCCCAGATCGAGCGACAGCGACAGCGGCTTGGGCCGTGGCTTGGATGGATCGGTCACGAGATAGCCCGCCTGGTCGAGGTATTTCTCGATACCGGCGATGCCCTGGTTGTCGATGTTGACCGCGCCGAGCACGTGGGCGATCAACGGCCCGTTGGGGTAGACCCGCCGCTTCTCGGTCAGGAAGCCGAGGCCCGGAACGCCGAGCCGGAAGATCTCGGCCTTCTCCTCGGCGGTGATCTCGCGCTTGATCCACTCGAAGCCGCGGTCGGAGGCGAACCGGCGGCGCAGGTCGGTCGCGTCGAGATCGGGGAAGACCGTCATGACGAGGTCGGCCGCCTCGTCGGGATCGATCATCTTGCGCGGCTCGGCATAGAGCGAGGTCGCGACCACATCCGCCGCGAGCAGGCGGCCCTGCCGGTCGACGAGGTCCGGCCGGCGCGAGGCCAGGGCGGCTTCGGCCTCGACCTTGGCCTTGATCTGCTCGTCCGGCACGATGGCAAGCTGCACCAGCCGCCCGGCGACGGTGGCATAGGCGCCGAAGAACACCAGCACGACCAGACCGATGCGGGCGCGTGCGACGGCCCGGGGGTCGGCCTGCGACGACAGCCGGAACAGCGACAAGACCCGCTTCAGGGCTGGAATGACACGGCTCATCGCGCGCTTCCTGTCATGGCCGGCCCATCCCGGCCCCGGTCGAGCGCGTCGATGGCGTTGGCGATCGGGTCGGCCTGTTCGGCGGCATCCAGCCCGAGGGATTCGATGGTCTGGGCGATGGGGTCGATCGTCTGCGGACGGCGCGGAAGCGACGAGAGCTTGACCGTCTGCTCCGGCGTGGTGATTCCGAGGCCGAGATGCTCCCGCGCCAGCGCCTCGATCCGGTCGGGGCGTGCAAGCCGCGCCCATTCCGTCTGCAGCAGGATGATGGACGTCTTTTCCGCCTCGATGGCCCGTTCCAGCCGGGCCACGTCCTCCGCATGGAAGATCGCCTCGTATTTGATGCGGTAGACCGCGACCGCGCTGCCGAAGAGCAGCACGAAGGCGAGCAGGTTCAGGATACGGGCGATGTTCATGCCGGGCCGAAGTAACGATCGAGAGCGGGAAGGCTGGGGACGCCGTAGGCCATGAGGTCGCCGTCACGCGCGGGCGCCTCGGTGCGAATGGCCGCGCGCAGGCGCGCCGAGCGCGCGCGCGGGTTCACGGAGACCTCGGCGTCCGAAGGCGTCACGACCCCGCGCGTCAGGGCTGAGAAGCTGGGCGCATGCCCCACGCCCATCGGCATGTGGCGCGACACCGGCGCATGCTCGCGCGTGCGCTCGTTGAGGAAGGTTTTGACGATGCGGTCCTCCAGCGAGTGGAAGGCCACCACGACGAGCCGCCCGCCGGGCTTCAGCGCCCGCTCGGCCGCGAACAGCGCGCGGGCCAGCTCGCCGAGTTCGTCGTTGACCACGATGCGCAGCGCCTGGAACGTCCGCGTGGCCGGGTGGCTCAGGTCCTGCGGGCGGCCGATGGCGGCCTCCAGCACGCGCGCCAGCTGGCGCGTCGAGACGATGCGGCCCTTCTGCCGCTCCGCGCCGATGGCGCGCGCCACCGCTCCGGCGCGCCGTTCCTCGCCGAAGGTCCGGATCAGCGCCGCGAGGTCCTTTTCCTCAAGCTCGTTGACAAGGTCTTCGGCCGTCGGCCCTTCGCCGCCCATGCGCATGTCGAGCGGTCCGTCATGGCGGAAGGAAAAGCCGCGCTCGGCCTGGTCGAGCTGCATGGAGGACACGCCGACGTCCAGCACGACGCCGTCGATCGGCCCCTCGCCCCGTTGCTCGACCACCCGGTCGAGGTGGCTGAACCGGCTGTCCACCAGCGTGAAATTCTTTGCAAGCCGCACCGGCAGTTCGGGCGCATTGGCCCGCGCCTGCGGGTCGCGATCGAGCGCGATCACGCGCGCGCCGGCGTCGAGAATGGCCCGGCTGTAGCCCCCGGCCCCGAAGGTGCCGTCGAGATGCACCTCGCCCGGACGGGGCGACAGCGCGTCGAGCATCTCGTCGAGAAGGACCGGCCTGTGCCGGACGGTGTCGGCCATGATCCGGGGAACCTCGATTGCCTGAGCCGCCATCATGTCATGCCTCCGCCATTGTCCGCCACGGCCCGATTGCCGAGACGCCGCCGCAGCTCGCCGACACGCGCCCGCGCATCGGCCAGATGGGCGTTGAAACGATCCGGATGCCAGATCTGGAATTTCGGCCCCAGTCCCACGAAGGTGACCATATCGCCGATCCCGGCATGCGCCTTGAACGACTCCGTGAGGATGACCCTGCCCTCGCCGTCGATCTTGAGCACGTCGCTGGTGCCCAGGAGCGCGGTGGCGAACAGGTCCCGCTCGTCCGAATAGGGCGCCAGGCCCGACAGCAGCCGGTCGATCTCACCCAGGAGCGCATTGCCGCCCGCGTCGAGGGCCGGCGCGTCGAGAGCGGGATGGACGTAAAGCCCGTCGAAACCGTCGCGCGCCAGCACCGAGCGATAGGACGCCGGGATCGACACGCGGCCCTTGGCGTCGAGCCTGTTGGTGAAATTGGACACGAAGCGGTCCATACCCCGTCCGATCCCCTTGAAACCACGCCGGCCACACCGGCACAGGCCCGCCCCCTACCCCCAACGATGTTCGGACAAGACCCGAGATTCAGCGGGCGCGCCCTCGACGCACCGCCCCGCATCGCAGGTCCTTTTGACCGTTCGTTAGGGATAATTTGGGATAACATGGGATTTCATGGGCGTCAATGGAATCAAGGCACGGGCTCGCCTGTGGAAGCACGCGATGAATCGCGCGTTTCCATTGGAATCCGTGTTGGTTAATGAAAGATTCGCAAGGACCGCAATAAATGCGGTCCGCGAGGGGTGATGTATTCAGGCCCGCTCTTTGGCGTGCTGCTCCACCATCTCGGCGAACCGCTTGAACAGATAATGGCTGTCCTGCGGCCCCGGGCTCGCCTCGGGATGATGCTGGACCGAAAAGGCCGGACGGTCCGTCAGCCTGATCCCTGAGTTCGAGCCGTCGAACAGCGAGACATGGGTCTCCTCGGCATTGGCCGGCAGGCTGTCGCGGTCGACCGCGAAGCCGTGGTTCATGGACACGATCTCGACCTTGCCGGTGGTGAGGTCCTTCACCGGATGGTTCGCGCCATGATGGCCCTGATGCATCTTCTGCGTCTTCGCGCCGACCGCCAGCGCCAGCATCTGGTGGCCGAGGCAGATGCCGAAGGTCGGCACGCCCTTGTCCAGGATCTCGCGGATCACCGGCACCGCATAGACGCCGGTCGCGGCCG
>JBEBSP010000072.1:0-12546 GCA_040394255.1 Agaricicola taiwanensis | reverse complement strand
GGCGGTACGGCATCCGTCGCCCGCCTGTGCCAGGCCATGAGGGTGATATCCGGGCCGATGCCGCCCGGATCGCCCATGGTGAGCGCGAGCGGTCGTGCCATCGGCATTCAGCGGTATTCGATGATCGCGCGCTTGCGCAGGTCCGCGATGATGTTCTCGCGCTCGACCTTGAACTGCTCATCCGCCAGCTCAAACTGGATCTTCTGGCGAAGCGCGCTGTCATCGTTGATGGATGCGCGATCGCACAGCATGATCATCTCGACGCCGTTCTCGCCGCGCTCCGGGCTGGTCATGCCACCAATTTTCAAGCCAGCAAGCTGCTTATCCAGCGTTTCCCCGAGCTGGGAGGTTGAGCGGATGGTTGGGTCCTTGACCGCAACATTCTTCAGATTTCTGGCAAAACCCGCGGCTTCATCGCAGGAGGAGAAACGGCCTCTGAAGGATGCGGCTTCCTGCCTGCGGCGCTGGACCTCCCCGGCGCCCGCGTTCTTGGGCAACACGAAAATCACCTGCCGAACCGTGTAGCGGTGAGATGCCTTGGCCTGGTCCTTGCGCTGGGCAAGCTGCGCCGAGATATCGCTTTCCTTGACCGCGCGGGATGGGTCAAACCGTGAGGAAAGAAGCTTACGGTGAAGGAGCTGGGCGTGAATGAATTGCTTGAAAGCGCGATCGCTGGTTCCGCCTTGCGCGAGGGCCTGAGCTAACTGCGGAAGCGTGAGTTTGGTCGAAGCCGCGACACTGCCGTATCGACTGTCAACCTCGGCGTCCGAGATCGTAATGCGTCGCTTGGCGGCTTCCTGTTTGATCAGCGCTTCATCCACGAGGAGGTCGGTGGCCTGCTTGTTCGACAGGTTCTTTTTCTCCGTCAACAGGACCAGTGCCTTGCGCTGCTGAATCTCCAGGGACGTGATCGGGGAGCCGTTCACCACAGCCTTGATGGATTGTGCGCTTGCCGGCACGGCGCCGAAGCAACCGATCAACGCGGCAAGTCCGATTCCTGCGAGGATGGATGGGAAGCGTCGGGAAACAGTCATGGGTATTACGAGCATCATGAGATTATGGCCTTCACGCGGCATCATGGGTATTCAGAATGACGATCCAGACGAACCCGCATCGATGCTGGTCGACAGCGCTGCATCGCCCAAGGTCCGCAGACTGAGGCGCAAGAACACCGACTGGACGCGATCCTTGTTACCGTCACGGCTGTAATCCGTAGCGTAGGTGACCTGGAAATCAAACCCTTCGTCCAGATAACCCAGCCCGAACTGGGTCCTGTTGAATTCCTTGCGCTCGATATCGTAGAGCGCGCCGGTGGTCACATACCAGTTGTCGGTCACGTTCAATTTGCCGTTGCCCAGGATACCTTCGCGGACATCGGTGAAGCCGAGACGGGGGCGCTCGTCGTAGCGCGCGTACATCAGCGAGGATGAAATGCGGCCACGTGAGTATTGTCCTTCGATCTCCATCGCCCTTGCGCTGAAATTACCTTCGTCCAGACGGAAGCGGGACGCGAGGGCGAAATTGGGATTCGCCTGGACATAAAATCTGGCGACATAGTCAGAACGCTCGTTTTCCAGGCCGCTGTCCAGACCCGTGCCCGCGGCATCCGGAACCGCGAACGAATTCAAACCGAAGAGATGGTAGGACTGGCCGAACAGCACGTTGACCGTCGTGCCGGCCGGCATCTGCCAGGTGTATTGCAGCCCCACGTTGGCGCGGCCGCCTCCTTCGATCCGATCCCAGCCGGAGAACTTGTCCCAGGCGAAAAGCGTGGTGTCGTCGAAAAACAGGCTCTGGGCATCCTCGTTCGGCGCATCCCCGATGCGCTGCTCGCCAGGTCGCAGTATGGCCTGGACGATCGGCTCGATGGTGTGGGTCCCCAGAGCGTTGGCCGCGATCAACGGGTAACGATATTCAAGCCCGCCGCCGGCCATGCCGCGCATGAAGAATTCACTGTCCGTCGACATGAAGGCGCTGTTCGCCACCGTATCGGATGGATCGCGCCAGATCAGATCGCCTCGTGCGAAGACGAATGGCGTCCAGACCTGTCCGAGCGGATCGATGAGCTGGCGCCGCCATTGCAGATCGCCCGACAGGCGCGTGTAATTGCCGGCGATACCCGGTGCGAGGCAATCCTTGGCGACATTGACGCAGTCGAAGTTGCTCGTCAGCGAGGGCGAGGTGTTGGCGAGCGTGGTGGGCTCGAAATCGCTTTCGATGCGCCGAAGGCTGGTCAGATTGCCGTTGAAGGACAGTTCGCCGCCGAACACCGGCTGGTCGAACACCTTGTTGTAATCGGCAAGGGGGAAGACAGCCGGAAGTTCCTTCTGGCGGTCGTCGCTGGACAGGCCGAGGAAATAGTACCCGCGCAGATCGAAGAAGCTACGGTCCTCCAGACCGGTCAGATAGGCCGTGGACACAGCCTCCGTCCAAGCCGCGCCCCAGAGGTTGTAGTCATCGAGGACCCATTTGTCGGACAGGAGATTGACGTTCCAGCCCCAGTCCCAATGCTTGTTGATCGCGAACTCGCCGCGTGTCTGGAGAGCGCCGCGCGCTTCCTGGTCGCCGGCTCCGTACGGCGGCTGGGGAAACGCGCTCTTGTCGGCCTGGAAGGTGCCTGCCGCCCTTACCGTGTAGGCGCCGTTGACCATGCGGTGGCGGAATTCGGCATCCAGCAGAACGCCCTGGCGGCTCGTCACCACGGGCGCGATCGTCACGTCCATGTTCGGGGCGATGTTCCAGAAATAGGGGATGCGGGCGCCGAAGCCGAGTTCGGTCGACGCGATGTAGGTCGGCACCAGCAGGCCGCTCTTCCGCTTCACCGTGGGGTCGGGATGCTGCAGGAACGGCAGGTAGGCCACCGGCACTCCGAAGAATTCCAGCCGGGCATCATCGTAATAGACCATCTTCTCCTGCTGGTCGTGGATGATGCGCGCCGCTCTCACCCGCCAAAGCGGCGGCTTGTTGGGCTTGTCGCCGCATTCGGCGCAGAAGGTATAGGCGGTGTATGTTCCGTTATCGAATACGGTGACGCGGCCGTCCTTGCGCGTGGCGCTGCTCGCAGCGAAGGTCGTTCGCTCCGCAGTTTGCACCTGCAGGGATTGCAGGAAGCCATCCGCGAAATCGTCGGACATGTCCAGGGCCTGCGCATGGATGACGTTGCCATCCCGTTCCAGCAGCCTGACGTTCCCTTCGGCCCGCAGGCGTCCCTTCTTCTGGTCGTAAACGACGCGGTCGGCCTGCAGCACGCTGCCGTTGTAATAGATGATGGCTTCGCCCACCGCCGAAACGGTGTCGTTGTCATAGTCGTACAGGACCTGCGAGGCTTCCACGAGCATGCGCGCATTGGGATCGGAAGACTGATTGCCTATCAGCTGACCGGTCAAGGCACCGTTTTCGCCGGCGGCCTGAGCATGAGCGCCTGTTGACGCCACGGTGGCGGACAACAGCAGGCATGCCATGGCGACGCCCGTGAGGGCGCGATGTCGGCTCTGAGCGGATAGGGCGAAGGGCCGGCGCGACCGACCGTGCGCGCTCATCCATCCTCCTGATGCAGCAACACGGTTACGCTCATCAACAAACCGACAATAGCCGGGGTCCAGGCAGCGACCACGGGCGACACAAAACCAGCGCCGCCGAGATCCTCGGCAAGCTTCGTGACAACATAAAGCACGAAGCCCGCCGCTATGCCACCCGGAATCACACGCGCCAGGCCCCCCATGCGCGCCAGGCGGAGCGACACCGTCGCCGCGATCAGAACCATGGTTGCAAGCAGCAAGGGACGCGCCAGAAGCGTCTGGAATTGCAACACGTATTTAACTGGGGAAAAACCGGCCCGCTCCGCCGCCGAGATCAGGGCCGGAAGTTCCCAGAACGACAGGGCCTGCAGGGGCGTGAAGGAATCGGAGAGCTGTTCCTGTGTCAAATTTGTCGCAAAAATATAGCTCTCAAACGGCTCGGATTCTCGGTTGAGTCTGAAGACCCGGCCATCCTGAAGCCGCCAGTATCCTATCTGGAGGTCCGCGCCTTCCGCTTCGAGCCGTTCCTGGAAGCGGCCCTCCTTGTCGAAGGAGTATATGGTCACGCCTGTCAGCGTTCGCCCGCGCCCTGCCGAGCCGGTCGCGTGGAGGATCGACTGGCCATCCACGCTTGTCTGCCTCAGCCAGTGGTTTCCCTTGGATGATGAGGTGAGCCCGCCCGCCTGCTCGCCAAGAACGGAGATGGCCTGTTCCGCTGCGCGTTCGTTGAGATAGGCCGCTAGCGGATTGTAGAGGGTCGTTGCCGCAACGCCGACCAAGACGGCGACGGCCACGGCAGGGGCGAGAAATTGCCATGCCGAGATCCCGCTCGCCCGGGCGACCACCAGTTCCAGTTTGCGGCTCAGCTGGAGGAAGGCCGCCATCGCGCCGAACAGCACCGCGAACGGCAGCGCGCGCTCCGCGACAGAGGGTGTTCGCTCCAGCGATACGATCATCAGGGGGATTACCGAGATATCGGGGACATCGCTGGCCTGACGGAGCAGCTCGACGAAGTCGATCACAAAAATCAGCACCAGTGTGCCGGCGAAGACAGCGAAGAGGGCCATGACCGTCACGCGCGCCACGTAAAGCCCGAAGGTCAGGCCGAGCGAGCTCACGCAGATTGCTCCCGAGACTGTCGGAGCCGGGACAGGAATTTGCCTGGCCCCCCGGCGATCACCACGATGCTGGCGAAAATCGTTCCAAGCGGCACCAGGTAGACGAGGGGGACGGCTCCGGCGCTGGAGCCTGCGATGTTGGTCGCGCCATAGCCGATCAACCGCAGCGTGAATGCCACGCCTACGGCAACAAGCACGGATGTGATGCGTGTCTGACGGGTCGTGCGGGCCCGTCCAAGTGTCGCAAACGCAATGAACATGAACGCTAGTGGATACAGGGGGGACGCAAGGCGATCATGCAATTCGGAGCGGAACCGTCCCGGCATCGCATTGTAAAACTGATCGTCTGGGTCAGGTGACAGCAGCTCGGCTGTGTATCGCTCCCGTGGTTTATAAGTAATGACCGAATTGCCGGTGTCGGACAGTGGCGACAGATCGAATGCATAACGCTCGAACACAACGATCGGGATGTCGGTGGATTTCTTTTCCTTCCGTTGAAGCGACCCCTGTTCGAGTATCAGGAATGTCCCCTTGTCATTCTCGATCACCCTGCCGCGTTCGGCGATGTAGGTGATGCTCTGCTGTGGGTCGCGATTATCTTCAACGAAAATGCCCAGCAGGGCGTTGCCCTGGGTGCGTTCCCGGATGTGGACGGTCAGGCCTTCGCCGATGGTGGTGAAAGAGCCCTCACGCAGGATGTTGACGACAACGTCGGCGCGGATCTGGGTCACGATGTTGCGGAGTTCACGCAGGCTGGCCGGAATCGCGGACGTGCTTAGGGCCGTCACCATCACCGCGACCAGAAGCGCGAGAGCGAGCAACGGCCGCATCAGGCGCCATGGCGTGACGCCAGCGCTCGACATCACGGGTAACTCGGAATCGGCGTTGAGTCTGTTCAGAACGAAAACCACGGCCCCGAAGAGCGCCACGGGCGCCACGATCAGCGCCAGAGACGGCAGGGCGAGACCCGTCACGATCAGGAACGTCCATAGCGTCTGGCCCTGAGCGGTGACGATATCGAATTCGCGCAGCGCCTGGGTGATCCAGACCACGCCCGTCAAAACGACGAGCGCGCCCGCAAAAGCCACAGCTGCTTGGCGGAAAATATAGCGGTCAAGAACCGGAATGTTCGTGGCTCCCCTCATTTTGCCCACACAAGACATGCTTTCGTCGAGCCCGGCATCATGCTCTAAAGCGCATAAGCACCGCTTTTGCGGCTCACGTCAGGAGCATATAGACGAAATGGCGTCCAACTTGAAAATTACCTTCGCCAAACCGACCCTGCCACATACGGGCGTTGCCGTCGTTTTTACAGACACCAGCCAAACGTTTTCAGGCGTTGCCAAACAACTCGTGGAGCATGCCGGTGGAATCGCGCGCGCCGCATCGGCGGATCGATTCCAGGGTAAACCCCTGACCGCAGTCGATATCATCGCGCCGGCCGGCACCACTCTCGACCGCCTGATCGTCGTGGGCGTGGGCGACAGGGAAGACGACATCGACTGGGTGAGGCTCGGCGGTTTCGTTTATGGGAGACTGCCGGTCTCCGCGGCCGTCGTCACGGCGATGATGGATTGGCCGGATGGTTCGAATCGAGCTGAGGATGCCGCTGATTTTGCTCTTGGCATGCGGCTGAGAGCCTATGATTTCCAGAAATACAAGACTCGCAAGAAAGACGATGACGACCAGCCCGCGCGCAAGATCACATGTGTGCTGGCGGACGACACGGCAGCGCGCAAGGCCTGGAAGCTGCGCGAGGCGACGGTCGACGGCGTCGATCTCGCGCGTGATCTCGTCAACGAGCCGCCAAACATCCTGAACCCGGTGGAATTCGCACAGCGCGCAGCGGAGCTTTCCAGCCTTGGCGTCGAGGTCGAGATTCTCGACGAAGCCCAGTTGACCAAGATCGGCATGCGGGCGCTGCTCGCCGTGGGGCAGGGCTCCATGAACAAAAGCCGCGTTGCCGTCATGCGGTGGAACGGGTCCAAGAGCGTCAAGACCAAGCCCATCGCCATCGTCGGCAAGGGCGTGACCTTCGACACCGGCGGCATATCGATCAAGCCGGCCCAGAACATGGAAGACATGAAGGGCGACATGGCCGGTGCGGCCTGTGTCGTCGGCCTCATGCACGCGCTGGCTGCCCGCAAGGCCAAGGTGAATGCCGTCGGCGTGATCGGGCTCGTCGAGAACATGCCGAGCGGCGGCGCGCAGCGGCCCGGCGACATCGTGACATCGCTGTCGGGGCAGACCATCGAGATCATCAACACCGATGCCGAGGGCCGGCTCGTGCTGGCCGATGTGCTCTGGTACACCCAGCAGCGTTTCGAGCCGTCCTACATGATCAATCTCGCGACGCTCACGGGAGCGGTCCTCGTCGCCCTGGGACAGGAGCATGCGGGCCTGTTCTCCAACAACGACAATCTGGCCCAGAACCTCACGGCCGCAGGGCTCGTCAGCGGCGAGAAGGTCTGGCGGATGCCGCTGGCGCCCGCCTACGACAAGATGATCGATTCGAAATTCGCCGATGTGAAGAATTCCGGCGGCCGTCATGCCGGCTCGATCACCGCGGCGCAGTTCCTGCAACGGTTCGTGAATGGAACGCCATGGGCCCATCTCGACATCGCCGGCACCGGCATGGCGGCTCCCCAGACCGACATCAACCGGAGCTGGGGTTCCGGCTGGGGCGTGCGCCTGCTCGACCGGTTGATCGCTGATTTCGTCGAGGAATAGATGAGGCGCTGATCCTCATGGCCGACATCTTCTTCTATCATCTGCAGAGGCAGCCGCTGGAACGCGTGCTGCCTCTGTTGCTGGCGAAATGTCTGGAGCGCGGGTGGCGCGTCGTCGTGCAGGCGGCGAGCGAGGAGCGTGTCGCCGCCCTCGACGATGCGCTCTGGACCTTTCGGGACGATGCCTTCCTGCCCCATGGGACCGCGCGTGACGGAAATCCCTCCGAACAGCCGGTTTTCCTGACAAGCGGTTCGGACAACCTCAATGCGGCCCATGTCCGGACCTTCGTGGATGGTGCGGAGCCGCACAACCTGGATGGCTATGAACGCGTCATGATCCTGTTCGATGGCGCGGACGACGGCATGCTCGCGACGGCGCGTCAGCAATGGAAAACCCTGAAGGACGCCGGGCACAGCCTTGCCTATTGGCAGCAGGACGACACCGGGCGCTGGCAGAAAAAGGCCTGACCTTCACCTGCGCGCAAGAAGGGCGTTCGCCTGCAATCCGATCCAGACGCCGGCCGTGCATGCCGCGAGGAATATCCAGCCCGTCACGGCTCCGGCATGGATGCCTGAGAGCAGCACGCCCACGGTGCAGCCGAGAGCCGTCATGGAGCCCCATCCCATGAGAAGGCCGCCGGAAAATCCCTTGACGGCTTCGAGAACCGAAGGGCGGCGAGGATGGAACTGTCCGGCGAGGAGGGCGGCAGCGAAGCTTGCGCCGACCAGCCCCAGGACGAAAACCCCGTTGTTGGAAAACAGCGTCTCCTTGACCAGGGTTGCGCAGCCCCGGAACCCATCGAGACCGAACAGAGTGTCGGGCAGCAAACCCGCCTTGCTCGCGGCGGTGCGGGCGATGCTTCCAAGTTCCGCGGTGACGCCGAGCGGCGCCACACGGAGATAGGCGAGGGTGGAGATCATGCCGATCAGGATGCCGCCGACCGCTCCAGGCCAGCGCGCAATGAAAACGGCATGCGCCGCGCCACCAAGCGTGGAGGACGCGGCCACTGCGGAAACCTGTTGCGGCCTCGCCATCCACAGCACGAGCAGCGCGAGCGCCGCCAGTGCGGCCAGCGTGAGGCCAAGCGCGCCGCCGTATCCCAACTGCTGCGGCAGCCAGATGGGCTTCGCGCCGGAAATCACGGTGAGATAGAGCGTGTTCCAGGTCTTGAAGCCGATGCCGAAACCCGCGAGCGCTCCCAGCAGAGCCAGGATGGACACGATGGAGCCTTCGCCCAGACGATAGAGATGCGCGGACAGGCAGGAGCCGGATAGGGCCATGCCGAAGCCGAAGACCCCCGCCGCCACCGGCAAGAGCCAGCTGACAGGGCCTATGTGCGCATCCGGTGGAAGCCGATCGGCCGCGGGAACCGGCATCCAGGCCCCGAACACCATCGTGTAGCCGATGGCCCCGATCGCCAGGGCGATGATGATGCTCAACAGGCCGCGTGCGTCCCTGTTGCTGGTGAAGTCCCTGAAATTGCAGAGGAAGCAGAAGCGGGAGCGTTGCAGGACCACGCCGAAGGCCGCGCCGAGCGCCAGAGAGATCGCAAGCTGGCGACCGGGGCCGCCCTGCGCGTCGAAGGCCGCGATGCCGGCCGTCAGGACTACGGCGATGAGGAGGGCCGCCGGGATTCGAAGTGTCGGGCTCATGGATCCGATATGTGATGGAAAAAACCGGCGAACACCAGAGGCGCTCGCCGGTTGAGGCTGGGAGGTTCAGGAGGAAGTCACAGAGGCTGTGCTGTTACTTGCCTTGCCAGACGGTGCCGGCGAGGTTGGTGATCGGCACGCCGACGGAGTTGCCGTATTCGGTCCAGGAGCCGTCGTAGTTCTTCACGTCATAGCCGAGGATCTTCTTGAGGGCGAACCAGGTGTGGCTGGAACGCTCGCCGATCCGGCAATAGGTGATGATGGGCTTGGAACCGTCGACGCCGAGATCCGCGAAGGCCTTCTTCAAATCCTCGGCGGACTTGAAGGTGCCGTCCTCGTTGACGGCCTTGCCCCAGGGGAAGTTGACGGCGGTCGGCACGTGGCCGGCGCGAATCGCGAGTTCCTTGACGCCTTCGGGAGCGATGACCTTGCCCTCGAACTCGCCGGGGGAACGGATGTCCACGAGCTTGGCGTCGGCCTTGCCCTCGGCCACCGAAAGGACGTCGGGAAGCCGTGCGCGCAGCGCAAGGTTCGGCTCGGGAAGCTCGATGGCGCTGGCCTTGTGGCTTGCCGCGCGCGTGTCGAGCGGAAGGTTCCTGGCCTCCCAGAGCTTGCGGCCGCCGTCCAGCAGCTTCACCTGGTCGCCGAGCCCGTAGATGTCGAATATCCAGGCGCCCCAGGCGGCGAACCAGTTGTTGTTGTCGCCGTAGAGGACGACCGTGGTGTCCTTGTCGATGCCCGCGCCGCGGACCAGTTCCTGGAACTTGTCGGCGCTGATGATGTCGCGGCGGACGGTATCGACCAGATCGGTGTGCCAGCGCAGGTTGACCGCGCCTGGAATGTGGCCGCGCTCATAGACGCCGGCATCCACGCTCACCTCAACGACACGGACTTTCGGATTGTCGAGGTTCTTCTCGAGCCAGTCGGCGGTGACGAGCGGGCCGTCGGACGCGGCAAGCGCGGGAACGGCGAGGCTGGCGGCAAGCGTGACGCCGGTGAACAGACGGGTGAGAGACATGATTTCTCCAAGAACGGCAAAGCGCGTTGAATTGTTTACACTCCTACCGTTCGTCAAAAAGAACGGGGTGTCAAGAAAAAAACATTACGAGATAGGATTTGATTTGAAATCACAAAAATATTAGGTGAATATTTGTCCGGCCAACCCGGATCGGGCCGTGGGAGCGTGAAGGCGCTCCCATCCATATCGTCCGCCTTGCGAAGGCCGTGAGCGACAGTGCCGGTGTCACTCCGCCCGCTGTTGGGCGCGCATGGCTTGCGGTTCACTCGTTCTGTTGCATCTCGAAGGAACTGCTCGTCTCCAGCCATTCTTCCTCGGTGCGGGCGAGCGCGGCCACCGCATCGGAGCGCTTCTTCGACAGGCTGGCGCCTTTGGCCGGGTCCTTCGTGAACAGGTCCGGTTCGGCCAGCGCCGCGTCGAGCGTCACGATCTCGCGCTCGAGCTTCTCGACCCTGGCTTCAAGCTCCTTGGCCTTCTTCCGGGCTTGTGCCTGTTCGGCGCGGCGGTCGGCGGCGGCGCGGCGCTGGTCGGCCTTGCTGACCTTGGGGCCGCGTTCCTTGCCGCCGCCGTTGTCCTCGCTGGCCAGGATCAGGCGGCGGTAGTCGTCGAGGTCGCCGTCGAAGGGCGTGACCGCGCCGTCGGCCACCAGCCAGAGCTGGTCGACGCAGGCCTCGATCAGATGGCGGTCATGGCTGACGAGCACGACCGCGCCGGAGAATTCGTTGACGGCCTCCACCAGACGGTCGCGGCTGTCGATGTCGAGATGGTTGGTGGGCTCGTCGAGGATCAGCAGATGCGAGTTCTCGAAGGCGGCAAGGCCGAGCGCCACGCGGGCCTTCTCGCCGCCCGACAGCGAGGAGACCGGGATCATGGCCCGCTCGCCGGAAAAGCCGATGCGGCCGACGCGGGCGCGCACCTGTGCCTCCGCCGCGCCGGGCATCAGGGCGCGCACGTGGTCGTAAGGACTTTGCGAGGGGATCAGCGAATCCAGCGTGTGCTGGGCGAAATAGCCCGCCACCATTTTCTTGGACCGCCTGATCTCGCCGTCCAGCGGCTTCAGCGTGCCCGCCAGCAGCTTCGCCAGCGTCGACTTGCCGTTGCCGTTGGAGCCGAGCAGGGCGATGCGGTCGTCGGGTCCGAGCGTCAGGTCGAGTTTCCTCAGCACCACATGGCTGCCGTAGCCCGCCTGGACGCCGTCGAAGGCGATCATGGGCGGGGCGAGGGGACGATCCGGTCCGGGCAGGTGGAAGGGCCGCGCGTCCGGGTCGGCGGCGATGGAGATCATCTCCATCTTCTCCAGCCGCTTGACCCGCGACTGGGCCTGCTTGGCCTTGGAGGCCTTGGCCTTGAAGCGGGCGATGAAGGCTTCCAGGTGGGCGCGCTCGTCGGCCTGCTTCTTCTGGGCCTTCTGGTCGAGCAGCATCTTCTCCTGCCGTTGCCGGTCGAAGGAGGTGTAGTTGCCCTTGTAGAGCACGAGGCGCTTGTCGGTCAGGTTCAGGATGTGGTCGACGGCGACGTCGAGCAGGTCGCGGTCATGGCTGATGATGATGACCGTGCGCGGGTATTTGGCGAGGTAATCCTGAAGCCAGAGCGTGCCTTCCAGATCGAGATGGTTGGTCGGCTCGTCGAGCAGCAGCAGGTCGGGCTCGGAGAACAGCACGGCGGCAAGGGCCACGCGCATGCGCCAGCCGCCGGAGAAGGACGAACAGGGACGCTCCTGCGCCTCGGCGTCGAAGCCGAGGCCGGCGAGGATGCGCGCGGCCCGGGCGGGCGCCGCATGGGCGTCGATGTCGATCAGCCGCATCTGGATGTCGGCGATGCGGCCCGGATCGGTGGCGGTCTCCGATTCCGCCAGCAGGGCGGCGCGCTCGATGTCAGCCTTGAGCACCGTCTCGATCAGGCTTTCCGGTCCCGAGGGGGCTTCCTGCGCCACGCGGCCGAGGCGGCGGCCCTTGGGAATGTTGAGCGCGCCGTCGTCCGGGGCGATGTCGCCGGCGATGGCCTTGAACAGGGTGGTCTTGCCCGTGCCGTTGCGGCCGACCATGCCGACGCGCGCGCCTTCGGGGATGGCGACGGTGGCGTGTTCGAGCAGATTGCGTCCGGCGACGCGGAGCGTGAGGTCGTTGATGTGGATCATGGCGCGCCTTTTACCCGCAAATCAGGCGGCGCGTAAGATGGCTCAGGAACGGAAAGCCCAGCCGCAGGCGGCGCCTATGGCGATGCCCATGGTCATGCCGATGGCGGTGCTGTCGAACACCGTGTTGCCGAGAGCCGCGCCGATCGCGACGCCGATGGTCATGCCTAAGGCCATGAGCCAGGGTTGCAGGGTTCTGTGGCGAGAGTGCGGAGGCGGGCATGGCTTGTCCTCCGCCGGGTTTTTGCCCGCGGAGCATCGAGGGGGAATGGAGCGCCGAACGGCGCTGGTTGGTAGTGTGCCTTTCCCTTGCGAAGGAAAGGCGTGCCTCCCTTGCGATCGGGAAGCACACGCCGTTCGGCGCTCCATCGCGGCT
>JBEBSP010000071.1:0-12750 GCA_040394255.1 Agaricicola taiwanensis | reverse complement strand
GGCCGGGGCGGCTTCACGGATCTGATCCCCACGCCGGTCTTGCCGTCGATCATGCCGCTCGCGGTGGCGGCCGCCGCGCCTCCACCCCTCATGGGGCTGCCGCGCAGGCCTTTCGCGGCGCGCGCCATGCAGCACCGGCGGCTTGCAGCCGGCGCCGCGTCATCCCATATGCAGTTCAGCCGGCACGGTTGCCGGCACCGGATGCCGCAAGGGTCCGGCAAAGTCGCTTCGAAGGAGGACTTTGAACATGACGCGACAAGGCACTCTTTCGAGCCCGTTCCTGCTCGGGTTCGAAAGCATCGAACGCGCGATCGACCGCGTCGCCAAGGGAGCGGACGGCTATCCGCCCTACAATGTGGAGCGCGTGCCCGCAAGGGAGCAGACAGCCGAACTGATCCGCATCACGCTGGCGGTGGCCGGTTTCACGCCCGACCAGCTCGATGTGACCATCGAGGACCGCGAACTGGTGATCCGGGGACGGCAGCTGGACGATGAGGAACGATTGTATCTCCATCGGGGCATCGCCGCCCGTCAGTTCCAGAAGGTATTCGTTCTCGCGGAAGGCATGGATGTGGTCGGGGCACGGCTTGAAAACGGGCTCCTGGTCGTGGACCTCGCCCGCCCCGAGCCCCAGCGCAGCATCCGGACCATCGATATCACCGTGCGCGGGCGTCGCTCGCCCCAGGAGGTGCAAGATGACCAATGATCCCTTCGTCCTCGCCGACGGCCCGATCAGCCGCGCCGAACTCGCGCGCCTGGGCGACGGCCAGATCGCCTACGTCAAGGGCATGACCTCGGACGAGCTTCAGATCGCCTTCCCGCAGGCTCCCGCGCTGGAACCGGGATTGAAGCTCTTCGCCCTGCTCGGCGCCGACGGCACGCCGATCCTCGTCACCGACAGCCGCGAGGCCGCTCTCGCCAATGCCTGGGAGCACGAGCTGAAGACGGTCAGCCTGCACTGAGGGAGCGTGACGTCTCGGAGACCGGCGGCCGATCAAGGACCTGAGTGCGCGGCCCATCCTTCGAGACGATCGCTTCGCGATCCCTCAGGATGAAGTTCGTGGGCTTGGAGCACCCATTTTCAACGCCTCAGCACCCTCTCGCCTTACCCTGAGGAGCCCGCAAAGCGGGCGTCTCGCAGGATGGCGCATACTCAAAGCGGCGGCCACACTATTGGCGAGCCTTCAAGCCGCGTTGGAAGAGGCCAAGGGCTGCGTCAGCAGCGCATAGAGCGCCGATGGGTCCTGGGTGGCGCGCAGCTTCTGCGCCACGCTTGCGTCGCGCAGGACGCGGGCCACGCGCGCCAGCGCCTTCAGGTGATCGGCTCCGGCGGCTTCCGGCGCCAGCAGCAGGAACACCAGATCGACCGGCTGACCGTCGAGCGAATCGAAGTCGATGGGCCGCTCCAGCCGCGCGAACAGGCCGACCAGACGATCGATGGTCGCCAGCTTGCCGTGGGGGATGGCGATGCCGTTGCCCACGCCGGTGGAACCGAGCCGCTCGCGCTGGAGCAGCGTGTCGAACACGTCGCGCTCGGGCAGGCCGGTGAGCTGCGCGGCTTTCTCCGCCAGCTCCTGGATCGCCTGTTTCTTGGAATTCACCTTGAGCGCCGGGATCACGGCCTCGGGTGTCAACAGATCGCTAAGAGGCATCGGTAACCTCCTTGATCAGCCCGCCGTGTCCGGTGGGCGTGCGGTGATGTGACAATGGCCGCATGGATGCGCCCCTTATTTTCCGTCATCCGCTGATGCGGTCGGATCGACCCATCCGATGTTGCCATCGGCACGGCGATACACAACGTTGATGCGTCCGTTGGCGGCATTCCGGAAAATGACGCAGGGCGCACCGGTCAGATCAAGATCGATCACCGCAGAACTGACGGGAAGCTGCTTCAGCCGGATCGCCTTCTCGGCGATGACGATGGCGTTGTAGCCCTCGACATCCATTTCCTCTTCGTCGGCGGGTGTTTCCAGCACGGCGTAGTTCGAGGGCAGACCGGCATCGCCGCCATTGCCATGGAGATAATGGTCCTTCAGCCGCCGCTTGTAGCGGCGCAGCCGCTTTTCGAGGCGCAGGGCGGCCTGGTCGAAGCTGGCGTAGGCATCGGCCGCGATGGCCGTGGTGTGAAGGTCGATTCCGGAATCGAGATGCAGCGAGCATTCCGTGCGGAAACCGACGCCCTCACGCTCGACCGTGACATGGCCCGAAAAGCCGCCGCTGAAGTATTTTCCCAGCGCATCGGCGATGCGGGTTTCCACCTGCCCGCGCAAAGCTTCGCCGATATCGAGATTTTTTCCAGAAATTCGCAAAGACATTCGTCGCCTCGCGTGTGCCGCTCAATAGTTGACCGTAGCAAGCTCTAGAGCCTGTAAGATCGTGCCCCGTGTTCCGGCGGCCAATTTCCTAGCCCCAAGACCTACGAGCGAGTGAGATGGAAGTCAATGTCGCCTAAGGTCAGGCTGGGGATGACTTGGCCTCAGGCCTTGGTGCGCTTGGCCTTGCGCCGGTCGACGGAGGACGGGATGCCCATGCCTTCGCGGTATTTGGCGACGGTGCGGCGCGCGATCTCGATGCCGCCCTTCGCCAGCATGGTCACGAGGGTGTCGTCGGACAGCACCTTGTCGGCGCTCTCGGCGTCGATCAGCTGGCGCAGCCGGTGCCGCACCGCCTCCGCCGAATGGGCCTCGCCGCCGTCCGAGGACCCGATGGAGGCGGAGAAGAAATACTTGAACTCGAAAATCCCGCGCGGCGTCGCGAGGTATTTGTTGGAGGTGACGCGCGAGACGGTTGATTCGTGCATGGCGATGGCGTCGGCCACGGTCTTCAGGTTGAGCGGCCGCAAGTGGGCGATGCCATAGGCGAGGAAAGCATCCTGGCGCCGGACGATCTCGCTGGCGACCTTGAGGATGGTGCGGGCGCGCTGCTCCAGGCTGCGCGTCAGCCAGTTGGCCGACTGCAGGCATTCGGCCAGATAGACCTTCTCCTCGGCGGTGCGGACGCGGCCCGACACCACGGCATGGTAGGACTGGTTGACCAGCACGCGCGGCAGGGTCTCGCTGTTCAGCTCGATCAGCCATCCGCCGTCGGGGCCGAGGCGGACGTAGGCGTCCGGGATCACGGTCTGGACCGGCGCGCCACCAAAGGCCAGCCCCGGCTTTGGCGTCAGCGCGCGGATTTCCGCCACCATATCCATCAGATCTTCGTGATCGACGCCGCACAGATCGCGCAGGCGCGGGAAATCGCGGACGGCGAGACGGTCGATGTTGGCGAGCAGCGCCTCCATGGCCGGATCGAAGCGGTTGCGCTCGCGCAGCTGGATGGCGAGGCATTCGACCAGCGAGCGCGCGCCGACGCCCGGCGGGTCGAAGGTCTGGATCAGCCGGAGGGCTTCCTCGACCTCATCAAGAGGGGCGCCGAGCCGTTCGGCGATGGGCTCCAGCGGTTCGGTGAGGTAACCGGCCTCGTCGACCAGCCCGATCAGCGCGGCCCCGGTCAGCTTCACGCGCTGGCTTGCGGTGGCCAGCCCGAGCTGGCGGTCGAGGTGTTCGGCGAGGGTCAGATCGGCGGAGACGAAGGCTTCGAAGCCGGCGGAATCCTCGCCGCCGCTCCCGCCGCCCCAGGAGACGGCATCCCCGGCCGGGGCCGACATGGCCGGAGCCGGCGGAGCGGAAGAAGCGTCGTCGGGAAAGACATTGTCGAGGTCGGTGCCCAGGCGCGTTTCCATATCGGCGCGCGAGGGCGTCTCCGGCGCGCTCCAGCCCTCCTCGGCGGCATCGGCGTCCGGCTTGCCCTCGGGCGCGCCGCCCTCGTCGGCGGCTTCCAGCAGGGGGTTCTTCTCCAGTTCCTCGGCCACATAGGCGACGAGGTCGAGATTGGACAGCTGCAGCAGGCGGATGGCCTGCATCAGTTGCGGCGTCATCACCAGCGACTGGCTCTGACGCATCTCGAGTTTCGGGGAAAGTGCCATTCGGTCCGCTTCAGTTCCTCATGTGGGCCAATTCTTGCATGAGGCCCATCAGGGAACAGTTAAAGCCGGAATTCCTCGCCGAGGTAAAGCCGGCGAACGTCGCCGTCGCTCACGATCTCATTGGGATCGCCTTCCATCAGCACGCGTCCGGCGTGGATGATGTAGGCGCGGTCGATCAGCCCCAGCGTCTCGCGGACGTTGTGATCGGTGATGAGCACGCCGATGCCGCGCGAGGTCAGATGGCGCACCAGCACCTGGATGTCGCCGACCGCGATCGGGTCGATGCCGGCGAAGGGCTCGTCCAGCAGCATGAAATCGGGGCGGCTGGCCAGCGCGCGCGCGATCTCGACGCGGCGGCGCTCGCCGCCGGACAGCGCGATGGCCGGCGAGTTGCGCAGGCGCTTGACGCCGAACTCGTCGAGCAGCGCCTCCAGCTCGGCCTCGCGCCGATCGCGGTCCGGCTCCACCACCTCAAACACGGCGCCGAAGTTTCCCACGACCCAAAGGCCCCGGAATATCTATTCTTACTGCGGCCCATAGCCGATGCCGAGGCGGGCGCGCCGGTACATCGGCAGGCGCGTGACGTCGAAACCGCCCAGCTCGATCCGCCCGCGATCGGCGCTGACGAGACCGGTTATCATGTAGAAGACCGTGGTCTTGCCCGCGCCGTTGGGGCCGAGCAGGCCAACCGCCTCACCGCGCCGTACATAGAGGCTGACGTCATGCACGACGGTCCGCTTGCGGTAGCTCTTGGCAAGCCCCTGCGCGGCAAGGACATCCGCACCGAGGTCGGTGACATGCTCGACGCCGTCCCCGTCCCGGAACGCCGAAGCGCCGGGCGAGGATCGTCCGAACAGGGAAAAGCCGCGCGCTAGAATCGTCCGTCTCCGGCAGGATGAAGGGGGTCAGTTCCTGGGGGCATTGGGCTTCGGCGCGCCGGGCGCGCCCTTGTTGGGCAGGAACAGGCCGCGCACGCGCCCGGTGCCGCCGCCGGTCTCCATGCGCGAGGTCTGTTTCGTCAGGTCGACGAACAGACGGTCGCCCCGAATCACGTTCGGCCCCTGCGAGACCATGACGCCGCCGGTCATCACGATGGTGTTGGCCGCCATGTCGAACACGCCGCTGGCGCCGGTCGCCTTCTGGTCCTTGGAGGTCACCACCACGCCGCCGTCGGCCTCCAGCCGGCGGATGGAGCGCGAGCTGGCCGGCGACTGGGCGGTGGCGCCGCCGGTGTAGAACACCGTCAGGGCCTTGGTCTCCAGCCGCGAATCCCCTTGCGTGACGACGACCTTGCCGGTGAAGACCGCGGCCTGGTCCTTGTCGCGCACGTCCAGGCGGTCGGCCTCGATGTCGACCGGCTCGTCGGAATTGTTGGAAAAACCGTCGAAGGCGTTGGTCACGGTCTGCGCCTGAGCCGTGGCGATGGCCAGGAGAAGCGCCGCGAGGGCGCCGAAAAGCGTCTTTGCCGTCATGTCGCGCCCTTGTTGCCCTTGGCGGCCGGTTTGGCCGGCTTGAGGTTCATGCGAACCCGCCCCTGGAAGATGATGAGATCGCCGCCATTCAGGATTTCCATGCGGTCGGCGTTCAGCGTCCCGGCATCGAGCGTCACCTTGACCGGCTCGTTGGACACGACGTGTCCCGCCTCCAGGTTGACGTCCGCCGAATTCATGTCGGCCTTGTAGCCGGTGTTGGACGTCACGACGACATCCTTGTTGAGCCTCAGCATCTGGCTGTCGCTGTCGAACAGGCCCTGGTTGGATTCCAGCCGCGCCCAGCCGTCGCCTTCCAGCTGCATGCGCGCGGCCAGCTGGTTGAGGTCGATCTTCTGCGGCGCGCCGATGTCCTGCTCGGCGCGGGTGGCGATGACCTCATAGGCCCGGCGCTGGCTGTTGTAGCCGGACAGCCGGGGCTGCTCCATGGTGATGGTGGAGCCGGACACCGCCGTGGCGGAAGGATCGAAGACCGGCTCGGTCAGCGAGCGCATGTCGAGCAGCGAGATCGCCAGGAAGCCGGCGATCAGGGCGACGGCAAGCCCCGGCACCAGGCGGCGGAGCCAGCCCACGGTGCGCGAATGCCGCTGCGCCGCCCGGAAATCCGCCAGGCGCGCATGGGGATGATCGTCGAGGACAAGCGTCGTGCTGTTCATGACCGTTCATACCTGAGGCATATGCGGCGAACACAGGTTCATCGGATATGCCTCAGCTCGTTGTTCTAGCGCATTTTCCTGACGCAAAAATCGAAAATCCGCTTTTGCTGAAAATGCTCCGGCACGAGGCATCATGCCCCATACGCGCCCAGGGCCTGTTCGAGGATGGGCGCCGGGCTGCAAACGGCCTGGCCCATTCTCGGACAGTCTCTATGAATGCGCAAATATGTCTTCGCCTTCAAATCCGGCAAGATCAAGGGCCGAACGAATGGGGAGGAAGGCGAAACAGGCGTCGGCGAAGGCGGTCCGCCCCTCGCGCGCCAGACGCTCTTCCAGCCTGGCCTTCAGCGCGTGCAGATGCAGCACGTCGGAGGCGGCATAGGACAGCTGGGCGTCGCTAAGGGTGGCGGCGCCCCAGTCGGACGACTGCTGCTGCTTGGAAATCTCGATGTTGAGCAGCTCGCGGGTCAGATCCTTCAGGCCGTGACGGTCGGTGTAGGTGCGCACCAGCTTCGAGGCGATCTTGGTGCACCAGACCGGCTCCGGCATGACGCCGAAGGCCTTGAACAGCACGCCGACATCAAAACGGGCGAAGTGAAAAATCTTCACCACGGAGCGGTCGCGCAGCAGCGCCACGAGGTTTTTCGGCACCGGCTGGCCTTGCCGGATCTGAACCAGCTCGGCGGTGCCGTCGCCCGACGAGAGCTGCACGAGGCAGAGCCGGTCGCGGTTGGGGTTGAGGCCGAGGGTCTCGGTGTCGATCGCCACGGCACCGGAGAAGGTGAGGCCGTCGGGCAGATCGCCCTGATGCAAGCGGATGGTCATGGGGTGCCTGTGGCGTCTGGCGGGAAGGGCGGGGCGCGGTAGACATGCGCCGCCTCAAAACTGTGGTGCCCAGGAGAGGACTCGAACCTCCACGACTCGCGTCACACGGACCTGAACCGTGCGCGTCTACCAATTCCGCCACCTGGGCATTGCCGCACTCCATAAGGCGCTGCATGGGGCCTGTCAACGAGGGGCGCGGCGCGACATCGCGCCCCGTTCCTCTGGACGCTCGGCCATACCTGAACTAGGACATCGTGACGAACGTCATTTGCGCGCAAGAGACACAAGGGCCACGTCATGAGAGCTGCGGTTTCGGATCGACTGGTGACAGTCTATGGCGGCTCGGGCTTCATCGGCCGCCACGTGGTGCGCGAGCTGGCCCGGCAGGGATGGCGCATCAGGGTCGCGGTGCGGCGGCCCGATCTCGCCACCCATCTCCAGCCGCTGGGCGCCGTCGGCCAGATCCACGCCGTACAGGCCAATGTGCGCTATCGCGATTCGGTGCTGCGCGCCGCGGAAGGGTCCGAGGCCGTCGTCAACCTCGTCGGCGTCCTCGCGCCGTCCGGCCGCCAGAGCTTCGACGCCGTGCAGGCTTTCGGCGCGCGCATGATCGCGGTCGCGGCCCGCGAGGCCGGGGCGAAAAGCCTCGTCCATATGTCAGCCATCGGCGCGGATGCGGGCTCGCGGTCCGCCTATGCCCGCAGCAAGGCCGAAGGCGAGGCCGGCGTCGTGGCGGCCTTCCCGAATGCCGTGATCCTGCGCCCCTCCATCGTGTTCGGACCCGAGGACGATTTCTTCAACCGCTTCGCCGCCATGGCGCGCATCTCGCCCGTTCTGCCGCTGATCGGCGGCGGGGCGACCCGCTTCCAGCCGGTGTTCGTCGGCGATGTGGCCCGGGCTGTCGCGCTCGGCGTCGACGGGCGGATCAAGCAGGGCTCGACCATCGAGCTGGGTGGGCCGGAGGTGAGGACCTTCCGCGAACTGATCGAGTATATCCTCAAGGTCACCTATCGGAAGCGCCTGCTGGCGCCGGTGCCCTTCGCGGTGATGAAAATGCAGGCCGCAGTCCTGCAACTGCTGCCGAAGCCGCTCATCACCACCGATCAGGTCGAGCTGCTGAAGACCGACAACGTGGTCTCCGCCGAGGCCATCGCGCAGAAGCGGAGCTTCGAGGGGCTCGGCATCGTGCCGACCGCCATCGAGGCGGTGGTGCCGAGCTATCTCTACCGCTTCCGCAAGTCCGGCCAGTTCGAGCGCGCGCCCGAGGCGTGAAGAACGGAATGGAAGGCCGTCCTTCGTCAAGGACCTTCGTCGCCACCCGGACCCAAGCAACCGGATTGGCGCTATCGTGCGGATGGGTGAACCGATGAAGACCGAAGACCAGACGCACGGCACATCGGACCGCCGGATCGCATTGCTGATCGATGCCGACAACGTGTCGCACAGCAAGATCGCGGCAATGCTGGCGGAACTCTCGAAATACGGCACGGCCAACATCCGTCGCGCCTATGGCGATTGGGCGAGCACAAGCCTCAAGGGCTGGAAAGACAAGCTGCACGATTTCGCCATACGGCCGATCCAGCAGTTCACCTATTCGGCGGGCAAGAACGCGACCGACATCGCGCTCGTGATCGACGCGATGGAACTGCTTTATACGCAGAAGCCCGATGCCTTCTGCCTCGCATCGAGCGACGCGGATTTCACGCCGCTGGTGATGCAGCTGAAGGCCAACGGGCATGAGGTCTACGGCTTCGGCGAGCGCAAGACGCCGAAGCCGTTCGTCAACGCCTGCACCACCTTCCTCTTTCTCGACACCCTGGACGGTCCTTCGCAGCCGGTTGCTCCGGCGGGCACCGCCGCCAAGCCGGAAACCAAGGTGTCATCGGCCGCCAAGTCCAAGGCAGCGCCCGAGGCCAAGTCAGGGGACAGGCAGGCGGGCAAGCCGCTGTCGCAGGACGCGGTGCTCGTGACGATCCTACGTGGCGCGGTGGAAGCGGCAGCGCATGAGGACGGGTGGGCGGCCATGTCGGACGCGGGAAGCGCGGCCAAGCGGCAAGCGCCGATCGATCCGCGCAATTATGGCGTGAAGAACTTTCCCGCGCTCTTTGCCGCCACCGGCCTGTTCGAGATCGTGAAGGCCGCGAACGGCCAGAGCTATGTCGCCGACAAGCGCAACAAGGACCGGACGCAGCAGCCGGTGCGGTAGCGTTTCGCAAGCCAGCCCCGTTTGGGCGCGCTCCGGGGGCTGGAAAGCTTCACCCCACCAGCGCCAAGGCCACCAGTCCCACGATCCCGACGGCTATGCGCCACCAGGCGAAGGGGGCGAAGCCCCGGCGCGAGACGAAGTCCAGCAGCATCCGCACCACGAAGACGCCCGCCACGAAGGCGGCGAGGAAGCCCGCGCCGATGATCCAGGCGTCATCCAGGGTGATGACGTCGCGGTTCTTATAGAGGTCGTAGGCGAAGGCGCCCGCCATGGTCGGCATGGCGAGGAAGAAGGAAAACTCCGCCGCCGAGCGCTTGTCGCAGCCCATGAGCAGCGCGCCGCCGATGGTCGCGCCCGAGCGCGAGACGCCGGGGATCATGGCCAGCACCTGGCAGAAGCCGATGGCGAGGCACAGGCGCACCGGGTAGCGCATGGCGTCGGTGTGGCGCGGCGTCACCTCGCGCCGGTCGATCGCCAGAAGCGCCACGCCGCCGACGATGAGGGCGACGCAGATCAGCGCCGGGCTCTCGAACAGCACGCTCTTGATGAAGCCGTGGGCGAGCGCGCCGATCACCGCCGCCGGCAGGAAGGCGACGAGCACGCCGATGACGAACCGCCGCGCGTCGGGGTCGGTGGGCAGGCGCAGCGCGACGGTGGTCAGCCGCGCGGCATAGACCGACAGGATCGCCAGGATCGCGCCGAGCTGGATCAGCACCTCGAAGGTCTTGCCGCTGGTGGAAAAGCCCATGAAGTGGGTCAGCAGCAGGAGATGCCCGGTCGAGGACACGGGAATGAACTCGGTCAGTCCTTCCACGAGGCCCAGAAACAGGGCCTCCACGATACGGCCATAGTCCACGGGTCTTTATCCTTTTGAATATGAGGAAAGCAGCCGATTCGGGTTGCCGGTACCGGGGCGCGGTTCTATACGGGACATGCGGCTCGCGCCACCTTGGATACCCACCGCACCTTCCATTCCACCGGTTCATGTCCATACTTTATCATCACCCCCTGTGCCCGCATTCGCGGTTCGTGCGTCTCATCCTGGGGGAACTCGGCATCGAGCCGGACCTGATCGAGGAAAAGACCTGGGAGCGGCGGCGCGAGTTCCTGATCCTCAACCCGGCGGGCACCACGCCCGTGCTGGTGGAGGAGCAGATGGCCTCCGTGCCGGGAGCCGCCATCATCGCCGAATGGCTGGACGAGACGCGCGGGCTGGCGCTGGGCGAGCACAGGCTGCTGCCCGACAACCCGCAGGAGCGGGTCGAGGTGCGGCGGCTGGTGGACTGGTTCAACGTCAAGTTCTTCGAGGAAGTCTCGCTCAATCTCGTGCATGAGAAGGCCTACAAGCGCTTCATGCCGGCGGAGCTGGGCGGCGGCGCGCCGAACCCGGCCGGAATCCGTGCGGCGCGCACCAACATCCGCTACCATATGCAGTACATCGGCCACCTGGTGGCGCGGCGGCACTGGCTGGCCGGCGAGAAGCTGACCTATGCCGATCTCGCCGCCGCGGCGCATCTTTCGGTAACGGACTATCTGGGCGACACCCCATGGGACGAGGACGCACGGGCGAAGGACTGGTATGCACGGGTGAAATCGCGCCCGGCCTTCCGCACGCTGCTGAACGACCGGATCGCGGGGATCGCCCCGCCGGACGCCTACGCGGACCTGGACTTCTGACGCCCGACGCCCTCAAGGAAAAGCTCATCGCCCGCGCCGAAGCCGAGGACTTCGACGTGGTGCGCGTCACGCGGCCCGGCGCCATCCCCCATGCGCGCGGCGGCCTCGCCTCCTTCCTGGACGCGGGCCACCACGGCACCATGGACTGGATGGAGGACCGCGCCCACTGGCGCGGCGATCCCACGGCGCTGTGGCCGGAGGCGCGCTCGGTCATCATGCTGGGCCAGAACTACGGCCCGGCGCGCGACCCGCGCGGCAACCTCATCCTCAAGGACCGCGGCCACATCTCGGTCTACGCCCAGGGCGACGACTACCATGAGGTCGTCAAGGGCAAGCTGAAGCGCCTCGCCCAATGGTTCGCCCATACGGGCGGCGCGGAGGTCAAGGTGTTCGTGGACACCGCGCCGGTGATGGAAAAGCCGCTTGCCGCCGCCTCCGGTCTCGGCTGGCAGGGCAAGCACACCAACCTCGTGTCGCGCGAATTCGGCTCCTGGCTGTTCCTCGGCTCGATCTTCAGCACACTGGAACTGCCCGCCGACGAGGGCGAGCGCGACCATTGCGGCTCGTGCCGGGCCTGCCTCGACGCCTGCCCGACCGATGCCTTCCCCGCCCCCTACAGGCTCGACGCGCGCCGCTGCATCTCCTACCTCACCATCGAGCACAAGGGGCCGATCCCGGACGAGTTCCGCGCGGGCATCGGCAACCGCATCTACGGCTGCGACGACTGCCTCGCAGCCTGCCCGTGGAACAAGTTCGCGGTCGAGGCGCGCGAGATCCGGCTGCGCGGGCGGCCGGAACTGGACGCCCCTTCCCTCGCCGAGCTGCTGGCGCTGGACGATGCGGCCTTCCGCGCGCTGTTCCGCAAGAGCCCGGTGAAGCGCATCGGCCGCGACCGTTTCCTGCGCAACGTCGCCATCGCCGCCGGCAATTCCGCCGATCCCGCACTCACCGATCCGGTGGCGCGGCTGATCCGCGATCCCTCGCCGCTGGTGCGCGGCGCGGCGGTCTGGGCGCTGTCGCGGCTGATGGCCCCCGACGCCTTCGCGGCGCTGGCCGATATCCACTGCCCGCGGGAAGACGATTTGGACGTGAGGGCGGAGTGGTCTAAACCCGCCGCATGACCACGCTGCTGCTTCTCGGGCATGGCTATGCCGCCGAACGCATCGCCACGCGCCATGGCGAGGCCTACGGCCGGGTGATCGCCACCGCGCGCACGGCGGAGAAGGTCGCGGAACTGCGGACCCGCGGGCTCGACGCCTATCTGTTCGACGGCAATTCCGTCAGCCCCGACTTCGCCGTGGCGCTGCGCCCGGTGACGCATGTGGTGTCGTCGATCCCGCCGAAGGACAGCGGCGATCCGGCGCTGGCCGTGCTCGCGCCGGAGCTGGCGCGCTCGCCCAATCTCGCCGTCGTGGGCTATCTCTCGACCACCGGCGTCTACGGCGACCGGCTGGGCGGCTGGGTCGACGAGGACACCGAACCCGCGCCGACGGGCACGCGTGGCGCGCGACGGCTGGCGGCGGAAGGTCTGTGGCATGCCTTCGCGGATCTGCACGGCGCGGCCTCCGTGAGATTCCGCCTGCCCGGCATCTACGGGCCGGGGCGCAACACCCTGGTCCAGCTGCGCGAGGGCAAGGCGAAACGCATCGTCAAGCCGGGACAGGTCTTCAGCCGCATCCATGTGGACGACCTCGCCGACACGGTGGCCGCCGCGCTGGCGCAACCTTCGGCCGGATCGGTGTGGAACGTCACCGACGACGAGCCCGCCCCGCCGCAGGACGTGGTGACCTTCGCCGCGCGGCTGATGGGCGTCGAGCCGCCGCCCGCCGTGCCGTTCGACGAGGCTGAACTGTCGGACATGGCGCGGACCTTCTGGGACGAGAACAAGCGCGTCGCCAACCGGGGCATCAAGGAGCGGCTGGGCGTGAC
>JBEBSP010000070.1:0-12890 GCA_040394255.1 Agaricicola taiwanensis | reverse complement strand
CCGACAGCACGAGCGGCCCCGACAGCACGAGCGGTCCCGACAGCACAAGCGGTCCTGACAGCACGAGCGGTCCCGCCTCATTCTCTTATGTTGTGCCGAGTGGACCCGCTGACAATCCGGCTTACACATTTAAGCCAAGCCCTGAAGTCACGGAGACAATTGAGTGGGTTGGTCCATTCAACATCAAGGCTTCCATCAATCCAGATAAGACCGGCGGCACAGGCGGCGATGGCGATCAGGACACTCCCCGGTTCCGCCGCCTATCAACACCACTCGAAATGACTGATATCTTTCTGCCCAGCGGCACTGATTCATAAGGACTTTCAGCCACTTCATAGAATTCACGAAAGCTGCCGCCAGAGTCTGGCGGCAGCTTTTTCGTTGGTTGAACCGGATCCCTCGTAATTGCGATCCATCTGCGTTAATGGTAAATAAAGACTTGTAATTACTTTGATATTGAATTGCCCTATTATCAGTTCACGTTAACACATCAACTACATTAACATTCATACTAGAGGGTGACCTATGGTCGAGAGCACATCAAACAATGTGTGGGAAGGCGAGTATAATCGCAGGGTAGAGGCTCTCGAAGACCCCACAACGACCGAGGCCGAGAAAGCCGTTTTCCGGGCCGAAATCGAAGTTCTCAGGCCAACACTGGACTCCTTGGGCATCAAGACAGACCCACGCTTGACGGCTTCTTCACCCCCACCGGTTATAGAGCCGCCGGTGGTGGTTAAATCGGCTGTCCCCGGGCCGGAACCCAAGCCTGGCAATACCCCCCCACCATGGCAGCGTCCCAAGACAAACTCCGAAATCGAAGCTGAAATCTACTCTATTTCCAACTTCAGTGTCTGATACTGCCTCTTTCAAATCCTTTCTCTGTGATTTCAACGCAGGTCGTTTCATAAGAAACGACCTGCGTTGTTTTTATTGATCGCCAAAATATTCATAGTACACTTGCCTTCGCCGTCCTTATGGATGAGCTAAAAAATAATAATGAGGGAGGTGTCGACCATGACGTCGAGCGTAGAGACATGCGACTCATCACGTGTGTATGACGACAACACCCACTGTCCTCCTGGAGGCCATCTCCCCCCACGTCGGGGAAGCGGAAATGAATTCGAATTCGTGATCGGATGCCGCCGATCTCGCAACGAAGTCCCTTCCGAACATCAGCGCCCGGAAAGAGGCCGGAAGGAAGCCACATCCAAAGAAATCATATCGCTGATCGAAGACTATTTCGATGACAACACCAGCGAAGCGCAGAAAGATTGCATAAAGGGCAAGCTGGCATCCTTCGGCATCACGGACCTGGACAAGATCGACAATAAGTTCCGGTTTGATGGCAGTTTCAGCACCACCGACATGTCCAATGTCGCCAATTCCCTCGCCTATTACATCGCCGCCGTCGGCGAAGAGAAATCATCCGCCAAGAAGCGCCTGGCCTCGTTTGGCATAGGCGACCCGGACAGGCTGGCGCGGACGCTCGGCATCAAGGGCACATGCGGCAACCGGCTGAAATCCGAGACCTTCATCAAACTGATCGAGGAATTCTTCTCCGACGAGACATCATCCCGCCGCAAGACGGATATCCAGAAGCAGCTGGCCGCATTGGGCATCACCGATCTTGACACATTCGACGATGCGTTCCGCTTCGACGGCCGCTTCACTCAAAAGGATCTCGACCGGCTGTCCGCGAGCCTCGAGCGCTACCGATCCGCGACCGGCCATGCGAAAGCGCAGGCAAGGCGCGAGCTGGCGGCCTTCGGGATTACCGACCCCGACAAGCTTTCATCCGGCGTGAACTTTGCGCCCAAACCGGTCGACCGGATCAAGGCGGACGCCTTCATCACGCTGGTCGAAGAGTATTTCGCCTGCGGCACGTCGTGCGAGCGCAAGGAAGAAATCAAGGACAAGCTCAAGAGCATCGGGATCACCGACATCGACAAGTTCGCCGCGAAATACCGCGCCGATGGAAAGTTCGATGCCGCGGACATGGCGAATATCGCCAAATCCGTCGCCTATTATCTGTCCGCCACGGGATCCGACAGGGAGGACGCCGGACGGCGCCTCGCATCGCACGGCATAACCGACCCCGAGGCACTGAACCACGGCGTCGTCCTGCGGAAGGATGATGACGCGCGGATGAAGCCCGCCGCCTTCATCAAACTGATCGAGGAGTATTTCGCCGCCGGCACGACCTGCGGGCGCAAAGGCGAGATCGAAGATAAACTGGCCGGGCTCGGCATCACCGACCTGTCCAAATTCAGCGCGAAGTACCGCGCGGATGGCAGGTTCGACACCACCGACATGAACAACCTCACAAAGGCGATCAACTTCTACCTGTCGGCTGAAGGCGAGGAAAAGGCGGACGCCGGCCGGCGGCTGGCGCAACACGGCATCACGTCTCCCGAGAAACTCGCCAAGGGCGTGGAATTCGAGCGCAAACCCCTCGAACGCCTGAAAGCCGCGACCTTCATCAAGATGATCGAAGACTACTTCGCGGACGGGACGTCCACGGCGCGCCGTCAGGAGATCAAGAGCAAGCTCGAGGAACTCGGCATCACCGATCTCGACGCCTTCGACAATGTCTTCCGCTACGATGGCCGCTTCACGGACAAGGACTTCCAAAAGCTGGCAAAGACGCTCGACGACTACCAGTCGGCGACCGGCCAGGACAAGGCCGAAGCCAAGGCCAAGCTTGCCTCCTATGGCGTCACCGGACCCGAGAAGCTTGCCCAGGGCGTGGATCTGAATGTGCCGGTGGCGGAGCGCATGAAGACCGGCACCTTCATCAAATTGATCGAAGAGTATTTCGCCGCCGGCACGCACACCAAGCGCAAGAACGAGATCAGAAGCAAGCTCCATGGTATGGGCATCACCAACCTCGAGCAGTTTCGGCGGAAATACTTGCTGGACGGAAGCTTCGACGCGGCCGATATGACCACTCTGGCCAAAGCGGTCGACTTTTATCTGTCAGCGGACGGTGATGAGGACAAGGCTGCTGCCAAACGACGGCTCCTTGAGCATGGGGTCAGCGATCCGGATAAACTGGCCAGGTCGGTGGACCTGAAAGAGGTGATCGAGAAGATCAAGCCCGACACCTTCGTCAAGCTGATCGAGGAATATTTCGACGACTGCGCCCCGCAGAAACGCCGTCATCAGATCGCCGAGAAACTCAAGGCGCTCGGCATCACCGATCTCGGCAAGTTCGACGACAAGTATCGCGTCGACGGCACGTTCAACATGCAGGACTTCGACAACATCGTGAAGGCCGTGGCCTACTATCTTTCGGCTGAGGGCGAAGACAAGGCCGCAGCCAAAAGACGGCTCGCCAGCCACGGGATCACCGATCCCGACAAATTCGCCGAGGGCGTCAACCTGAAAAGCCGGAAAACGGAGCCTATCAGACCCCGTACCTTCATCCGGCTGGTCGAGGATTACTTCACCGGCGGAACGGACGGCATCAAGCAGAAGCTCGTTCGCCTGGGCATCACGGACATCCAGAAGTTCGGCATAAAATACCGCTCCGATGGCGTGTTCAACGCGCTCGACCTGACGCACCTGTGGAAGTCCCTCTCCTTCTATGTCTCGGCCCAGGGCAACGACAAGGACGCGGCGAAGAGGCGGCTCGCCAGCCAGGGCATAACCGACCCGGACAAGCTCGCGAAGGGCGTCAGGTTCGCGGCCTGACCTGCCGGGTTCACGGCCATAAACAAAAAGGGCGCTGCATGGCAGCGCCCTTTGGCATGGGACAGGGCGTCGACGATCAGCCGACGATCTCTTCGTCCTTGAAGAAATAGGCGATCTCTTCCTTCGCGGTGTCCTGGGCATCGGAGCCGTGGACGGAGTTCGCCTCGATGGATTCCGCGAAGTCCTTACGGATGGTGCCGGCGTCGGCGTTGGCCGGGTTGGTGGCGCCCATGACTTCACGGTATTTGGCGACGGCGTTCTCGCCCTCCAGGACCTGCACGACGACGGGGCCGGAGATCATGAAGGAGACGAGGTCGTTGAAGAAGGGCCGCTCCTTGTGAACCGCATAGAAGCCCTCGGCCTGCGCCTTGGTCAGCTGAAGGCGCTTGGAGGCGATCACACGCAAGCCAGAGCTCTCGATGCGGTCGATGATCTTGCCGGTGATGTTGCGGCGGGTCGCGTCGGGTTTGATGATCGAGAAAGTGCGCTCAGTGGCCATGAAATGTCGTTCCGTGTGTTGAATGGGAAGCGCGTGTATAACGGCGCTGTTCGGCAGCGGCAAGACGGTGCGACATCTTGCGGAGCGTGCGGTTCCGAAGCACTGTGTGGCGCATATCAATCCGCCAACACTGCCGGGGGGCACCGTGGCCGATATCATCTCTTCCGTGACGACGCCTCTGGCGTTGCTCGCCCTGTTTGCGCTCATCATCGGCAACGGACTCTACTTCGTCCTGCGCAAGAAGCTGACCTCGGGCGAGCGCACCAAGTTCATCTACCTGACCTTCGCCAGCGTGCTGATCCTGTCGCTGCTCGCCAACTCCACCAGCCTGATCGAAACCTACCTCGGCGCGGAGGACCAGATTCGCGGTGAGGCGCGTGGCGACAACGGCCAACGCCTGAAGTTCGCCACCATCGACGTGGAGGGCGTCGGCCGCTTCGCCACGGCGGACGACGGCACCTTCAACATCCTCGTGCCCTCATCGCGCCGCGCCGGCAGCTACCGGCTGCGCGTCACCGCGCCGGGCTATGCGGCCCTCGCGCAGGAGTTCGCCTCCGCCGAGGGATTCCACACCCTCACGCTGGCGCAGGTGCCGTTGACCTCGGACAATGGCATCACACTCAAAGACCACAGCATGATCGCCAGCATGCTCGGCCAGCCGCTGGTCTATCTCAATTTCGAACTCATGAACCCCGGCGCGGAGACCGTTCTGTTCGAGGATATCCGTCTCTCCGTGAAGCGCACCAGCGATCCCAAGGCCGAGCACATCCTCTATCCGTCCTATGGCTTCCCCTCGCCCACCATGGACCCGCGCTACCTCAAGACGCCCGTCGCGGGCATCGTGCCGATCCTCGAGGTCAGGCCGCAGGAGAGCCAGCAACAGATCTATGTCTTCGCCGAAAGCGACGACAAGTTCATCGGCCTCACCACAAGGCTGGCGCGCGACCACGGCGTCAACGCGGTGAGCCTGTGCCAGATGGCGCCGTCCCTTCCAGAGCCGCTGGTGGCCGACATAGAGAGTTATTTCAGCAATAATTTCATATGGTTGCCGGGCACTTACTCGGTGTCGCTGACGAGCCGAATCAAGAACAGCCGACTGGCCAGGAGCTTTACCTTCGAGATTTCAGAAAGTGAATCCACCCAGCTCCGCAACGCCGCGGCGCACCTCAAGGATTGCCTCGGCGTCAATGTCATGAGCACGCTGTTCGAACGCGCGGGCGCACGCAACTATCTGGTCCGCGCCGTTGACTAGGACATTTTCAGGCATGCCCGACCGCACGCATTACGCCATGTTCGCCCGCTACAATGCCTGGGCGAATGCGTTGCTCTACGAAGCGGCGGCGCGGCTTTCCGATGCGGATTACCGGCATGATGCGGGGGCCTTTTTCGGCTCGGTGCATGGAACGCTGAACCATCTGCTTGCCACCGACCGCATCTGGATGCGCCGCTTCACCGGCGCGGGCGATGCGCCGGACCGGCTCGACGCCATCCTGTTCGACGCATTTGCGGATTTGCGCGCGGCCCGGGAGGCGGAGGATGCGCGCATCGCAGCCTGGATCGACGGGCTGACGGTCGAGGCGCTGGCCGGGACACTGCGCTACAGTCCGATCAACAATCCGCGCGAGATCAGGCAGCCGCTGGCTTCGGCGTTGACGCATGTCTTCAACCACCAGACGCACCATCGCGGACAGGTTCACGGGCTTCTGACGCATCTGGCGGGGCGCGATGCGGCGCCGTCACTCGATCTCATCGCGTTCCAGCGCGAAACCGGGATCGGCATGGAGTAGCTGGGGGCCCGTCTCACTCCGTCATGGCCGCCGCCTGGCATAGCGCGGAAGGCGTCTGGACGGATGAAGCCGCGTGTCTTGACCGGCCTCAGCCCTTGTCGCGCAGCAGCCTTGCCTTGTCGCGGTTCCAGCTGCGCTCCTTCAGGGCCTCGCGCTTGTCATGGCTCTGGCGGCCCTTGGCGATGGCGATCTGGACCTTGGCCTTGCCCTTTTCGTTGAAATAGAGCTTCAGAGGCACCACCGTCATGCCCTCGCGCTGCACGGCGGCGGCGAGCTTGGCGATCTCGCGCTTGTGCATCAGCAGTTTGCGAGGCCGCTTGGTCTCGTGGTTGAAGCGGTTGCCGGCCAGGTATTCAGGAATGTAGGCGTTGATGAGCCACAGTTCGCCGCCGCGCTCCTGGGCGTAGGATTCCCCGATGGTGGATTTCCCGGCGCGCAGGCTCTTCACCTCCGTGCCGGTCAGCATGATGCCGGCCTCGAAGGTGTCCCTGATGTCGTATTCGAAGCGGGCACGCCGGTTGTCCGCGATGATGCGGATCGACGGATCGTCACTCTTGGCCATCACATCATCCGTTCAGGATGCCCGCATGGACCATGGCGGCCCGGACGGCATCCTGTGTCGGCCTGGTGACCGGCACCAGCGGCAAGCGCACCCCCGGTTCCATGCGGCCCAAGAGCGACAGGGCGTATTTCGTCGGCGCCGGGTTGGTCTCCAGGAACAGATTGGTGTGGAGCGGCATCAGCCGGTCCTGGAGCGCCAGGGCGGCCCTGTAGTCGCCCTTCAGGCAGGCGGCCTGGAATTCGGCGCAGAGGCGCGGCGCGACGTTGGACACCACCGAGATGCAGCCGTGGCCGCCATGGGCCATGAAGGCCAGCGCCGTGCCGTCCTCTCCCGAAAGCTGGTTGAAGTCCGGACCCATGGCCTGGCGCTGGAGGCTCGGCCGGACCAGATTGGCGGTGGCGTCCTTCACGCCCGCGATGTTCGGCAGTTCGTAAAGCCGGGCCATGGTCTCGACCGACATGTCGATCACGCTGCGCGGCGGGATGTTGTAGATGATGATCGGGATGCCGATGGCGTCGTTGACCGCCTTGAAGTGCTGGTAGAGCCCTTCCTGGGTCGGCTTGTTGTAATAGGGCGTGACAACGAGCACGGCGTCCGCACCCGCCGTTTCGGCATGGCGCGCGAAATCAACCGCCTCGCTGGTGGAATTGGAGCCGGCGCCCGCGATAACCGGCACACGGCCGGCGGTCTCGGCAATGCAGATTTCCACCACGCGCTTGTGCTCGTCGTGGCTCAGCGTCGGGCTTTCGCCGGTGGTGCCGACCGGAACGAAGCCATTGGTGCCTTCCTCGATCTGCCAGCCGATGAAGGCGCGCAGGGCTTTCTCGTCGACGGCTCCGTCGCGGAACGGTGTCACCAGCGCGGTGATCGAACCCGTGAAGGGCGGACGGTGAGCCATGATTGCTATCCTCAGGATGTCGGCGCGGTCGGCGTTGAAAGAAGGTCGATACTGATAACCGCACGCCGGGCGCGGGGAAAGCCCCTTTGACCGCAGGCGTTGCGGCCCTTAGTTTCGCCGTGTTCCCACAGTATCGGAAACGGGATGGGGTTACGTTTCATAAACTAAGTACGGGCAAGGTTTCCATTCATCATCGGGAGCTGACGAACGTGTTGAGCCGAACCGCGGCGAGTACCCTCGCGCTTCTCGTGGCGACATCCGCCCTTGCCAAAGCGCCCCTGCCCGCGCCGCGCCCCGGCACCGTGTCGGCGGCCCAAACATCCGTGCCACTGCCGGTCGCCGCCTCCCGTATCACGCGCGCCTCGGCCCTCGCCAGCACCGCCAGCGAAAACATCCCCGTCGCCCAGACGCCTGCCCTGCCCTCCGCGCCGGTTTCGGCGTCCTCCGGACAGGTGCGCGATCTGATGGCCGCCCTCAAGAAGGGCGATCTTTCCGGCGCCAACGCCATCTCGGCCTCGCTGCGCGACCCCTCCGCGCGCGCGCTCGGCGAATGGCTGACCGTGCGTTACGCTTCCCGCCAGATGGGCTTTGCGCGTCTGGCGGATTTCCTGCACCGCTATCCCGACTGGCCGAGCACGCAGGTGCGCCGCCGCGCCGAGGAAGCGCTTTACCTGGAACGGATCGACCCCGGCACGACGCTGGCCTTCTTCTCCCGCACGCCGCCCTCGACCGCCATGGGGCGGCTCGCCGTGGCGCGGGCCATGATGGCGCAGGGCAACAAGGCCGGAGCCGCCGCGCATGTCCGTGCGGTCTGGCGCGAGAGCGACCTTCCCGACAGCGTGCAGCAGGACGTGCTGTCCGAATTCGGCTCCCAGATCACGGCCTCCGACTTCCGCCACCGGGCCGAACGGCTGCTGTATCGGGGCCGTTCCGCGGAAGCCCTGAAATTGGCCGGCCGTGCCGGGTCCGGATACCGCGCGCTCGCCGAAGCCCGCATCGCGGTCAACGCCCGCGCCAAGAATGCCGCCGCCAAGCTGGATGCCGTGCCTTCCGCGCTGCGCAAGGAGCCCGGCTACCTCCATGCCCTGGCGCAACACCGCCGGCGCGGCGATCATTTCCAGGATGCGGCCAAGGCTGTGCTGGCGGTTCCCAACAATCCCGCCGCGATCATCGACAGCCGCGAGTGGTGGACCGAGCGCCGTGTGCTGGCACGCGAACTGCTGGACAAGGGCGACGCCCGCACCGCCTACCGTGTGGTGGCCACCCATGTTTCGACGGCGCCCGCCGACGTGGCCGACGCCGAATTCCATGCCGGCTGGATCGCCCTGCGGTTCCTGAACGACCCGAAAACCGCCATTCGCCATTTCGCGGCGATCGAGAAGGTCGGGTCGACACCGATCACCCTGTCGCGCGCCCGCTACTGGCAGGGCCGCAGCGCCGAGGCCATGGGCGACGTGGGAAGTGCGCGTGGCTTCTATGAGAGCGCGGCGCAATTCACCACGACCTATTACGGCCAGACGGCGCTCGCCAAGCTCGGCCGCAGCGATGTCGCCCTGCGGCGCGCACCCAGGCTGTCGGCGGGTGAGCGCGCCGCTTACGAGCGCAAGACCGGCATCCGCGCGCTGTCGATCCTCTACGCCGCCGGCGGGCGGGACGAGGCGCTGGGCCTGTTCGGCGATCTCTCCGCTAGCGCCCACACGACGGCGGAATACACCGTGCTTGCGGGAATCGCGGAAAAGCACAGCGATGCGCGCGCCATGACCTTCCTCGGCAAGGAAGCGACGCAGGCCGGGCATCCGCTGGACGATGTCGCCTATCCGACCATCGGCATCCCGCGCATGCAGGCGGCGGGACAGGCGGTCGAACTGCCTCTGGTCTACGCCATCGCACGGCAGGAGAGCCTGTTCCACGCCAGCGCGCGGTCCCATGCCGGGGCGCTCGGCCTGATGCAGATGCTGCCCGGAACCGCCAAGCTGACCGCCAAGAAATTCGGAATTGCCTTCACGCCCGCGCGCCTGACCAGCGATCCGGCCTATAATGCGACGCTGGGCGCCGCCCATCTGGGCGAGCTGACGTCGAACTATGACGGTTCCTATATCCTGACCTTCGTGGCCTACAACGCCGGCCCACTGAGAGCCCGGCAGTGGGTGGAAGCCTACGGCGACCCGCGCGATCCCCGGATCGACCCCATCGACTGGGTCGAGCGCATCCCCTTCACCGAGACCCGCAACTATGTGCAGCGCGTGATGGAAAACGTGCGCGTATACCGCGCACGGCTCGGCGCCAAGGCCAACCAGCCCATGGAAGCGGATCTGCGCGGAAGCCGGCGGTGATCCCGCTATCGCCGGCGCCGTTCGCAGGCTAGTTTCACCGCATGGTATCCAGTTCGGCGAAACGCACCATCATGCCCGATACGACTGTCCAACCTGATCGTTCTCAGGTTCGATCCGTCTTCCTGTCGGCTCCCGACGGCCTCAGGCTGCACATCCGGGATTACAGGCCGGCTCAGGCCGGAACCGGGTGCCCTGTCGTGTGCCTGCCCGGGCTTGCACGGACCGCCCGGGATTTCGAACCCCTTGCCACGGCCATTGCCAGCCATGCTTCCCAAGCGCGCCGCGTGCTTGCGCTGGACTATCGCGGGCGCGGCCTGTCAGACCGCGATGCCGACTGGCGCCGTTATGACCTGCGCATCGAACTGGAGGATGTTCTTTCGGTTCTGGATGCGCTGGGCATTTCGAGGGCCGTCATCGTGGGGACGTCGCGCGGCGGACTGATCGCCATGGCTATGGCGGCGGCGCGGCCGACACTGCTCGCCGGCGTTGTGCTGAACGACATCGGGCCCGTAATCGAGGTCCAGGGCCTGCTGCGCATTCGCGGCTATGTCGGACGCCTGCCCTCGCCGCGCAACTGGCCGGAGGCCGGCGACATTCTGCGGCGTATTTCAGACAGCCAGTTTCCGCGCATCACCGCGAAGGAATGGGAAGACATCGCCCGCCTGACCTGGCGCGAGAACGATGGAAGGCTTGAACTTGCCTATGATCCCGCGCTTCTGAAGACGGTCGACGCCATGGACCTGGAAAAGCCGCTGCCCGTGCTCTGGCATCTGTTCGAGGGTCTGAGACCTGTTCCGGTCCTGGCCATCCGGGGCGAGCATTCGGACATACTGTCGGAAGACACGCTGGACGACATGAAGGCCCATCATCCGGACCTCGATATTCATCGGGTGCGTGATGAAGGCCACGCACCGCTGCTGCGGGATCAGGCCAGTATCCGCCGCATCACGGATTTCATTGGCGGAATCGCAGATTGAATAGCTATTTCAGCCAATAGGTTATCGACTGCCATTAAACCAAAAATAAAACCCCCGGCATGACCGGGGGTTTTCCATTCTCGTTTATGTCTCGGATCAGAAGTTGCGCTGAATGCGCGCGAGACCGACGAAGGCATCGCTGTCAACACCCGGAGTGGCGTCGAAGCCGCCGATTTCAGCGTCGACGTTGGTGTATGCCACCTCAAGGCCGAGATCGAGATTGGCGACCGGCGACCAGACGATATTGCCGACCACGGTGAACTCACGGTAGTCGTCGACACCGATGAGATTGGTGGTCGCGTCGATGTCGACATAGCTGGCGGCCAGGGCGGAACGCAGGGTCGGGGTCCAGTAGTGGAGCAGCTCACCCACCACCGAGAAACCACGCGAGGTGTCGAAATCGGGTCCGGCAACAAGGGTCGCGTCCGTCGGAGCAAGGCCGAAGCGATCGTAGGCGCCGAGATAGCTGATCGCGCCATCCGCGTAGGCCGCCTGCAGGGTCAGCGTATCGCCTGCGGCGAAGAACGGCAGATTGACCGTCACGCCACCCTGAATGGCGAAGCCATAATCGGTATCGGTGCCGATCCACTGGCCGAGAACGACGGTGTTGTCGCGAAGCTGGTGTACGGCGCCAGAGAGCTGTGCCGCACCCCAGGCCTGATCGACACGGATGCGGGCCACCACGTCGGGGAGGCTCGTGCCGGCAACGGGGCCGAGCTTGTATTCACGCGGGCTGCGATCCTCGATGGCGAGCGAAGCGGAAAAGCCCGATCCGAAGGTCGCGGTGTAGCCGACGAGGTTGGTGACGATGTCCGAACCGGCGATGTAGTCGAGGATGTTGGCGCTGGCATAGAAATCAAAGAAGGAGTTCGTCAGACCGGCGGTGACACCGGCGAACTGGACGAATGCCTGCTCCACGTAAACGCCAGAAGCGTCGCCGCCGCCGCCGAACGGTGAGGAGTTCGGACCACCGTTGTTCGACCAGTCGCCCTGAAGGCGCATGTATGAGCGCAGGGTGCCGATCTCAGTCTGAGTGCGGGCATCGAAGTTGAGGCGTGCGCGGTTGCGGAAGAAGACGGTATCGTCGCCGCGGACAACCGGCTCCGCATAGCGCAGATCGGAACGGACGTAACCCGAGATCTGCAGGCAGGTCTGCGTGCCGGGGATGTAGAAATAGCCCGCGCCCCATGTGTCGCAGATGCGAACATATTCGACAGGCTCCGCAAGGGGGAGGTCAGCGGCCTGAGCGGCAACACCCGTTGCGAGCAGAGCGGCGGACCCCAAGAGTGCATTCCTGATGATCGTCATTTGATAATCTCCGTTGAACGGTCAGGTTCGACGGTTAGCACCCGCCCCAGACCTCTATGCCGAAACATGCCCCACCGACATGTGTGATCCGGCAAGTCCAGAATACGTAAGTCTCTCTTAGCCGCAACGATTCCAAGCATTGATCAGGGCAATATCGAAACTTTACAGGGCGACCGTTACAAACAAGCCACATCAATCTTGTGACTTACTTTTGAGCACTTCGCCCATTAAAGCAGCACCGAAAGTATTCATCAAATACAGCGGAAGACATCCAATATGCCGTGAGACAATAAAAAAAGCCCCGGCGGAATTCCGCCGGGGCTCTTCAGCTTACCGATAAGAAATTATCAGAAGCGACGCTCGATACGAGCGATGGCGCCGAAGCGGTCATCGTCCGTGGTGGCCGGGATCACGCCGACGAACTTGTCGTGGGTGATGGCCTGGTAGAAGACTTCGAGACCGAGATCGAGGTTCGCAACCGGCGAGTACACGATGTTCGCGGCAGCGGTGACCTGACCGTAGTCAGCGGTGGCGATACCGCCAGCGTTGAGGAACGGCGAGTCGATGTCAACATAACCAACGGTGATGTGCGAACGCAGGGTCGGGGTGAACCAGAACGAACCACCACCCGAAATCGCCCAGCCGGACGAGGTCTTCAGGTCGAAGTTGCCACCACCGAGCGGCACAACATAGGCGTTGGTCTGACCGAGGCCCAGACCGCCGAGGGGCGAAGCAACGCTGCCGAGGTAACCCAGAGCGCCGTCAGCATAGGCAGCGGTCGCCCAGAGGCGGGTGCCCTTCGACAGGAACGGCAGGTTGACCGCACCGCT
>JBEBSP010000069.1:0-13203 GCA_040394255.1 Agaricicola taiwanensis | reverse complement strand
GACGTCGAGCAGATCGTCCGCGATCTCGTGGAAGTCGCCATCGGCATCGTGCGCGAAGCCCGGCGCAAGGACGTCCAGGCCAAGGCCCATCTCGCCGCCGAGGAGCGGGTCGTGACCGCGCTGGTGGGCGCCACCGCGAGCCCCGGCACCCGGGAAAGCTTCCGCAAGAAGCTGCGCGACGGCGAACTGGACGACAAGGAGATCGAGGTCGAGATCCAGGCCCCCGGCAACATGCCGTTCGAGATCCCCGGCATGCCCGGCGGACAGATCGGCGTCGTCTCCATCGGCGACATGCTGGGCAAGGCCTTCGGCGGGCGCACCGCCACCAAGCGCGTCACCGTCAAGGACAGCTATCCGCTGCTGATCGCCGAGGAATCCGACAAGCTGGTCGACCAGGAAAGCCTGGTGCGCGAGGCGATCCGCGCGGTGGAGAACAACGGCATCGTGTTCCTCGACGAGATCGACAAGATCTGCGCCCGCGAGGGCCGCATGGGCGGCGACGTCTCCCGCGAGGGCGTGCAGCGCGATCTCCTGCCGCTGATCGAGGGCACCACGGTGGCCACCAAGCACGGGCCGGTCAAGACCGACCACGTCCTGTTCATCGCCTCCGGCGCGTTCCATGTGGCCAAACCCTCCGACCTCCTGCCGGAGCTTCAGGGCCGTCTGCCGATCCGGGTCGAGCTGGGGCCGCTGACCCGCGAGGACTTCCGCCGCATCCTGACGGACACCGAGGCCAGCCTGATCCGCCAGTCGGTGGCGCTGATGGCGACCGAAGGCGTCACCCTGTCGTTCACCGACGACGCCGTGGACGCCATCGCCGACATCGCGGCGGAGGTGAACGCCTCGGTGGAGAACATCGGCGCGCGGCGGCTGTCGACCGTGCTGGAGCGGGTGCTGGACGATATTTCCTTCACCGCATCGGATCGCAACGGCGAGACCATCGTGATCGACGAGACCCATGTGCGCGGACATGTCGGCGACCTGGCCAAGAACGCCGACCTCAGCCGCTTCGTGCTGTGATTCACGTGAAACGGCGGCTCGCGGCGGCATTGTGCGGTCCGGGCGGCTGAAGCGGCGGCCCGGTGCGGCCCAAATCTCCGATTCGGACCCGTTACGTCCGCGATCGGTCGCGGCGGCGCAGGCGCACGTAAAGCGCGCCCTCGCCGCCATGTCCCCGCCCGGCTTCGCCGTAGCTGACAATCAGCGGGCTGATGTCCGCCGCCGCCAGCCAGTGCGGCACCTGACGCTTCAGGACACCGGATTCCGCATAAGGATCAGAGGCTTGTGATTTTCCCTTGCCGGTGATGACGAGCACGGTGCGGCTGCCCCGCGCCTGCTCGCTGCGCAGGAAAGCCCTCAGCGTGCGATGCGCCTCGTCCTGCCGCAGGCCGTGGAGATCGATCCGGGCATCGATCTCCATCCGCCCCCGGTCAAGCTTCTGCCGCAGGCGCAGGTCGAAGGGCTCCGGTCGATTCGGCGGCGGAACGACCGTTCCAACCGCTTGAAAAGAATGCGTTTTCTGAATGACGGGTCCGGCCGGCACCGGCTTGTCCTGTGGCCGTTCCAGAGGCATTCGGCCCGGCATCGGTTTTACGGTCTCAGCCACCCGCGCCCAAAGGCGCGCTTCCTCCGGCGTCAAGGCCCGGCGCCTCACGGCAGGGCTCTTTCCCGTGGAAGCAGAACGACCATGGTCATCGGGTGGCGTACATCCCCCGCGCGCGAGCCCGCTTCAGGGCCCGTGCCGAGGAACAGATCGGCCCGCCCTTGCCCCACGATGGCCGTGCCGGTGTCCTGCGCGACGGTCAGCCGCTGTACGGCGCCATTCGGAAGATCCGCGCCGATCCAGATTGGCAGCCCGTAGGGCCAGATCTTGTGATCGACAGCCAGGCTGCGGCCGGCGGTCAGGGAGAGTCCCGCCCCGCCGATCGGCCCCGCATCCGCCGCAAGGGCGGTGTTTATCTTGAAGAACACGTAGGACTTGTTCTCCCGGATGAGATCCCTGCCCGGCCCGGGGTTGGCCCGCAGCCAGGCAACGATGCGGTCCATGGTGACCTCTTCCAGCGCCATGACACCCCGGTCGACCAGGACCTTGCCGATGGCGGTGTAGGGCTTGCCGTTGCGACCCGCATAGGCCAGGCGGACGCGGCTGCCATCCGTCAGCCTGATGCGCGCGGAGCCCTGAACCTGGGTAACGAACAAATCGACCGGGTCGAGGTAAAGCAGGGCCTTGCTGCGCCCCGCCAGCGCGCCCTGCTCGATGGCGCTTCGCTCCGGAAGGCTGGCGGTGTCACCGGTCGGCCATGACAGGGCCGGGGCGCTGTGCGCCGCGTCAGGGGCCGTCGAACCGGATATTTCAGGTTCGAAATAGGCGGTCAGGAAGCCGTCCTTGACCTCATGGGGTATGAACCAGCGTTCAAAGAACGCCTTGGCCACCTCCTGAGAGGGTGCCGGCTCCAACGCTGTGGCCGCCCGGCACGCGTTCACCAGAGATGCGGATGTACCGAGTATCCGGGGCATTTTCCGGGCCGGGCTCTTTGCGCAGCCGGAGCGGAAAACCCTGAAGGCCGCCCGATGATCGTCAGCTGCCCAGCCAGCGATCTCTCCGAAGGATGAGCGGCGCAGCTCGCTGCCGTTCGACTGCACCGTGGCGGCGACCAGAAGCGCCGCCGTCAAGGCCATCGAGCGAAAAGTGCATGCCATCTCATCAAGCGGCTGATTCGGTCGCTACCAACTTCCAGTTCGGGTCGGAACTGGTCGTGTCGTGCGAGAATGTCCAGACATCGATCACCTCCGTCACCGCCTCGGCGCTGCCGTCGATGATCTCGCCGTCCTTGTCGCGGGTGGCCGACACGAGCTGGGAAACAAAGCGGACCGTGACAAGTGCCTGCTTGCCGCGCAGCTCAGCCTCGGTGATGTGGCATTTGTCCAGGGAAACGAAGGTCGTCTCAAGACTTTCGCCGCGTGACTCGCGATCCGTGATCGCGGCCGTGAAATCGTCGAACACTTCCTTTGCAAGCAGCGGCTTCAGTCCCTTGCGATCGCCGCGGGCGAAGGCGGTGACGATCATCTCATAAGCGTCCTTCGCTCCCTGAAGAAAGCTGTCGGCATCGAATTTCCGGTCTGCTGCGGCAATGGCATCCAGTCCTGCCTCAGCGTTGCCGTCAGCCGCGACGACGGCCTTCCAGCGATCCACCACCGGAGCGGGCTCATCTTTCTGATCGGGCAGATCGGCTGCCCGCTTCGGCAGCGTGACGACGTTCTCATTGGCGCCTGACGCCGGACGGGCCTCCCGTTTCGCATAGGGGTCGTAAGGGGGACGCTCGTGCCCCGTTCGCGTGCCCAAAACCGAACGCAGCCGCAGGACGATAAAAACCGCCAGCAGGAGAAAGATGATGGTGTAGATATCGAAGCCATCGCTCATGACAATCGTGCGGCGCCCCGCTCCTATCTTTATCACCGCTGAAAACGCGGTCACTGGTCTCACATATGGAACCGCATGGACCTAAGGTCCAGTGTGCATCCCGCACACAGACTAAAGCATGGCAGGCACCGGGCCAACCGACATGCATCTTGCTCCACGCCATCGTCGCATGTTAGCCGGGGAACTTATACGGGACCGGCCGCTGTCGCCGGAGATGGATGAAAGCAGGATCGATGTCGACCAACGGTAACCCCTCCGAAGCCCCTGTGCCCTCGCTGAATGTGCTGGCGCAGTATGTGAAGGACTTCTCGTTCGAGAATCCCAATGCGCCCCGTTCGCTGGGAGCACAGGATAAAGCACCGAATATCCAGATTCAGGTGAATGTAAACGCCCGCGGGCTGTCGGAAAGCGACATCGAGGTCGAACTCAAGATCGATGCCGAGGCGATCGTCGAAGATGGCGCCCTGTTCAAGGCCGAGCTTTTGTACGCCGGCGTGTTCCGGATTCAGGGCTTGTCCCCCGAAGATCAGCGCCCGGTCGTTCTGATCGAATGCCCACGGCTCCTGTTCCCCTTCGCGCGACAGATCATCGCCGATGCGATCCGCAACGGCGGCTTCCCGCCCCTCATGATCGATCCGATCGATTTCGCCGCGCTTTACCGCCAGCGCCTGGCGCAGATCCAGCCGGAAACCAGCGAAGTCGCCAACTAGGGTTCCAACCCGTAGTCTTTCCAGATGGCAACGTCTCCCAGGCTCGCGATGAAAACATCGTGAGCCTGTTGTTCTTCCGGGGTCACCCGCGACGGCAGGGGCTCTGGTCTTTGCTTCGCGACCCGCTTCTCGCCAAAGGCGACGGCATAGCCGCTGCTGTCGATGCTTAGGCCCAGATTGGCCTGGCGCCCGCCCATCAGTTCGGCATAGACCTCCGCCAATATCTCGGAATCCAGCAGCGCCCCGTGTTTGGTGCGGCGTGAATTGTCGATGCCGTATCTGCTGCACAAATCGTCCAGACTGTGCCGGCCACCGGGATTGCGGCGGCGCGACAGAGCCAGCGTGTCGACGATGCGCTCGCTCACAAGCGGCGGTTTCCCGAGTCTGGTCAGTTCAGCGTTGATGAAGCCAAGGTCGAACCCCGCGTTATGGGCAACCAAGCGTGAATCGTCTCCGATGAAGGCGAGGAAATCATCCACGATTTCGGCGAATCTGGGTTTGTCGGCCAGGAAGGCTGCTGAAAGCCCATGCACCCGCTCGGCTTCGGCTGGCATGTCGCGCTCGGGATTGATGTAGACATGAAAGGTCTGGCCCGAGGGAATCAGATTAAGGATCTCGACGCATCCGATCTCGACAACGCGGTCGCCCCGGACGGGATCAAGCCCTGTCGTTTCGGTATCGAAGACAATCTCTCGCATTCCAGTCCCGTGGTTCAGCAGGCAGCTATGGCTCGCAGGATAGCCTGAACCTGACGCCGCGCGCTCTCCAGGCCATGGCCTGTATCCACAAGGAAATGGGAACGGCGACGTTTCTCCGCATCCGATATCTGGCGGGCGAGCAGCGCCTCGAACAATTCACCCGTCATGCCGGGCCGGGCCAGAACCCTCGAACGCTGGACGTCGGCATCGGCCGTCACCACCACGATCATGTCACAGCGTTCGGCCGCTGTTTTCTCGAAAAGAAGCGGAATATCGAGCACAACCAAGCGAATCCCTCGTGACAGCGCCTTTCGTCGAAAGGCGGTTTCCAGGGACCGGACCTCCGGATGAACGATCTTTTCAAGTCTTTCGACCGCATCGGGATCACCGGCAATCACGCCGCGCAAGCGAGCCCTATCAACCTTGCCGCGGTCGGTGCTGCCGGGAAATTCCTGCTCGATGAGCGGGGCAAGCGGCCCGGCATAGAGCTGATGAACCGCGGCATCGGCATCATGGACAGGGATCCCCGCCTCCCGGAAAAAACCGGCCGTGGTCGATTTTCCCATGCCGATCGATCCGGTCAGGCCCATCACGATCATGTCAGCGCCCGCCGGTCAGGTCCGCGACGAGAAGAGCGCGCAGTTCAGGGGTCACGTCCGGCTTGCGGCCAAACCACTGTTCAAATCCCGGCACCGCCTGATGAAGCAGCATGCCGAGACCATCGACGGTGCGGTTGCCGCGTTGCCGGGCCTCTCGAAGCAGCTCCGTTTCCAGCGGAGCATAGACCAGGTCGGTCACCACCGCCTCCGGCGGGAGGGTGGCAAGATCGATCTCAAGAGTGGGTTTCCCGGTCATGCCCAGACTGGTGGCATTGACCAGTAGGGATGCGGCGCCAAGATGTTCCGAAAGTCTGGACCAAGCAGCCGCCACGAGACCCTTGCCGGTGAAATCAGCGCAGAGGACCTGCGCTCTCGAAAGGGTCCGGTTGGACAGGATGATCTTGTTGAAGCCACGCCCGATCAGGCCGAAAACCACGGCCCGTGATGCGCCACCGGCACCGAGAACGACAGCCACCTTCCGCCCGCCATCCCAGCCAGGGGCCCCAGCATCCAAATTGGCCAGGAATCCGTAGACATCCGTGTTCGTGCCACGGATTACACCATCCCTGATGCAAACGGTGTTCACCGCCCCGATGGCGCGGGCGGTATCATCCACCTCATCGATCAGAGACAGCGCCGCTTCCTTGTGGGGCACGGTAATATTGGCACCGCTGTAGCCTGCCCGTTCCAACTCGCGCAGAAAACCTGGAAAGTCATCCGGAGTGATATCCTCGCGGGTGTACAGCCCATCAATACCAAAGGTCTTGAGCCAGTAGCCATGAAGCAGCGGCGATCGGGAGTGGGCCACGGGATGGCCTATGATGCAGACGCGGCGTGTCATCCGGCGAGCACTCCAAGGCGGCGGAGTTCCGTCAGAACCCGCAACAGCGGCAGACCCAGCACGGTGAAATAATCGCCCTCGACGCTGTCGAACAGCTGCGCACCGATGCCCTCGAGCTGATAGCCTCCGACTGTGGCCGTGGCCGAGGCGCCGACCACATCCAGATAGCGGTCGATGAAGTCGTCACTGGCTTCCCGCATCGTCAGACTTGCCGTCTCGACGCCGTCCGCAAGGAAATTTCCGTCCTGTGCGATAGCAAACGCCGAATGCAGGGCATGGGGCTTGCCAGCCAGGCGCCTGAGGTTGGCGCGAGCGACGGATTGATCCGGCGCCTTGGCGAAACGTTCATCACCCAGCGCAAGCACCTGATCGGCTCCCAGCACGAGCCGCCCTGATCGCCTGAGGCTGACGGTCCGCGCTTTGGCCCTCGCAAGACCCAGGGCGACGGTGGGTGCGGTCGCCCCGCGCACCATGAGCTCGGCTTCGAGCGCGCGCTCATCCACATCCGCGGGATCCGTTTCAATCGGCAGGCCCACGGATACAAGCATGCGGGCGCGGGCCGGGCTCGAAGAAGCCAGAAGCAGCGGGTCCACCGCACGCCAGAAGGGGTGTAGCCCACTCACGATCTTGCAATCCTTTTCAGTCGCGCATCTTCATACAGCCGCACGATGGCGGCAGCGGTTTCCTCTATGGAACGCCGTGTCACATCGATGATCTGCCAGTTGTGGCGGCCGCATAATTTCCGCGAGAAGGCGATTTCCTCCCCGATCTGCTCCTCATCGACATAGGAGCCGTCGAGGGTATCGCCTGCAAGCGCAAGCAGTCTGTTCTGCCGCAGTTGCACGATCCTCTGAGGGCTGGCTATCAAACCAACGACAAGCGGCCCTTCCAGATGCTCGAGCTGATCGGGAACCGGCACATTAGGGACAAGTGGGATATTGGCTGTCTTGATCCCGCGATTGGCCAGATAGATGCTGGTCGGCGTCTTCGATGTGCGGCTGATGCCGATCAAAACCACATCCGCCTCATGCACCGTATCCAGATGCTGGCCGTCATCGTGCAGCATCGTGAAGTTCATGGCATCGATGCGCTTGAAATACTCGGCGTTCAAGACGTGCTGTGCGCCTGGACGGTGTGTGCTTTCAGCGCCAAGGTAAGAATGAAGCAGCATGTGAACGGGCGTCAAAACCGACAATGTCGGGCATCCAAGGTCACGGCAGCGGTCTTCAAGACGGTCGACCAATTCCTTGTCCACCAAGGTGTAGAGCACAATGCCCGGGGATGCCTCTATCGCCGCAATCACGCGATCAAGCTGCTGTGATGAGCGCACCAGCGGATAGACATGCTCGATGGCGGACACCGTTTCATATTGGGCAGCAGCTGCGCGCCCTACGGTGAGAAGCGTCTCGCCCGTTGCATCAGACACGAGGTGAAAGTGAAAATAGCTTGGACCATCGGTCATGAAACACGCGGGACAGAGGTGTTGATGGGAGTGGATAAGATGACACCGGAAGCGGGAGCCGCGGCCACTTTGGCTTTTGCAGCCTAATGGATCAACAGAAATGCACCTGAGGATCGATTAAGAGCGGAATCGTCTGCTCATTCGAGATTCCAAGCAGAGCACGGTTGTTTCCACATGGCTAATATTTGATGAATCAAGGCCGGTTGCCGGTTATCCAAGGCAGGGAATGGATGCTCAGGATGGCCGATTAACACTGGATGGCTTGTGGACAGCGGATGAATGACGCTAAGCCACTACCTAACAGAATAAGAAACCCAATTAAGACTTTCTTAACTTTATTTAAGGGAGCGACCGTGATCGCTGAAAAGCCTCTTCTCGCCGTGCTCGGCGGAGCCACTCTGAAACGTCCACCGGTATGGTTCATGAGGCAGGCCGGACGCTATCTTCCAGAATATCGCTCCATTCGTGCCCAGGCAGGATCATTCCTGAATCTTTGCTACAATCCTGAACTGGCAGCCGAGGTAACGCTTCAACCTATCGAGCGGTTTCATTTCGATGCGGCAATTTTGTTCGCAGATATCCTCCTCGTACCGCATGCGCTTGGTCAGGATTTGTCTTTCGTTGAAAACGAAGGGCCAAGGCTGACGCCCATCGCAAATGTCGGTGATCTTTCAAGGCTGAGAAACGGTCTCGATCAGGATCGCGTAGGAAGGGTCTACGAGACCGTCAAGCTGGTTCGCGAGAGGCTACCTGCCGATGTGGCGTTAATCGGCTTCTGTGGTGCTCCCTGGACCGTGGCGACCTATATGGTCAGCGGAGGAAAGGATCGATCGGCTGCGTTGTTATGGGCGCTTCGTGATCCCGATGGTTTTGCGAAGCTGATCGATCGTCTGGTTTCCGCATCGGTCGACTATCTGTGCCACCAGATTGATGCAGGCGCCGAGGCGGTGCAGATTTTCGACAGCTGGGCGGGAGAGCTCAGCCCGGCTTTGTTCTCGCGATGGTGCATCGAACCGGTGAAAGCGATAATGAAGGGCGTCAAGGCTCGTCATCCGCTTGTTCCCGTAATTGCCTTTCCGCGCGGGGCAGGTTCCAAAACATCGATTCTTTCCGAGCTTGGGGCCGATGCGATCGGCATCGATACGGCCGAAGACCCCGTGGCGGTGCGATCGCTTCTCGGTAAGACGGTGCCACTTCAGGGAAATCTCGATCCGCTGGCACTCATTGCCGGGGGCCGCACGCTTGATGATGCCATCGCCCATGTATTATCCGCGATGAGCGGCGGACCTCATATCTTCAATCTGGGGCATGGTATCCGTCCGGATACGCCAATTGAACATGTCGAACAGGCGGTGAGGCGTATTCGCGGAGATTGACGGATGTATGTCTGGATCAAAGCATTCCATATCATCTCGGTGATCGCCTGGATGGCGGCTCTGCTCTATCTGCCACGTCTGTTCGTTTATCACGCGTCTGCCGCGGTTGGCGGTGAGACGTCGGAGACCTTCAAGATCATGGAGCGGAGGCTCCTGAAGGCTATCGCAAGACCAGCCATGATCGCCACCTGGGTGTTAGGCCTCACCCTCATGTACATGTCAGCGGCCTGGAACGAAGGCTGGTTTCACGCCAAGTTCCTGCTTGTCGTGGGCCTGTCAGCCTATCACGGCTGGCTTGCCCGTACCGTTGGCGTTTTTGCCACCGATCAGAACCGGAGAACGCCGACCTATTACCGTGTCGCCAATGAGGTTCCGACCCTGGCATTGATCGTGATCATCATCCTCGTGGTCGTAAAGCCGATCTGATCATCAGGTTTGCCCCTTGCCGAATGGACTTGAAGCGCGTAAGAGTCGATGGCTTCCGAAACGCGGATAAGGATCATCGTCGGCATACACCGATGATGTTAGAGAGCCAGGGTCTTCCGACTGGTTGGCTCGGACCATGGTCCGCGAATCTCCCACAGCACCACCATAGTGATCGGAAACGATCTCGCTTCATCTTCTGGAACTTTCCCCGTATGCCGGAAATCAAGCTCCAAGCCCTTAAAGCAAAATCTCCCACCGAACTTCTGGCATTTGCCGAGGAACTGGAGGTCGAGAATGCTTCCACGATGCGGAAGCAGGAACTCCTGTTCGCCATTCTGAAGCAACTTGCTGCACAGGAAACCGATATTATCGGTGGTGGTGTCGTCGAGGTTCTGCAGGATGGCTTCGGCTTTCTCAGGTCGCCGGACGCCAATTATCTCCCCGGCCCCGATGACATCTATATTTCGCCTTCGCAGATCAGGCGTTTTTCCCTTCGGACCGGCGATACGATCGAAGGCCAGATTCGCAGCCCCAAGGATGCCGAACGCTATTTTGCCCTGCTGAAGGTCAACACAATCAATTTCGAAGATCCGGACAAGACAAGACACAAGGTCCACTTCGACAATCTGACACCGCTTTACCCCGATGAACGTCTGCGGATGGAAGTCGAGGACCCCACCCTCAAGGATTTCTCATCGCGGGTCATCGATATCGTCGCCCCCCTCGGCAAAGGCCAGCGCGCCCTGATCGTCGCTCCGCCCCGGACCGGCAAGACCGTCCTTCTCCAGAACATCGCCAAGTCGATCACGACCAATCATCCCGAGTGCTATCTCATTGTCCTGCTGATCGATGAGCGTCCGGAAGAAGTCACGGACATGCAGCGCACGGTGCGCGGCGAAGTGGTTTCGTCGACGTTTGACGAGCCGGCGATCCGGCATGTGCAAGTGGCCGAGATGGTGATCGAGAAGGCCAAGCGTCTCGTGGAGCATGGCAGGGACGTTGTGATCTTGCTCGACTCCATCACGCGCCTTGGCCGGGCTTACAACACGGTTGTTCCGTCATCAGGCAAGGTCCTGACCGGCGGCGTCGATGCCAATGCCCTGCAACGCCCCAAGAGATTTTTCGGCGCCGCGCGCAACATCGAGGAAGGCGGTTCGCTGACGATCATAGCAACGGCGCTGATCGATACGGGCAGCCGCATGGACGAAGTGATCTTCGAGGAGTTCAAGGGTACCGGCAACTCCGAGATCATCCTGGACCGTAAGGTGTCGGACAAGCGCGTGTTCCCGTCCATGGACATCACGCGTTCTGGCACCCGCAAGGAAGAACTGCTGGTTGCTCCGGATATCCTGAAGAAGATGTATGTTCTTCGTCGGATCTTGAATCCCATGGGTACCGTCGATGCCATCGAATTCCTGCTGGATAAGCTCCGGCAAACCAAGGGCAATGATGAATTCTTCGATTCCATGAATACATGATATTTCTACTGTTCCTATTCATGTGATAAATTTCTTATCGGGAATTTATAACATTGGACGATACAGTCTTTGCCCTTGCTTCCGGCCTGATGAAGGCCGGTGTCGCCGTGGTGCGGGTTTCAGGTCCCCTTGCCCACGATGTCTTGCTCAAGCTTGCCGGTTCGCTGCCGCTGGCCCGGCAAGCCGCGGTGGCTTTGCTGAAGGACCCCACAACCGGTGAGATTCTCGACCGGGCTCTCGTCATCCGATTCTCGGCGCCGGCCAGTTTCACGGGAGAGGATGTCGTCGAACTGCATCTCCATGGCGGCCGGGCGGTTATCTCGGGTGTTCTGGGTGTTTTGACGGAACTGCCCGGTCTTCGTCCCGCGGAGGCCGGTGAATTCACCCGACGCGCCTTCCTGAATGGCAAGATCGACCTGGCTGAAGCCGAGGCATTGGCTGATCTGATCGACGCCGAAACAGCGACGCAGAAAAGGCAGGCCTTGAGAGGCCTGGACGGTGGGATCGGTGAACGATCGCGACGCTGGCGGGCAGATCTGATTGACGCGCTTGCCTTGACCGAGGCGCAGATCGATTTCATGGATGAAGACGATGTTCCCAAGGACCTTCTGGAACCGATCCGCGATATTCTGAGGAGCGTCACAAATGATATTCGCATCACGCTTGATGACCGGAATCGTGGCGAGAGGCTGAGACATGGGCTTACGGTGGTTGTCGCCGGGCCGCCGAATGTTGGAAAGTCGTCGCTGATAAACCGCATTGCTCGGCGTTCGGTGGCAATCGTTTCTCCTCATGCGGGCACGACGCGTGACGCCATCGAAGTCCCCCTGGACCTGAATGGATACCCGGTCGTCATGGTTGATACCGCCGGGCTTCGAGACAGCGAAAATCCGATCGAGCAAGAGGGTATTCGCATTGCCCGGCAGCAACTTGACAGCGCGGATCTGATTGTGTGGATGAACGCGGCCGATGTCGCATTCGAAGATCCGCCATCGGGCAATGATACGCGGGTCCTGCGAGTTCTTGGAAAGTCAGATATCGATTCGGATCAGGAACATAAGTCTGATATTTGTATCTCTACCGTAACGGATGAAGGCATAGATCAACTGCTGGCGCTCTTGGCCGAGGAGGCAAAGGAGCAGCTTTCAGGCAGTCAGGACTCGCTTATCACGAGGGAACGCCATCGCTCGGCCCTTGAAGCGACATTGACGCCTTTGATGAATACCTTGGATTCCGTTGATCTTGAGCTTGTTGCCGAAGATATTCGCATTGCCTCCCGGGAGTTGGGAAGAATCGCGGGCCATGTTCATAATGAAGATGTTCTTGACGCTGTCTTTTCGAGATTCTGCATCGGAAAATGACGTGTTTCATGTGAAATAGGATGAGCCGTATGCTTGGTTTTGATGTCATCGTCGTGGGTGGAGGGCATGCCGGTTGCGAGGCGGCTGCCGCGTCCGCACGCAGAGGGGCAAGAACGGCTCTCATTACCCAGAAAGTCGCCGCGATTGGCGTCATGTCGTGCAACCCCGCTATTGGCGGCTTGGGTAAGGGGCATCTTGTCCGTGAGATCGATGCGCTGGACGGTCTGATGGGCCGCATGGCCGATCTAGGCGGCATCCAGTTCCGGGTACTGAATGCTCTCAAGGGACCCGCGGTCAGAGGCCCGCGAGCGCAAATGGATCGACTCCTTTATGCGCAGGCCATACAGGTTGAGCTTGGTTTCTATGAGAATCTGTCGATCATCGAGGGGGAAGTTACCGGCCTTTCCATCGAACGGCAGGTGGCCGGGGGCGTTATACTGGCCGACGGGCGCTGTCTGGCGGCCGGTGCGGTGGTGATCACCACGGGCACTTTCCTGAACGGATTGATCCACATCGGCGAGAAAAAAATCACAGCTGGCCGCATGGGCGAGAATGCTTCGAAGGGCTTGTCTGATGTTTTCCTGTCACGTGGTTTTTCCTTGGGGCGACTGAAAACCGGAACACCGCCGCGACTCGATGGCAGGACAATTGCCTGGGGCCAGCTGGAGCCACAGTATGGCGACGACTCCATCGAGCTGTTTTCCACTCTGTCGACGCAGTCCCAGAACAGGCAAATTCCATGCTTCATCACGCGCACGACATGTTCCACCCATGATGTGATTCGGCAGAATATTTCCCGCTCCCCTCTCTTTTCAGGAGAAATTGAAGGGA
>JBEBSP010000068.1:0-13643 GCA_040394255.1 Agaricicola taiwanensis | reverse complement strand
CGCGGCCCATGCTCGACACCAACCAGCGCTACATGTACCCGCAGCTGATCCGGGCGCGGCAGCATGATTCGCTCGTGATCGGCACCTCCACCAGCCGCTTGCTGGAGCCCGCCCGGCTCGACGCCGCCTTCGGCGGGCGCTTCGCCAACCTGGCGCTCAGCGACGGCCGGGCCTGGGAGCAATACAGGATCACCGACCTGTTCATCCGCGAGATCGGCGCGCCGAAGGTGCTGTTCGTGGGCATCGATAAGGTCTGGTGCGACACCGACGCCGGCACCGCCCGCATCACCAGTCGCGGCTTCCCCGAGTGGATGTATGACGACGACCCGTGGAACGACCTCGCCGGCATCTTCAATTCCCGGACATTGGTGATCGCGATGCGCCGCTTCGGCCTGATGCTGGGGATCGAGAAGCTGCGCTTCGACGCCGACGGGTTCGGCGATTTCACGCCCGGCGAAGCCGCCTATGACGCCGCCCGCGCCGACGAGCACATCTGGGGCAACCGCGCGCGGACGATCGCGCCCGCCAATCCGCCCGTGACCCCCACGGCGGAACAGCGCGCGGCCTGGCGTTTTCCCGCACTGGGCTGGCTTGAGGAGATCCTGGCGCGCACGCGGGGCAAGAGCCGGGTGATGCTGGTGTTCATGCCGGTGCATGTGGTCATGCAGCCGCAGCCCGGCTCGCTGGAGGCGGCGCGCGAGGCGGAGTGCAAGCGGCTGGTCGGCGAGCTGGCGGCACGTTATGGCGCGGATGTGCATGATTTCCGCGTGACGTCGGAGGTGACGACCACGGACGCCAACTGGTGGGACCCGCTGCACTGGCGGATCGGCATCGGCCGCGACCTGATCGACCAGCTGGCGGCGCGGTGAGGTCTCAGTCGTCGTTGGAGGCGTTCAGTTCGTCCGGCGGTATGCCCCCCTGCCCGCTGCTGTCCAGCAGGATCAGGGCCTGACGCACCAGATCGGCGGCGCGGACCTCGCGCGGGCCGGTCAGCTGCCGCAGCGCCTCGGCGAGGTGGCCGCGCGCGGAGGCCGTGCGGTCGTCCGTCGTGGCTTGCGTCATGAGGGCCTCGCTGGATTGTTCCGGTCACATCGGGTCATCAGGGTATGACCTTTAGAGGAAACACGCGGGCGGATGCGCTGGTTCCCTCACCGTCCCAGACCGGGGATCGGCAGGGCGAAGGGCAGGCTGCCGAGACCCGACGCCTTCATGGTCGACAGACCGGGCGGCGGAACGAGATCGGTAGGGTTCTGTGGCCCGCGCTCCAGCGCGGTCACCTCCATGCCGGATTCCGGCCCTTCGTCACCACGGGCGCGCAGCGGAATGCCATCCGGCGTGATGCAGGCATGGCCCGGACGGCCGCTCTTGGGGTCCTGGAACCGCCAGATGTCGCAGTCCTCGCCGGCGACCCTTTCAGAACCGATCTTCTCGGCGGCGACGGCGGAGATATCCGGAACGCCGAATTCGTTCAGGTCGACTTCCAGCCCCAGGTTCATGCCCTGCATCGACAGGGCGATGATGGCCTGACGGGCGGCGATGTCGAGATAGGCGGTCGCCGGGCCGGACGGCGAGGCCGCGTCGACCCGCGCCTTGCCGTCCTGATAGCGGATCTCGCCCGTCATGCCGTTGGGGAAGGACGCCACGGCGCGGAAGGGCGACTGCGGCGGGAACGGCGGCCGCTCCTGCGCCTGCATCATCGTCGCCATAAGGCAGATAAGGCCGGCCCCGAGTGTGCGTGCGATCATGGCGGCGATGGTCCTCCCGGTTCAGGGCTCGTTGTGCCCGGCCAGATAGTCGGTGGCGTCGAAGGCGATGTCGGGATTGGCCGGCTTGCCGTCGCCCGGCTCATGGCCGCAGGCCGACAGCACGTGACGCAGGGCCGCGATCCGCAGGCGGCGCTTGTCGTTGGCGCGCAGGACGGTCCAGGGCGCGGCCGGGGTATGGGTCGCGGCCAGCATGGTCCTGGCGGCCTGGGTGTAGTCGTCCCACAGCGGCAGCCCGTCATAGTCGATCCGCGACAGCTTCCACTGCTTCAGCGGGTCGTGGCGGCGGTCGTGCAGGCGCCGGACCTGCATCTCGCGGCCGACCGTGAGCCAGAACTTGATGAGCCGGATGCCCGATTCGGCCAGCATCGCCTCGAAGCGCGGCGCCTCGCTGAAGAAACGCGCGGTGTCCTGCGGCGTGCAGAAGCCCATCACCGGCTCGACCAGCGCGCGATTGTACCAGGAGCGGTCGAACAGGACCATTTCGCCACGGGTCGGCAGATGGGCGATGTAGCGCTGGAAATACCACTGCCCGCTCTCGACGTCGCTGGGCCTGGGCAGGGCGACCACGCGCGCGTGGCGCGGGTTGAGATGCTGCATGAAGCGCTTGATGGTGCCGCCCTTGCCGGCCGAATCGCGTCCCTCGAAGACGATGACGATCCGCTCGCCGCTCGTCTGGATCGCCGCCTGAAGCTTGAGAAGGTCGATCTGCAGGGCTTCAAGCTCGCGCTCGTAGCGCTTGCGCTTCATCGCCTCGGGATAGGGATAGCCGCCGCTCGCGAAGGCCTTCTGCTCGATCTTCCTGGGCAGGCGCGGCGCGTCGAGGTCGACCGCGACGCCGTCCATGACGACCTCGATGCCCGGCTTGGCAGGCGCTTTCGTGTCATTTCGGGGTTTGGCGCCGGACATCATGATCTCGCATGGCGGAAAGGTCAGAGCCTAACCCGCCGCGCCGCAGAGGTCACGGCCTGTCTCGTCGTTGGAAAAGAAGGGGAGGAGAGATCGGCGGCACCCCCACTCCGTGGGGGCATCGGAATATGCGGGAGCACCGCCGACGTCCACAAAGGACATGTCCCTGTGTGGTGCATTAAGTGTTCCGACATTCTTAAAACACTTGCAACTGAAATTTACGCAATGTTGACACTCGACAAAAGTCTAATTGGCATCAACCGATTGATTTTAAATGAAAAAAATAGACCCTTACGCAACTTTTCACTCTTTCGTTATGGTTAAAAATATCTTGCCGATATCAATCGATGTTGAGCGAATGGGCCGAATCCCGTTTTGAAACAACGGCTTTCCGCTTTATTCGCCAGTCACGCGGTGAAGGCATCCTGCCGATTCATCCACTGCCTCAGGGCGACGAGCACCCAGATTCGCTCCGCCGTGTCGCGGCGGCGGGCGGCGAGATCATCCAGCCAGCGGCGACCGAGGTCCGTATCCTCCAGACCCATGGCCGCCAGCGCATCCGGGCTGACCGCATCCTCGGCCAGGTCACGCAATGGTCCCTGGAGCCACTGGGCCACGGGTATCTCGAAACCCTTCTTGGGGCGCTTCAGCACGTCGGCGGGCAGAACGTCGGCGAAGGCGTCGCGCAGCACCGCCTTGCCCCGCCCCGGCGCGACCTTGGCCTCCGGCGGCAGCGCCAGCGCCGCCTCGACGACGCGGTGATCGAGCAGCGGCGAGCGCACCTCCAGCGCGTTGGCCATGCCCATGCGGTCGACCTTGGGCAGCATGTCGCCGGCCAGCACGATGGCGATATCGGCGAAGAGCGTGCGGTCGATGGTGTTCGATGCGGGCGATTCCCGCCGGGCATGCTCGACCATCGCGGTGATGTCCGCGCGCGGGTGGCCTCCCGTCAGTTCCGCCACCTCGGCGTCGCCGAGCGCGCGAATCAGGGCCGCCTGCCGTTCCGCCTCGGGCAGCGCGGCGGAGGCGGTGAAGCGGCGCAGGCGGCGCAGGCGTTCCAGCAGCCAGCTGTCCTTGCTCTCCGGCAGGCGGGCGAGCAGCGCGGACGCGCCGCCGCGCAGGACGGACGGCAGCGCGGCCCAGCGGGCGGCGTAGAGTTCGCCCTGGTGGCGGCGGTATCCGCCGAAGACCTCGTCGCCGCCGTCGCCCGACAGGGCCACGGTGGCATGGGCGCGGATGGCGCGGGAGACCAGGAAGGCGGGCACGGCGGAACTGTCGCCGAAGGGCTCGTCGAGGCCGTCGAACACCTGATCCAGCACGCGGAAGGCCTCGTCCGCGCCGACGCCGATCTCGATGTGCTCGGTGCCCAGATGCCGCGCGGTCGCGCGGGCCTGCGGGCGTTCCTCGTAATAGGCCGAGACGCCTTCAAATCCGACGGTGAAGGTGCGCACCCCCGACCCCGCCGCCGCCGCGACCACGGCGGAATCGATGCCGCCCGACAGGAAGGCGCCGAGAGGCACATCCGCCACCAGCCGCGAGCGCACCGCCTCCTCGACACGGGAACGTATGTATGGAGCATATTCGTCAGGGCGCAGGCGCGCGGCGTCCGGGTCCGGCCGGGGGATGTACCAGCGGCTGCGGCGCATGCCTGCTGCCGTCACCTCCACCACATGGCCCGCGCCGACCTTTTCCACGCCCTCCAGGATCGACAGGCTGTCGGGCACGTATTTCAGCGCCAGATAGGCCGAGAGCCCTTCCTCGCTGACGCGGCCTTTCGCGCCCGTGAGGTGCTGGAGCGCCCGCAGGTCGGATGCAAAGGCGATTCCACCCTGCATATGGCCGATGTGCAGCGGCTTCTTGCCGAAGCGGTCGCGCGCGAGCCACAGGCGGCGCTCGGCCCCGTCCCAGAGGGCGAAGGCGAACATGCCGTCGAGCCGGGACAGGAACTCCGGGCCGTGGCTCCGCCATCCGGCGAGGATGACTTCGGTGTCGGTGTCCGACACGAAGACCTCGCCGCGCTGTTCGAGTTCGGCGCGCAGGGCCCGGTAGTTGTAGATCATGCCGTTGAAGCTGATCGCCAGCGCGCCGCGGACCATGGGCTGGCGTCCGGCGTCCGAGAGATCGACGATGGCGAGGCGGCGGTGCCCCAGCAGGCAGTCGCCGTCGGACCAGCGTCCCTCGCCGTCCGGACCGCGCCGCGCCAGGCGGCCCAGCGCCGCGTCCATGCGCCGGTCCGAGGCCGGATCGAGACCGCCGAAGGCGACGATGCCCGCTACGCCGCACATGGCGTTATCCCCCGCTGCCGGAGAAGGCCGCCGTCACCGCATGTAATCCGCGCTGGCGCGCACGCGGCCCGAGGCCAGCCGGTCGCGCCACCAGTCGATGGTGCGGGCGAGACCGTCCTCGAAGGCGACGCGCGGCGTCCATCCGGCCGCATCGGCGATCTTGCGGTTGTCGGCCAGGAGCGCCCAGACCTCGGAATTGGCCGGGCGGGTGCGGGTGCGGTCGGTCTCCACCGGCTTGTCGCAGCCGGTGATGGCCCGCACGAGGCCCAGCGTCTCCTCGATGGAGACGAAACGGCCGGTGCCGCCGTTGTAGGCCTCGCCCCAGGCCAGACCATCGGCCGATCCCAGCGCGATGAAGGCGTCGGCGGTATCGCCCACATAGGTGAAGTCGCGTTTCGGCGACAGGTCGCCCACACGGATCACATCACAGGCCGGGTCGAGCGCCTGGCGCACGATGGAGGCGATCACGGCGCGCTCGCTCTGGCGCGGGCCGAAGGTGTTGAACGGCCGCAGCGTCACCACCGGCAGGCCGAAGGATCGCGCGTAGGCCTCCGCCATCATGTCCGCGCCGATCTTGGAGGCCGAATAGGGCGACTGGCCTTGCAGCGGGTGGCTCTCGTCCATGGGGGTCGAGCGGGCGGTGCCGTAGACCTCGCTGGTGGAGGTGTGGACCACGCGGGAGAGGCCGTGGGCGCGCGCCGCCTCCAGCACGTTGAGCGTGCCGGTCACATTGGTGGCGACGTAACTGTCGGGCGCTTCGTAGGAATAGGGGATCGCGATCAGCGCGGCGAGATGGAAGCAGATGTCTTGGGCCGCCAGAAGCCGCGTGACGAAACCGGCATCGCGCACGTCGCCGCGCAGGATGCGCACCGCGCCGCGCGTTTCGGGGGAGAGATTGTCGAGCCAGCCGTGACCGTCGAAGGAATTGTAGAGCGCCAGCGCGGTGACCTCGGCTCCCTGCTTGACGGCGGCTTCCACGACGTGAGAACCGATGAAGCCATCCGCACCGGTGACGACAACCCTCTTGCCCGTGTAGCCTTCGCCCATCCGCTCCGCCTGACGCTTGCATCTTGCCTGCGGCCCTCATAGGACCTGAGATTGTGCGGGTCAATGAGCCGCCAACCGTACCGACCGCCCGCCAAAAGGACGCCGCCCTTGCAGAAGCCGGAATGCCTTCCCTCGCCTGCCCCGCCGGGCGGCCGCACAGCGCCGTCCGCCACATGACATCGGTCCTCCATGTCATATCGGGGCTGGGCGTCGGCGGCGCGGAGAACATGCTGTTCCAAATCGCCGGCCGCTTGCGCGACCGCGGGCATCCGCAGCACATCGTCAGCCTGACCGGGCGCGGGCCGCTGGCCGACCGCCTCACCGAGGCGGGCATGGACGTGAGCTGCGTCAACCTCAAGAGCCTGACCGGCGCACCGCGCGGCGTCGCGGAGCTGATCCGTCTCGTGCGGCGGGTCAACCCGGACGTGATCCAGGGCTGGATGTACCACGGCGACCTGATGGCGACCCTGCTCCACGCCTTCGCTCCGGGCAAGCAGTGCCGCCTCGCCTGGGGCGTGCGCTGCTCGGACATGGACATGGACCGGCACGCGCGCGTCATCGCCATCGCCGCGCGGCTGTCGCACAGGCCCGATGTCATCGTCGCCAATTCCGAGGCGGGAGCCCGGACGCATGTGGCGCGCGGCTATCGCCCCCGGAGGCTGGAGATCATCCCCAACGGAGTGGATACCGAAGGCTTCCGCCGGGATGGCGCGGTGCGCGCGGAAGTGCGCGCCGAACTGGGGCTGGAGCCGGCGCGGCGTCTGGCGATCCATGTGGCGCGGGTCGATCCCATGAAGGATCACGGCTCCTTCCTCGCCGCGCTGCGCGATCTTCCCGATGTCACCGGCGTGCTGATCGGCGAAGGCACGCAGCAGCTCGACCTGCCGCCCAACGCGCTCGCGCTCGGGCGGCGCGGCGATGTCGCCCGCCTGCTCGCCGCCGCCGACCTGATCGTGTCCAGCTCCGCCTTCGGCGAAGGCTTCTCGAACGCGCTCGCCGAGGGCATGAGCACCGGCCTCGTGCCGGTCGCGACCGATGTGGGCGATGCGCGCGTCATCGTCGGCGAGGCGGGCCTCGTGGTGCCGCCGCGCGACGCCGGGGCGCTGCGCCGCGCCATCCGGACTCTTGCCGATCTGGACGGCTACACGCTCGCCACCCGCGGCGCGGCGGCGCGCGCGCGCATCATCGAACAGTTCGGCCTCGCCCGCGCCATCGACCGGTTCGAGACGCTGTATGGCTCGCTGGCGTAACCGCCCGCCCCGGACATGAAAAAGCGCTCCCCGCCGTCAAGCGGAGAGCGCCTCTCGTGAATTCACTTCAGCGGTTCAGCCGAAGAGATACGGCCAGACCTCATGGCCGCCGCGATAGATCATCTCGAGCGCCACATAGAGAATGACGGCCAGACCGACATAGGCGATCCAGCGATGGCGCTGGAGCAGGCCGGCGATGAAGCTGGCCGCGAGGCCCATCAGCGCGATCGACAGGGCAAGGCCGAACACCAGGACCCAAGGATGGTCGCGCGCGGCGCCGGCAACCGCCAGCACGTTGTCGAGCGACATGGTGAGGTCGGCGATGACGATCTGCCAGGCGGCCTGGGCGAAGGTCTTGCGCGGCGCACCGCCGGCGACCGTTCCGTCGGCGTTGAGATCGGCGTCGGCCAAGGCTTCCTGGGCGTCATGCTGTTCCTGCTCATGACCGGCACGCAGTTCGCGCCACATCTTCCAGCAGACCCAGAGCAGCAGGATGCCACCGGCGAGCAGCAGGCCGACGATGGCCAGCAGCTGGGTGGTGATGGCGGCGAAACCGATCCGCATCACGGTGGCGACGATGATGCCGATGAGGATCGCCTTGTTGCGCTGGTCCTTGGGAAGACCGGCGGCGGCAAGGCCGATGACGATGGCGTTGTCTCCGGCCAGCACCAGATCGATCATGATGACCTGGGCGAAAGCCGTCAAAACTTCAGGGGATAGGAATTCCGGCATGGAAAAGCCTTTCTGACCGTTGCGAAAGAGCGACCCATGCAGGTCCGACGCCAGTATCCCTCAAGCCCAGATGGCGTGATGGAACAGGAGAACGGGACACGAGCCACTCACAAAACGTCCAGTCCGACATCGCAGCGTTCACTGCCAGAGGGGCCCGGTCTGGTGGCCGCTCTCTAGCATTCCCGCATGGAAAATAAAATACTCCGGAATCCGAAATCCGCTGGAAAGCGAAACGGTGGCGCACTTTTAGGTATACTGTTGACAGTATTCCACGCAACGTCGCATGATCTCCCCGGCTCCACCATAAGGGGCCTTTCTGCGCGGCGGCTGAGGAAACCCCTTCGGAACGCCCGGCGCAAAAACCTGATGATGAGGAAATTCCCAACATGCCCGCTACCGCCTCGCAATCCCTGTCCAGCTATTTCACGAAGCTCACCTTCGACGGTGTCGGCGCCGACAACGTCCAGGTCGCCAAGACCCTGACAGGGGACTATCTCAGCGTCGCGCTGGGCGGATCGCGGACGGGTTCCGGCAAGATCGCGGCGGATTTCGTCAGCGAGACCGGCGGCAAGGGCGAGGCGACCCTGATCGGCCACGGCGGCAAGGTGCCGGCGCTGCACGCCGCCTTCGCCAATGCCATCGCCTCGCACAGCATCGAGCTGGACGACATCGACGTGCTGGCGCTGTTCCACTTCAGCCCGCCGGTGGTGTCGGCGGCGCTCGCGGTGGCGGAAAAGACCGGGGCCAGCGGCAAGGACTATCTCACCGCCGTGTTCGCGGGCTGCGAGATGATGGAGCGCGCCAGCCGCGCGACCAACAATTCGCTGCGCAACCGGGGCTTCCACACCACGCCGACCTGCGGCGTGTTCGGCGCGACCGTGGCGGCGGGCATCCTGCTCAAGCTGACCGAGGAACAGATGGTCTCGGCGCTCGGCCTTGCCGGCGCGCAGGCCTCGGGCCTGATGGAGATGTATGGCCCCTCCATGCAGAAGCGGTTCAACCCCGGCCCCGCCGCCCGCAACGGCGTGACCGCCGCGACCATGGCCGGGATGGGCTTCACCGGCACCGACCGGATCTTCGACGGCGAGCGCGGCTTCTGCAAGGCCTTCTCGGATGCCTTCGACCTCGGCGAACTGACGAAGGATCTGGGCAAGCCCTACGAGCTGCTGCTGGAATACAAGCCCTATTCCTGCGCCCGGCCGATCCACAACGCCATCGACTGCGCGCTGGCCGTGCGCGCCGAGATGAAGGAGCCGGTGTCGGCCATCGCCAAGATGTCCATGCGCCGCCATCCGGACTGGGCGCACTACCACCTCAACACCGAGCCCCAGACCTACCACGAGGCGCAGGTCAGCCTGCCCTATTCGGTGGCCATCGCGCTGATCGAGGGCGGCGCGCTGCCGCCGCAGTACCAGAACGACAAGCTCGGCGATTCCGAGATCCGCCGGCTGTCCGACCTCATCAAGGTCACGCCCGACGACAGCCTGCCGCGCGGCGTGTCCTGCCACCTGACCGTGGAGATGGCCAACGGCGCGACCTACAGCTCGCAGGTCGACTACCCGCGCGGCTCGGTCCAGAACCCCATGAGCCGGGCCGACATGGACACGAAGTCCCACATGCTGGGCGACGAGGTGATCGGCGCGGACGGCGTCGCCCGCATGCTCGAACTCATCGGTGGGGCCGAGCGGCTGGCCAACATCTCCCCGCTGATGGAGGCCGTCGGCAGGAGCGCGGCGAAGTGACCGCGCTCGCTCTCGTCGAAGCACCCGCGCAGGAGATGGGCGCCACCGCCGCCCTCGCCGCCTTCATCGCCCGTCTGGAGCCCGGCGACATTCCCGCTTCGGTGCGCGGCGTGCTGCAGGAGGCGGTGGTCGACGCCGTGGGCTGCGGCATCTTCGGGCTGACCACGGAAGCCTGCCGCATCGTCCAGGAGTTCGCGGCCGAACAGGGCGGCCCCGAGGAGACCAGCCTCTGGGCCTCCGCCGGCAGGCGCGTCTCCATGGCCAACGCGGCCATGGCCATGGGCACCGCGATCCACGCCTTCGACTTCGACGACCACACCCGTGCGAAGATCCATCCCGGCGCGGCGGTGCTGCCCGCCGTGCTGGCGCTGGCCGAACGCAACCGGATCGACGGCGGCACCTTCCTGACCGCGCTGGCCGCCGGCTACGAGACCATGATCCGCGTCAGCCTGGCGGCCAATCCCAATTCCTCGCGCATGCGCGGCTGGCACCTGACCGGCACCACCGGCACCTTCGCCGCCGCCGCCGCGGCCTCCGTCATCCTCGGCCTCGACGAGGCACAGACCGCCAGCGCGCTCGGCCTCGCCGGCACGCAGTCGGCCGGGCTGTGGGCCTTCAACGCCGACGGCGCCATGAGCAAGCGGCTGCACCCCGGCAAGGCGGCGCAGAGCGGCATCGTGGCCGCGCTGCTGGCGCAGAAGGGCTTCCACGGGCCGCGCCAGATCCTCGAAACCGAGGACGGCGGCTTCCTGAAGGCGACCTCCGACGATGTCCGGCTCGGTGAGATCACCCGCGAGCTGGGCACGGTCTGGCGCGCGGAGAAGGTCTGCTTCAAGCCCTATGCCTGCTGCGGCAGCAACCATTCCAGCGTCGACGCCGCGCTGGCACTCCAGGCGGATTACGGCTTTGGCACCGGCGACATCCTGCGCATCGAGATCGGCACCAGCCCGGTGGTGCTGCGCCAGACCGGCTTCGTCTACAAGCCGACGACGCCGCTCAACGCGCAGATGAGCATCCGCTACGACGTCGCCGCCGCGCTGTTCGACGGCCAGTTGCTGATCGAGCAGTTCTCCGAGGAGCGGATCAAGGACCCCGCGATCTGCGACCTCGCCGCGCGCGTCGACGTGGTGGTCGATGCGGAGATCGACAAGGTCTATCCCGAACTCTACGCCGGCATCGTCACCATCCTGCTGAAGGATGGCCGGCGCTTCACCAAGCGCGTCGATTATTCCAAGGGCATGCCGGAAAACCGCATTCCGGAAGCCGAGCTTCACGCCAAGTTCCGCTCGCTGGCGGGCGCGGCCGTCACCCGCAAGCAGGCGGACGAGGTGCTGAACCGGCTGAAGACGATCTTCGACATGGAAGACACCTCTCCGGTGCCGCGCCTGCTGGGGAGCCTCGTTCTCAAGACATCATAAGGCATGAGCGCGAAAAGCGCCTGACATCCACGGAAACGCTCAAAGGGAGACGCACCAATGAAGACCACTCATTCCGGCCCGCCGTTGTCGCGGCGGCTGTTCGGCCAGAGCCTTGCGGCCATGGCCGCGAGCATGTTCATCGCCGCGCCCGCCTTCGCCCAGACCGATGACTGGGACGCGGTGGTGGAAGCCGCCAGGAAGGAAGGCAAGGTCGTCTTCTACAACAACCTCCAGCCCAACGGCGTCGAGGCCCTGTTGCAGAAGTTCCGCGAAGCCTATCCCGGCATCCAGACCGAACAGATCCGCCTCGGCAGCAACCCGCTGATCGAGCGCTTCTCGACCGAATTCAACGCCGGGCGCAACCTCGTCGACGTGGTCGTCACCTTCCCGGACGAGCGCGTGTTCGAGGGCATCAAGAACGGCTGGGCGCTGAAATGGACCCCGCCGGAGTTCAAGGCCTTCGATCCGTCGATCAACAACAGCGACATGCTCTACACCCTGCTCAACGCCCGCGAGGCGCTGATCTGGAACAAGAGCCTCGTGAAGGAAGGCGACGAGCCGAAGGAATGGGCCGACCTGTTCGATCCGAAATGGAAGGGCAAGATCGGCATGAACCCGCCCTGGCGGTCGCTGTCGATCCAGCAGATCGTGGCCTTCTGGGAGGACAAGCTCGGCCTCGGCGACACCGCGCAGAAGCTGAAGGACCTCGACGTGCGCTTCTTCGAGGGCTCGGGCGGCGTGATCCAGGCGGTGCTGCGCGGCGACGTGCATGTGGCCGAGATCAACGATCCCCCGCTCAACCCGCTCCTGGCGGACGGCGCGCCGATCGGCTTCATCTATCCGCAGTCGGGCACGACGCGCTCCGACAGCACGGCCTTCGTCTCCGGCAAGGCGCCGCATCCCAACGCCGCCAAGGTGTTCATGAACTGGCTGATGACGCTGGAGGGGCAGACCTACCTCCAGGAATTCGCCGGCCTGCCGGTGACGCGCCTGGACGCTCCCCCCATGTCGCATGTGCCCGCGACCAAGGACCTGCCCAACGTGATCGACGGCCTCACCCTGCTGACGCCCGAAGGGCAGAAAAAGCAGGTCGACCACTGGCGGACCGTGTTCGGTGTGAAGTGAGGACGGACCTCATGCACATGTGATTCCATGCCCGGGCTTCGCGCCCGGGCATTTTTGTCCGGAGAGGGCGAAAGAGCCCCCAAAATTCACAGGGAGAGTGCATCATGACCATGGAACGCAGCGCTTCAGGCCTATCGCGCCGATGGCTCGGCAAGACCGCCGCCGCGCTCGCGGCCACCTTCATCCTGTCGGCCCCGTCGCAGGCGCAGGACAATTGGGACGCCGTGGTGGCCGCCGCTGAAAAGGAGGGCAAGGTCGTCTTCTACAGCAACCTCCAGCCCAACGGCATCGAGCCGCTGCTGCAGAAATTCCGCGAGGCCTATCCGAAGATCCAGACCGAGCAGATCCGTCTCGGCAGCAATCCGCTGATCGAGCGCTTCGCCACGGAATTCAACGCCAAGCGCAACCTCGCCGATGTGGTCGTCACCTTCCCGGACGACCGCGTCTACGAGGGCATCAAGAATGGCTGGGCCACGGCCTGGACGCCGCCGGAGCTGCCGGCCTTCGATCCGTCCATCAACAACAGCGACATGCTCTACACCGTGGTGACCTCGCGCGAGGCGATCATCTGGAACAAGAACCTGGTCAAGCCCGAGGACGCGCCCAAGGAATGGACCGACCTGTTCGACGCCAAATGGAAGGGCAAGATCGGCATGAACCCGCCGTGGCGGTCACTGTCGGTGCAGCAGGTGGTGCTGTTCTGGGAGAATGTCCTCAAGCTCGGCGACACCGCGCAGAAGCTGAAGGACCTCGACGTGCGCTTCTTCGAAGGCTCCGGCGGCGTGATCCAGGCCGTGGTGCGCGGCGACGTGCTGGTGGCCGAGATCGTCGACCTGCCGCTCAACCCGCTGCTGTCGGACGGCGCGCCGATCGGCTTCGTCTATCCCAAGTCCGGCACGCTGAGCTCATCCACCACCGCCTTCGTGGCGGGGCAAGCGCCGCATCCCAACGCCGCCAAGGTGCTGATGAACTGGCTGATGACCAAGGAAGGTCAGGAGTATCTGCAAGAGTATTGCGGCCAGCCCGCCACGCGCGGCGACGTGGCGGCGATGAAGCACATCCCGCCCACGAAGGATCTGTCCAACGTCCGCGACGGCCAGTCGATGCTGAAGACCGGCTCGGGACCCGACCTGGTCGACCACTGGCGCACGGTGTTCGGGATCAAGTGAACGCAAGACATGGGTCATGGCCGGCCACGGCCATGACCATCACAAATACTGCCGCACCAGCATGGCCGCTTCCATGTCGCGCTCGTCGCGGGTGCGGCCGCCCAGCACCACCACGATGATGCGCCGTCCGCCTGCGCGCGCGGACACGACGATGTTGTGGCCCGCGATGTTGATGTAGCCGGTCTTGAGGCCGTCGACCCCCG
>JBEBSP010000067.1:0-13888 GCA_040394255.1 Agaricicola taiwanensis | reverse complement strand
CCTTGATGCGGTCGATGGTGGACAGGATGAGCGTGACGGCCTCGCCGGTGACGGGTACGCCGTCGCGGAACTTGCCCATCAGGGTCTCGGCGGCATGGGCCAGCGCCTCAAGGCGCGGCAACCCCAGGAAGCCGCAGGTGCCCTTGATGGTGTGGACAAGCCGGAACACATTGTCGAGGATCTTGGCGTTGTTCGGGTCTTGCTCGAACTTCACCAGCTCCACATCGACAACATCGAGACTCTCGTTGGTCTCGGTCAGAAATTCACGCAGAAGATCGTCCATCTTCGCCCCCGACGCGCGACGCCTCCTGGCGCGCTGTATCCGTCGAGGGAAACTCTCACCTAAAACAGTTACCGCCGGGTTGAGGCGGTTCCGTGCGTATCAATTTTCGGAAACATCCTCGGCGAGGTCGAGAGCCGGCTGGGGCGTCGCGGTGATCGTGACGCCGTCCTCGCGCGCTTCGATCTCCACGTCCATCCGCGCGGCGCGCGCCACGAGCCCGGTGTAATAGGGCTGGATGACATGGGCATCGATGCCATGCTCCGGCGCCTTGCCTTCCAGAAGGTCCATCAGCCCGGCGGGGATGCGCGACGAGATGCCGGTCGTCACCACACGGAAGGTCATGTCCGGCTCGACCCCTTCCAGCGTCACCTCGATCTTGCCGCCACGGGGGATCGTGGTATTGGCAACCACCACGAGGTTCAGCAGAAGCTTGACGCGGTTCTTGGGCAGAAGGGCACGGGGACCGGACCAGGACACCTCGACCTTGCCATCCGCCAGGAAGCCGCGCGTGACATTCTCCGCATCGCCGGTGTCGATGGAGGCGCCCGCCGAACCAGCCGCGCCAAAAGCGATGCGCGCGAACTGCAGCCGGGCGGAAGCCTGCTTCGAGCTTTTCTTGACGAGATCGATGGCGAAGGCGCGCATCTGCTCGTCTTTTTCCTCCTCCAGCACTTCGAGGCCATTCACGATCGCGCCCACGGGGCTGATCACGTCATGGCAGATGCGGCTCGCCAGAAGGGCGGCGAGATCGAGGCTATCGAGGGTGACGACGGTCATTTGCGAATCTCAACCTTGGTTTTCTGCGCGAAGGTGATACACCGGCGTCATCGATGGGCCAAGCGCGCCCTCAGTCCCGCCACGAATGTCCGATGAACGATCTCGCCCGCCTTGCCCATGCCTTCGCGGTGATTGCGGACGACGCCGGACGGCTGATCCTCAAGATCAAGAGCAGCGGCATCGAAATCCGGACGAAGTCCGACAAGAGCCCCGTCACCGAGGCCGACCAGGCCGCCGAACGCCACATCCTTGCGTCTCTCCAGGCCATCCTGCCCGGCGTCCCGGTGATCGCCGAGGAAAGCGCGGCGGCGGGCCACATTCCGCGGATCGGCTCCAGCTTCCTGCTCGTGGACCCTCTCGACGGCACCAGCGAGTTCATCGCGGGACGCCCGGAATACACCGTCAACATCGCGCTGATCGAGAACGGCGTGCCCATTGTCGGTGCGATCGGCGCCCCGGAACTGGGGCAAACCTTCGCCGGTGCGCCGGGCTGGGCCGGGCGGCGCGATGGCGGCGGCGCATTCCGGGATATCGCGACCCGCGCCATGGCGTCACCGCCCGTGGCGGTCACCAGCCTCAGCCACTGCGACACCGACACCGACGCCTGGCTTGAACGCTGGCCGGGACACACCCGCTGCGGCGTCGGCTCGTCCCTGAAGTTCGCCCTGCTGGCGGAGGGAAAGGCCGATGTCTACCCCCGCTTCGGCACCACCTGCGAATGGGATACGGCCGCCGGGCACGCCATCCTGTCGGCCGCGGGCGGCGCGGTGACCACCCCCGACGGAAACGCCTTCACTTACGGGAAAGCGGACAGCGGCTACCGCAACGGCCCCTTCATCGCCTGGGGCCGTCCGCCATCCGCTTGACGGCGAGCATCTTCAAGAGGCTGCGAGAAGCTGTTTGAGGCCGTTCTGAAAATCCGCGCCGGCGCGGATTTTCGAACACCGCGAACAGCAGAAAACCGTGTCAGATGTCCGGCAGGGCGCAAGTTTCCAGATGACCTCAGGGCACGACCTTGACCACCAGATCGTCCCAGCTCGTGGCCGCCTTCGCGACGATCTGGTCGTTGTGGAGGAAAACGTCGCGCGAGGCCTCATCCTTGAACAGGTAGAGCTTGTCGTCCTCGCCCCGGGCGAAGATCAGGGCGTTGCCCTTGACCAGCAGCCCCTGCGCCACCCCGTTGGGATCGAAACCGCCGAAACGCGGCGCATAGACCTGCGGATGGGCCTCGAAAGCAGCGCGATTGCCCTCGTTGGCGAAGCGCCAGACCGCATCCCGCCAGACGACCTCCAGCGTGTCCGAGCCGACACGGGCCTTGCCGTCGGTGTAATAGGCCACCGGATCATAGCCGTCGATCGCCACGCCGTTCCATGACCCGACCGCGATCAGAGCGGTCAGCCCGATGCCCGCATTCACGGCGGGGACGGCGCAGGCAGCGAAAAAAAACAGCGCTCCGGCGACAGAACGCACAAAATGCCTTGGGTACGTCACAGTTTTGGGCAACCTGTATGAGATTGATTCGCGGACGAGACCCGTCCGTGTTCGAGACGCTTGATGTAGCACGTCAGGTTGGGCAAGTCGGTTAACGACCGTATGATGGCGGGTAGGCACCGGGCAAAAATTGCCCATGTCGTTAAGGGAGCGTTTCGATGCCTCGCTCAGGTAAAGCTTTAGCGCTGTTCACGGCGGCTCTGCTGGCTGTCTGCACTCCGGCGGCGGCGCAGGTGATCCAGGCGCCCAGTGGCGCTCCGACCAATGTGCCCTCCCAGGGCGGCTATCAGGGGCAGCAGCCCTATGGCCAGCAACCGCAATACGGCCAGCCCGCCCCGCAGGGCTATGGCCAGCCGGAGTCACGCCAGGGATACGGACAACCGGCCCAGCAGCAGGGCACCTACACCATCCAGGAGATCGTCGGCGAGGGTCACAAGTTCTTCGGAACGGTGTCGCGCGAGCTTGCCACGCTGATCGAGCGCGCCTTCAGCCAGTGGGGCCAGCCCAACGGCTATATCCTCGGCCAGGAAGGCTCGGGCGCATTCGTGGCCGGCCTGCGCTATGGTGAAGGGACCCTTTACACGCGCCTGTTCGGCCAGCGTAAGGTGTTCTGGCAAGGCCCCTCCGTGGGCTGGGACTTCGGCGGCGACGGCGCGCGCACCATGGTGCTGATCTACAATCTCCAGTCCGACCAGCAGATCTTCCAGCGCTTCCCGGGCATCGCGGGATCGGCCTATCTCATCGGCGGCTTCGGCATGACCGCGCTGGGCGGGCCGGGCAACATGATGCTCGTCCCGATCCGTTCCGGCGTCGGCGTGCGGCTGGGCGCCAATGTCGGCTATCTGAAGTTCACGCCGCAGGCCACCTGGAATCCCTTCTGAGAGAGACCGCCTGGGAATGGATCAGACCCGTGCCATATAGTTCCCAACCCTCTTTAAACACGGCATTTTAATCACGTTTTATCATTCCGCTTCGCCTTCCACGCGCTTCAGTCTGGAAGTTGGAGCCGCCTCGTGGCATCCTGAGCGCCAGGGCCGGAGCCCGGGGCAATTCATGATCGACACCTTGCTGCACGTCATGCTCGGCTTCCTCGCCGCGAGTTTTCTCGCGCTGGCGGGGGGACGCCTGTTGTGGTCGCGCGCCGTGCGCCTCACCGTGCGCCGGCTGGAGAACCAGCTGCCGTCCAGCGTCGGGGAAATCGTCGCCGCCCAGGATATGATCCGCGCCGAACACGCCGTTCAGGTGCGTGGCCTGGAGCGGGCGGTGTCGGCCCTGCGCAGCCGGCTCGTGGCCGCGGAAACCGCCGCCACCACCGCCGACATCGAACGCGAGCGTTACGCGATCGAACTGAACGAGAAGACCACCTCCGTAGCCATGCTCGAAGCACGGGTCCGGCAGCTTGAGGCCGAACTGGCGACGGCCCAGGGTACGGGCGCCGAGGCGGCCGCCGCGCGCGACACGGCGCGCGAGGAATTCGCGGCCCTTCGCAAGAAGCTGGATTCCGACACACGTGCCCTCGCCGAGGCGCGGGTGGAACTCGATGCCCAACGCGTGCGTCTTGTGGCCATGGAAACCGAAATCACCAATCTGCGCGACGACCGTGACGCAACCCACAGCAAGCTCGTGAAGCAGCAGTCCCGCCTGGATGAAACCGGGACGGACCTTACGGCCGCGCGCGCACGCACGGCTGAACTGGAAAGCCGGCTGAGCACCGCATCCTCCGAGCGCGACGGGCTGGAGACGCGTGTCGGGGAGCTTGAAAAGCAGCGTGCCGAACTGGAAACCGCGCTGTCGGACATCAAGACCGGCCTTTCCAGCGCGACGGTCCAGGGCGAAACGCTGAAGACGGCCCTGTCCGAGCGCGACGGGAAAATCGCCGATCTGGAAGCCGTGAAACAGGCGCTGGACAAAGAGCTCGGAGATATCCGCACGCAGCTGAGCAGCCTGTCCGAGCGCGAGGCGCGGGCGACGAAACGCAACGATCACCTGCTCGGCGAACTGGACGGGGTTTCGCGGAAACGCGATGCCTATGAGAAGCGCATGCGCGCCGCCGAAACCGAGCGCGACGACCTGGCCAAGGCGCTGGTGGAGGCCAAGACCGTGCGCGCGGACGCGGCCAAACAGGCCGAGCGCGAGAAGCGCCGCGCCGATCGGCTGGCGGCAGACCTTGAAAACACCAAGAGCGGCACCGTCTCGCAGAGCACCTCCCATGAACGGGAGAAGGCGCGGCTCCAGACGGCCCTCGACCATGCCACCGGTGAACTGGCGAAGGCGCAGTCGGCCGAGGCGCGCGCCGTGGAGCGCATCCGCGCGCTGTCGCAGGACCTGCTCAGCGCACAGAGCACGATGGATTCATCCAAGCTGACGCTGGAATCCAACCTCGCCAAGGTGACCGCGGAAAAGGCCATGCTGGAAGGCCAGCTCGCAAGCGCCCGTGCCGAGTGGTCCAAGCTGGAACGCCAGCTCAAACGCAACGCCGAATCCGGACCTCGGCCCAGGAACGACAACGGCGTGCTGCGTGCCCGCCTCGACGCCCTCGCCGACGAGATCGCCCTTTTCGCCGGCGCGGAACTGCCGCCGTCCAGGGAGGTCGTCACCGCCCTGCCGCAGCGCGGTGAGGCCGCCATCCGCAGTGCCGTGGGTGCCGGGTGAGGGTTTCCACCCGCTGCATCGCCCTTCTCCTTCTCCACCTTTTCGCCGCCGGAAGCCTCGTGGGCCCGGCCGCGGCCGAAAGCGTGCCATTGCCGGTTCCACGCCCGGCGCAGCAGCGGATCGCGGATGCCTTCACCAGGCTCACGCCGATCCTCATGCCCCTGCCCGTGCCGCGCCCGCAGCGTGCGACCGCGGCTCCCGAAGCCACACTGGCAGCGGACCCGGCACGCAACCCCCTCGCCACCGCGCCGGATGCCGACCCCGCTTGCGCGGCGCTCACGGCCAACGGCCTGGCCGTCTTCAAACCGCGCGAACCGATCACGGCGGGCGCCTGCGGCGCGCCCTCGCCGATCGAGATATCCGCCATCAAGCTCGACGACGGCACCAAGGTGACCATCGAACCCGCCGCCACCATGCGCTGCACCACCGCGCAGGCCCTGATCGACTGGGTGCGCGGCGAGGTCGTGCCCGCGGCGCACAAGCATCTGGGCGAACCGATCACGGCGCTCCGCAACGCCGCGTCCTATGATTGTCGTGGGCGCAACCGGGTGAAGGGCGCCAAGCTCAGCGAACACGGCAAGGCCAATGCCTTCGACATCGCCGCCTTCCGGAAGCGCTCGGGCGACTGGGTCGAGGTCGGCAAGCCGGGCTCGGGCGCGGCCTTCTTCGCGCAGGTGCGCAAAAGCGCCTGCGGTCCCTTCACGACCGTGCTCGGCCCCGGCTCGGACAGCTATCACGAGGACCACCTGCACGTGGACCTTGCCACGCGCGGCCGCAACCGCCGGGCGCTCTACTGCCGCTGATCCCTTTGCGCCCGAACCAAATCGGCGGGGGCCGCGTTGTCATCTGCCCCACTGGAGACCCTCGTGCGCACGCTGACCATCCGCCACACCACGATCTACCGCTACGCCAGACCTGTCGATTTCGGCCGGCATCGCCTCATGCTGCGCCCGCGCGACAGCCACGACCTGCGTCTGGTGAAGGCCGAACTCACCCTGTCGCCGGCAGGAGCGACCCGCTGGATCCACGACGTCTTCGGCAATTCCGTCGCCATCGTCGACTTCCACACGCCCGGCATGGAACTGAAGGTGGAAAGCAGGCTGGTGATCGAGCGCTATGCCCTTGACGCACCGGATTTCGAGATCGACGCCAACGCCGGGGACTATCCCTTCATCTATTCCGCCGACGACCGCACCGACCTCGGCCGCACCCTGGAGCGGCACTACCCCGATCCCGGGGGCGCGCTTGACGCCTGGGCGCGGGGTTTCATCGCTTCGCGCCCGACGGACACGCTCGCACTTCTCTCGGACATCAACACCACGATCAAACAGGCCTTCGCCTACACCATGCGCTGGGAGGAAGGCACCCAGACCCCGTTGGAAACCCTGGGGAAGAAGTCCGGCACCTGCCGGGACTTCGCGCTGTTGTTCATCGAGACCGTGCGCTCCCTCGGCTTCGCCGCGCGTTTCGTCACGGGCTATCTCTACGATCCCGCGCTCGACGGCGCGGACGACGGCGAGATCAAGGGATCGGGCGCCACCCATGCTTGGGCGGAAGTCTATCTGCCCGGCGCCGGATGGATCGAATACGACCCGACCAACGGCATCATCGCGGGCGAAAACCTGATCCGCATCGCGGTGACCCGCGACCCCGGCCAGGCCATTCCGGTGGGCGGCAGCTACGATGGCGCGGGTTCCGAGGCCACGGGCATGGAGGTGAAGGTCGAGGTCACCGCATCCGGCCGGCCCGGGCATGCCATGGCGGTCTGAGCAACGCCGCATCTTGCGCCAGGCGGCACAGCACCGTAAGAGCGCAAGGTATTCTCCCGCTGAAGGTCTCGTCTCTTGTCCCGCGGCATCGTCCTCACCCTCGCCTGCCCCGACGCTCCCGGCCTCATCGCCGAAACCTCGGGCTTCATCTTCAGGCAAGCACTCAACATCATCGAGTCCGCCCAGTTCACGGACGCGACCACCAACACCTTCTTCATGCGGATCGTGGCCGAACCCGTCAGCGGCGCCAACGCCGACATCGCGGGACTGCACGACGCCTTCGCCCCGATCGCGGCGCGGCACGGCATGCGCTTCGACCTTGCCGACCGCGGCAAGCGCTTGCGCGCGCTTCTCATGGTCTCGAAATTCGACCATTGCCTCAACGACATCCTCTACCGCACCGGCATCGGCGCGCTGCCCATCGACATTCCGGCCGTCGTCTCCAACCACCGCGACAGCTACCAGCGCGTGGCCGCGCAGGGCATCCCCTATCACCACATTCCGGTCGGCCCCGCCAGCAGGGAGCGGGCCGAGGAAAAGCTTCTGGAGATCATCGAGGACGAGAAGATCGACCTGGTGGTGCTGGCCCGCTACATGCAGGTCCTGTCGAGCGACCTGTGCCGCCGGATGCCGGGGCGGATCATCAACATCCACCACTCGTTCCTGCCGAGCTTCAAGGGCGCCAAGCCCTACCATCAGGCCTTCCTGCGCGGCGTGAAGCTGATCGGCGCCACGGCGCATTACGTCACCGAGATCCTGGACGAAGGCCCGATCATCGAGCAGGAGACCGTCCGGGTCGATCAGGTGACCGGTCCGGAGGAACTGGTGGCGCTCGGCCGCGACGTCGAGGCCCTCGTGCTGGCGCGCGCCTTGCGCTGGCACGCCGAGCACAGAATTCTGCTCAACGGTTCGCGCACCGTGGTGTTCAAGTAGCCTTCACGAGTCGCACGCCGGCCACAATGTCGGCCCGTGGGACGGCTGCCTTGGACACGCCTGCAATCGGCCATAATCCAGCCTATAATTTTGCAGGTAAGATATTGAAATATAACGTTATTCAAAAAAATGAACGCTTCCTGGCGGCACGCGTTTCCTGTTTGCTTGATCGCCGATGCGGTGAAGCATCGGCCCAAACGAACAACAGGGAGATGTTCCCATGAAAGCCCTTCTTCTCGGCGCGACGGCCGCGGCTGCACTTGCCGCCGCCACCTTCGGCGCTTCCGCCCAGACCACCATCACCACCACGACGCAGACCGTCGAGCCGCAGGTGATCTTCACTCCCGACCAGGCCACGGTGATCCGCAGGACCATCGTCGAGGCGCCCCAGCCATCGGCGCCGATCGTGCTCGACGAGGATTTGATCGTCGGCGAGATGCTTCCGGAGACCGTGCCCCTTCAGCCGGTTCCGCCCACCCTCGTGACGGAAATACCGTCGGCGCAGGACTACCAGTATGCGGTTGTCGAGAACGAAGTCGTGTTCGTCGATCCGACAACCCGCCGCGTCGTGGCGGTTGTGAATCAGTAAGTTTCGCACCGGCAGACGCCAAGGCCCGCCACGGTCATTCCGCGGCGGGCCTTGGTTGTTAATCAAGCCATTAAGATTCTGTTAGCCAAAACATTTCGTCCCGATAGTATGCAACCTGAAGAATGGGGCATCGACGGGATGAAACTTAAGGATACCTGCGCCCGCATGGGGTACGGCCGCTTCCTGCTGGCGGTCCTGGGTCTGTTTCTCACCGGCTCGATGCACCCTGCCCATGCGGGAGCCTACACGCATCCCAAAGGACGAGGACAGGCGATCGCCACCACGACCTTCATCTCCGGCGAGCGCTACTTCGATGCCGCCGGCCGGCTGGTGCCCGTGGCCGAATACCGCAAGTTCGAGCTTTCGGTGCTGGCCGAATACGGCGCGACCGACTGGCTGACGCTGCTTGTCCAGCCCGCACTCGTCTCCACCTCCATCGCCCAACCGGTCGATGCCGATCACACCGGTTTCGGCCATATGGAAGCCGGGGCGCGGCTCCGGTTGCTGGAGCGCGGCGGCAATATCCTGTCGGTGCAGGCCAGCGTCCGGGCTCCGGGAACCTCGGGGTCCCATGATCCCGCACGACTGGGATTGACCGACGCCCAAGCCGATGCCCGCCTGCTATACATGCGTGCCTTCACCTTGCGAAAATGGAACGGTTTTCTTGATTTCCAGAGCGGCTACCGGCATCGCTCCGGCAGCCTGTCGGACGAAATCAGGCTGGATGTGACCGTCGGCATCCGGCCATCCGCGAAGCTGCTCGTCATGGGCCAGTCCTTCCATGTGCTGGCGATCCATCCTGATGACGGCGCCTTCACCAACATGACTCAACACAAACTTCAGACCAGCCTTGTATACGATATGACGGACTCATGGTCGGTTCAGCTCGGCGCGGTGGCGACGGTCTCCGGGGCCAACGCACTGAACGAGCGTGGGCTGATCGCTGCCGTCTGGCGGCGTTTTTGAAACGGCTGCAGGAGCGTTCATGCCGGATCGCCAAAATCGCATCGTGCCGGTCATCCTCTCAGGCGGTTCGGGCTCACGGCTCTGGCCTCTCTCGCGCGAGGCCAGTCCGAAGCAATTCCTGTCCCTGACCGGTGACGTCAGCCTGTTCGAACGCACCGCCCAGCGTGTCGCCGACCCTGAGCGCTTCGCGCCGACCATCGTCGTCGCCAACCACGAGCACCGCTTCCTGGTCGCCGAATGCCTGCGCAGGATGGCGCTGCGGCCGCCCACGATCCTGCTGGAGCCCTGTGCCCGCAACACCGCTCCCGCTGTCGCGGTCGCCGCACTGCTGGCCATGCGGAGCGACCCGGATGCCCTGCTGCTCATCATGCCTTCCGACCACGTCATCGCCGACGAAACGGCTTTCCGGCTGGCCATCGACAGCGGCATCGAAGCCGCGCGCAACGGATTGTTCGTGCTGTTCGGCATTCCGCCAACAGCCCCCTCGACGGGCTACGGCTACATCCGCACCGGCACACGACTGGGCGGCGGCGCGCGCAAAGTCGATCGTTTCGTTGAAAAGCCCAACAGCACCACGGCCGAACGCTACATCGCCGACGGCGGCTATCTGTGGAACAGCGGCATCTTCCTGATGCCCGCACGCAACCTGGTCTCCGAGCTCGAACGGTTCGAACCCTTGATCCTGACGGCGGCGCGAACAGCCCTCGATCACGCAACCGTGGACATGGACTTCCTGCGCCTCGCGCCGGACCCATTCGCCGCCTCGCCGTCGATTTCCCTCGACTACGCCGTCATGGAGCGCACCGACCGCGCGGCCGTCGTGCCCGCCGACATGGGCTGGACCGATCTCGGAAGCTGGTCGTCGCTGAAGGACATCGCACCGCCCGACGCCGACGGAAACGTCATCACCGGCCCGGTGGAAACGCTCGACGTCACCTCATCCTATCTTCACAGCACCGGACCGCTGGTGGCGGCCCTCGGCGTCGATGGGTTGACGGTGGTCGCGACGCCCGACGCTGTCCTTGTAACCCGCACCGACCGCGATCAGGACGTCAAACGGCTCGTCGACCAGTTGAAGGCCAAGGGCCATGCCTCCGCCACCCTGACCACGACCGTCCACCGGCCCTGGGGCTATTACCAGTCGGTCCATGCCGGAGACCGTTTCCAGGTCAAGAGGATCACGGTGCGCCCGGGAGCACGCCTCTCGCTCCAGAAGCACGCCCATCGCGCGGAACACTGGGTGGTGGTCAACGGCACCGCACTGGTCACCCGCAACGGCGAGGAATTCCTGCTCCACGAGAACGAATCGGTGTTCCTGCCGCTCGGCTGCGTCCACCGCCTGACCAATCCGGGCAGCGACCCGCTCAACCTCATCGAAGTGCAGTCAGGCGGCTATCTCGGCGAGGACGACATCGAGCGGTTCGACGATGATTATGCGCGGGCGTGATCCGGACTGATGATACGGCGACAATGAAAAGCCCCCGCCTGATCCCTCAGACGGGGGCTCTTTCCAAGAGCGCTAGGGTTCCAGCCAGTCTCAGAATTTGTAGTTCACACCGACGCGGGCGATGTGCAGGTCCGCTCCGGCATTGAAGCTGCCGCCGAGGATCCCGTTGCCGAAGTAGGTCTTGTCCTCGAAGTCGACGTAGAGATATTCGCCCTTGATGGACACGTTCTGCGTCACCGCGACCTCAAGGCCCGCGCCGATCGTCCAGCCGAAATGGGTGTTGTCGTCGCTGACGGTGATTCCGAGGAAGGAGAAATCCGCTTCGTTCTGACCGAAGGCCACGCCGCCCGTGATGTAAGGCAGGAACCGATCGAAGGCATAACCAAGCCGCGCCCTGGCGGTGCCGAAGTAATTCAGCTCGCTGCCGATCACCACGCCACCGAAATCACGCGAGTAGTCGACACCGGAGAGCTGAATGTCGGCTTCCAGACCGACGACGATCCCGCCGGCGAACTGATGATTGTACCCGGCCTGGAGACCACCGATGAAACCATCGTAGTCGCCCGATGAGCCGACGCCGCCAAAGGTCAGGTCTGCATCACCCCAGCCGTATCCGACGTTGGCTCCGAGATAGAAACCGGTCCAGTTGTGAACAACGGGTGCGGCAGCGGCATAGGGTTGAACGATGGGCAGGTCGGCGGCGGCGGCTGATCCTGCGATCAGGCCACCAGCCAGAAGTGCGGCAACGAACGGCGTCTTCATGGTCATCTCCCAAAATAGTCCATGGACCTTCGCTGGAAGGTCTTAATTTTGCGAGTCCGCAACTTCTTTCCTGATACAATTCGCACCAAAGTTGCCCAAAAGAGACACCTTTGGTGTTCCGGGATCACGTCGGCGCGGGGGTATGAAACGGCAGTTCATGGAGGGCGGCAGGGCGATCACCGGGCATCAAACCATCGCCGAGGTTGAGCGTTACACGAAAGCTGCCGATTAAAAGCGCCTGGCCAGATCCGCGATGAAGAAGATTGCCGAAGGCTAAAGCGGGAACAAATCGTCCCAACTCACTTTTGGGATGCGACTTTGACCGATACCAACCAATTGATTTTATTGATGAATTTTAGGCGATGGCGCTCCCTAGGGGACTCGAACCCCTGTTTTCGCCGTGAGAGGGCGACGTCCTAGACCGCTAGACGAAGGGAGCGGAGCGCTGATATCTGCGCGAGGCGCCTCTATAGCCGCACCGGGCCCGCGCATCAAGCGCATCTTGCATCAGCGCGGCGCTGTTTCGACGATTCCCTGCTCGGTCAGCGTCTCCGCGTCGAGGATATGCACCCGGACCACGCCGTCCGCATTCTGCACGGTGACGTAGAGACGGCCGTCATCACCATTGGCTGCCAGGATGCGCGCGCCGGCCGGCGCGTTGAGAACCCGGTGGACGATCTCGTGACGGGCCGAGGCCTCGCCCGACTTGACGAGACGGTAGGCGATGACCGACATGACAGCCAGGAACCCGATCAGCATGATGCTGGTCGAGATCATGACCAGACGCTTGAGTTTCGCGACCATGGCGGCCTGCTTCGGATCAAGGTCGTCCTCGCCGTCTCGGATATCCTTCGTGCCCATGCCTGACCGCCCTTCCCGACGCTTCACCGTTATCGCTCCCGACGAGACGAGCGAGCGGCTGGACCGCGTGCTTGCCCAGGCCCTGCCGGAACTGTCCCGCACCCGGATACAGGCGCTCATCAAAGCCGGCAAGGTCATGTGCGACGGCGCGGCCATCACCAACCCCAGCCACAAGGTCGTCCCCGGCACGGAATTGACCCTGGACGAGCCGCCGCCGGTCCCGGCCGATCCCATCGGCGAGGCGATTCCCCTGACCGTCATCTACGAGGACGACGAGTTGATCGTCATCGACAAGCCGGCGGGCCTCGTGGTCCATCCGGCGGCGGGACACGCCGGAGGCACGCTGGTCAACGCCCTGATCGCCCATTGCGGCGACAGCCTCTCCGGCATCGGCGGCGTCGAACGGCCCGGCATCGTCCACCGCCTCGACAAGGACACCTCCGGCCTGATGGTCGCGGCCAAGACCGACCGGGCCCACCGGGGTCTCGCCGAACAATTCGCCGACCATGGCCGCACCGGCCCACTTGACCGGGCCTATCTCGCCATCGTCTGGCGCGCGCCGATCGCCCTCTCCGGCACGGTCGACGCGCCGCTGGACCGTGACCCGCGCAACCGCGAGAAGATCGCCGTGACCAAGCCGGAACGTGGCCGCGAGGCCATCACCCATTGGCGTGTGCTGGAACGCTTCGGCCCCGTGGCCACGCCCGTCGCCAGCCTGATCTCCTGCCGCCTCGAAACCGGGCGGACCCACCAGATCCGCGTCCACATGGCCCATGCGGGCCATCCCTTGCTGGGCGACGCCGCCTATGGCGCGGGCTTCCGCTCCAAGGCCAAGCACCTGCCCGAAACGGCCCAGCAGGCGCTGGTGGCGCTGGGCCGTCAGGCGCTCCACGCCGCGCGCCTCGCCTTCGAGCATCCCGTGACCGGCGAGACGCTGGAATTCGACAGCGATCCACCCGCTGATCTCGCACGCCTGATCGAAAGCCTGCGTATCGCGCAGATGTGACATGCGCGCCCCTTATCGCCACGGGAGCACCTACCTATATAGTGACGGCAGTCGGCGTCTCGCGGCTGTGGCCGGTCCGCCACAACGGGGACCGTAAGGAGGTCGAACGCATGGCGCAAATGGCGCTTCCCGCTCTCTCGGGCGACAGCGGTCTATCGCGGTATCTGGATGAAATCCGGCGGTTTCCCATGTTGGAGCCGCAGGAGGAATACATGCTGGCCAAGAGCTGGCGCGAGCACGGTGACCGCGACGCCGCGCACCGGCTCGTCACGAGCCATCTGCGCCTCGTGGCCAAGATCGCCATGGGCTACCGTGGTTACGGCCTGCCGATCGGCGAGGTCATCTCCGAAGG
>JBEBSP010000066.1:0-14278 GCA_040394255.1 Agaricicola taiwanensis | reverse complement strand
GAGGCCTTGGCCACGACCCTGAGGGCCGCCATAGCGAGCGTCCGGGGACCGGCTTCGGACATCGACGCCCTATCGTTTGAAGCCAAGTCGGTATTGTTTGCCTGAAGCGCCTTACGCTGCGGCAACCTCATAAGCCGGACAGGCGCTTCTGATCTGATCGAGGAAAAGCCGCGCGCAACCCGACCAGCTGTGCCTGAGCGCCAGATCCCGCGCCCGGCCACGCTGAATGGCGAGCGCGGCAAGCGCGGCGGCGCGCAGGTCGGCGTCCAGCACGCCCGCGTCCGTTCCGCCCAGCACATCCAGCGGCCCCGTGACCGGATAGGCCGCCACCGGCAATCCGCTGGCCAGCGCTTCCAGCAGGACGATGCCATAGGTATCGGTCAGGCTCGGGAAAACGAACACATCGGCGGAGGCATAGATGCGCGCCAGGTCCTCGCCGGTCCGCGCGCCCATGAAGACCGCGTCAGGATAACGCTCGGCCAGATGGGCGCGGGCCGGGCCGTCCCCCACGATAACCTTGCTGCCCGGCAGATCGAGCGACAGGAAGGCATCGAGATTCTTTTCGACGGCAACCCGGCCGACTGAGAGGAAGACCGGCCCGGAAAACCCGAGATCGGAGCGTTTGCGCGGATGGAACTGTTCGGCGTCCACCCCCCGCGACCAGACCCGGACCTTCGTGAAACCCCGCCCGGACAATTCGTCCGCCAGCGACGGTGTCGCCACCAGCGTGGCCGCCGCGGCATTGTGGAAGCGTTTCAACCAGGCATAGGTCCAGGCTTCGGGCACCGGCAGGCGGGCGTGCAGATACTCCGGAAAACGGGTGTGATAGCTCGTCGTGAACGCCCTGCCCGTCGCGAGGCAGGCCCGGCGCGCGGCGAGCCCGAGCGGCCCTTCCGTCGCGATGTGGACATGGTCCGGCGCGAGGGCGTCCATGCGGCGGGTAACATCCGCGGGCGTGGCCAGCGCCAGGCGTATGTCGGGATAGGTCGGCATCGGCACGGTCCGGTAATCCGCCGGCGTCAGGAAATCGACCGACACCCCGAAGGCCGGCAGTTCCTGCCCAAGACGCTCCAGCGTGCGGACCACGCCGTTGATCTGCGGGTGCCAGGCGTCACTCACGATCAGCAGACGCATCATGCGGCCTTCACGGTTGCAAGTTCGAGCGGAGCCTTTGCGGATGAAAGCTCGGTCCATCGGATGATTTCCATGGTGCCGTCGTGATGCTCGGCAACGGCGGTGCAGCTTTCCACCCAGTCGCCGGTGTTGATGTAGCGGATGCCATCGGCGAAATCGCGCAGGGCGGCATGATGGATATGGCCGCAGATGACGCCGTCGACACCCTGCCGGCGCGCCTCCGACGACAGCGCCTCCTCGAAATCGCCGATGAAGTTCACGGCGTTCTTGACCTTGAGCTTGGCCCAGGCCGAAAGCGACCAATAGGTCAGGCCGAGCTTGCGGCGCACGAAATTGAGGTGGGTGTTGACGACCAGCGCGGTCTCGTAGGCCCAGTCGCCGAGATAGGCGAGCCATCTGGCGTGGCGCACGACGAGATCGAAGAAGTCGCCATGTATGACGAGATAGCGCCGGCCGTCGGCGGCCTCGTGGATCGCGGTCTCCATCACCTCGATGCCGCCGAAGTGGCTGCCGTAGTAGTCGCGCAGGAATTCGTCGTGATTGCCGGGAATGTAGATCAGCCGCGCGCCCTTGCGGGTCCTGCGCAGCAGCTTCTGGACCACGTCGTTGTGGGGCTGGGGCCAGTACCAGCCCGATCTCAGGCGCCAGCCGTCGACGATGTCGCCCACCAGATAGATGGTCTCGGCATCGTTGTGCTTCAGGAAATCGAGCAGGAGATCGGCCTTGCAGCCCTTGGTGCCCAGATGCACGTCGGACAGGAACAATGTGCGAAAGGCTCGGGTCTTGTTCAGGTCCATGGATGAGCTCCACAGTCTTTCGTCCATGGGCGGCAGTTAGACCGGAGAGCATTTCAGGAATATGACAGCCTCTGTTTCCAACGTTACTGCGACGAAGCCCGCAGCGCGGCGGCAGCCGCGAAGGGCGCGAGGGCGATCGAGCCGAGACTGAGTCCCGCCAGCATCAACAGCGGCGGAGCGCCGAGGCCTTCCTGGGCGACCCGCTCGGCGGCGGCGACGCCGAAGATCAGCACCGGCACCGTCAGCGGCAGGACCAGGACGGGAATCAGCAACCCGCCGCGACGAAGGCCGACGGTCAGCGCCGCCCCGATCGCACCCAGCAGCGTCAGCGCCGGTGTGCCGGCCAGAAGGGTCAGAACGGTGGCCCCGACCGCATTGGCATCCATGTTCAGCAGAAACGACAGGAAGATTGCCGATACGGCCAGCGGCAATCCGGTCGTCACCCAGTGAGCGGCGGCCTTCACCAGCACCAGCACCTCCAGCGGCGTGGAAGACGTCATGAAAAGATCCATCGTGCCATCCTCGGCATCGGCCGAGAACAACCGGTCGAGCCCGACCAGCGTGGCCAGCAGGGCCGCGAGCCAGATCAGCGCCGGCCCGATCCGCGACAGCAGGGCGAGATCCGGCCCGACCGCGAAGGGCGCCACCGCGATCACGCTGGCAAAGAAGACAAGCGCCAGGCCGAACCCGCCGCCGCCCCGAAGCGCCAACGCGAGATCGCGCCGCAACAGCGCCGCGAGCACGTCGCTCATGCCGTCACCGCCGTCACAGCTCCGGCCAGCGGAAGGAATTCGGCTCCCGGCAATTCAAGCGGTTCATGTGTCGCGACAACCGCGATTCCGCCCCGCTCTCTGTGCTGGGCGATCATCGCCATAAGGCGCTCACGTCCCGATCCATCGAGAGCATTGGTCGGTTCATCCAGCAGCCAGACGGGCCGGGCCGTCACCAGAAGCCGCGCCAATGCCAGACGCCGCCTTTGCCCCGACGAGAAATAACCGGCGGGCGTGTCCGACAGATGCCCGAGACCGACGGACACAAGGGCATCCCGAAGCGGATATGCGGAACCGGCACCGAGAAGCGCGCGCCAGAACGCCAGGTGCTCCTGCGCGGTCAGGGACGATTTGAGAGCATCGGCAATGCCTATGAAGTGGCTTTGCTCACGCAGATCGACCTCCTGCCGCCCGCCGCCGTCAAGCCGGACCGTGCCCCCGGTCGGCATCAGCAGACCCGCCATGATGCGCAGCAGGCTCGTCTTGCCGGCCCCGTTCGGACCGGAGAGCACCAGCGCCCCGCCGGATGGAACCGTCACCCTCAGATCACGAAACAGCGACCGTCCGCCGCGCACGGAATGCAACCCCTCGATTATCAACCGTTGCGATGGAAACAATGGACAGGATGGTGGCGCCACTGAAGATTCCTCTTTAGAATTGCTCTTGTTCTTATGGCGGTCTTAACAAAAGTGGGCTATAGCGCTCTCGGCTGCGTCGTTCGCATCATGCGAGAGCTCGGGCACACCCGACACGGCGCGCGCGTCCGCGCTCCAAGGTCTGATCGTCACCATTCCAAGAGGATTGTGCCGTCATGGCTTCTCTCGACAGTTTCAAATCCCGCAAGACGCTCGATGTGGGCGGCAAGCAGTATGTCTATTACAGCCTGAAGGACGCCGAAGCGAACGGCCTTTCGGGTATTTCCAAGCTTCCCTTCTCGCTCAAGGTGCTGGTGGAAAACCTCCTGCGCTTCGAGGACGGCCGCACCGTCACCGCCGATGCGATCCGCGCCAGCCTCGACTGGCTCAAGACGCGCACCAGCGACCTTGAGATCGCCTTCCGCCCGGCCCGTGTCCTGATGCAGGACTTCACCGGCGTTCCCGCCATCGTCGATCTGGCCGCCATGCGCGACGCCATGGTCCACTTCGGCGGCGATCCGAAGAAGATCAACCCGCTGATCCCCATCGATCTCGTGATCGATCATTCGGTCATCCTGAAGTATGCCGGCACCAACGCGGCCTTCAACCTCAACGTCGAGGAAGAATACCGCCAGAACCAGGAACGCTACCGCTTCCTGAAATGGGCTCAGGGCTCGTTCGACAACTTCCGCGTCGTGCCGCCCGGCACCGGCATCTGCCACCAGGTCAACCTCGAATACCTGTCGCAGACCGTCTTCACCTCCAAGGAAGGCGATGACACCCTCGCCTATCCCGACACACTGGTGGGCACCGACAGCCATACCACCATGGTCAACGGCCTCGCCGTTCTCGGCTGGGGCGTCGGCGGCATCGAGGCCGAGGCCGCCATGCTCGGCCAGCCGGTCTCCATGCTGCTGCCCGAGGTGATCGGCTTCAAGCTGTCCGGCAAGCTGCGCGAAGGCGTCACCGCGACCGACCTCGTGCTGCGCGTCACCGAAATGCTGCGCAAGAAGGGCGTGGTCGGCAAGTTCGTGGAATTCTATGGCGCGGGCCTCACCGCCCTGCCGCTGGAGGATCGCGCGACGATCGGCAACATGGCTCCTGAGTACGGCGCCACCTGCGGCTTCTTCCCCGTTGACGCCGACACCGTGCGCTACCTCAAGCAGACCGGCCGTGACGAAGAGCGCGTGGCGCTTGTCGAGGCCTACTGCAAGGCGCAAGGCATGCTGCGCACCGATGACCTGGACGATCCGGTCTTCACCGACACGCTCAGCCTCAATCTCGACGACGTCGTGCCGGCTGTCGCCGGCCCGAAGCGGCCTCAGGACCGTGTCAACCTGCCGGAGGCCAAGACCGGTTTCCTTGCAGCCATCGAGAACGAGTTCAAGAAGGACGCCGCGGCGGCTGCCTTGCGCTTCCCGGTGGAAGGCAAGGATTTCGACATCGGCCACGGCGACGTGGTGATCGCGGCGATCACCTCCTGCACCAACACCTCGAACCCCAGCGTCATGATCGCGGCGGGCCTTCTCGCCCGCAACGCCGCGGCCAAGGGCCTGAAGTCGAAGCCATGGGTGAAGACCTCACTGGCTCCCGGCTCGCAGGTCGTGGGCGAGTATCTGTCGAAGTCCGGTCTCCAGACCGATCTCGACACGCTGGGCTTCAACCTCGTCGGCATCGGCTGCACCACCTGCATCGGCAACTCCGGGCCGCTGGCCGAGGAAATCTCCGAGGCGGTCAACACGAACGACCTCGTGGTCACGGCCGTGCTGTCGGGCAACCGCAACTTCGAAGGCCGCGTCAATCCGGACGTGAAGGCGAACTACCTCGCCTCGCCGCCGCTGGTCGTCGCCTATGCCATCGCCGGTTCGCTTCAGGTCAATGTCGCGACCGATCCGCTCGGCATCGGCTCGGATGGACAACCCGTCTATCTCAAGGACATCTGGCCCTCCTCCACGGAGATCGCCCAGTTCATCCGCGAGAACGTCACGCGCCAGATCTTCGAGGAACGCTACGCCGACGTCTTCACCGGCGACGTGCACTGGCAGAAGATCCAGGTCGAAGGCGGCATGACCTACGGCTGGGACGACCGTTCCACCTACGTCCAGAACCCGCCCTACTTCGAAGGCATGGAGCGCGAGCCCAAGCCGGTCGAGGACATCAAGGGCGCCCGCATCCTCGGCATGTTCCTGGACTCGATCACCACCGACCACATCTCTCCGGCCGGTTCGATCAAGGAAGCAAGCCCGGCCGGTTCCTACCTCCGCGACCATCAGGTTCGTCCGCAGGACTTCAACCAGTACGGCACGCGGCGCGGCAACCATCAGGTCATGATGCGCGGCACCTTCGCCAACATCCGCATCAAGAACCAGATGCTCCAGGGCATCGAGGGCGGCCTGACCAGGCATTATCCCGACGGCGAGCAGATGCCGATCTACGACGCGGCCATGAAGTACCGCTCCGAGGGCGTGCCGCTGGTGCTGTTCGCCAACAAGGAATACGGCTCCGGCTCGTCGCGCGACTGGGCGGCCAAGGGTACGGCCCTGCTCGGCGTGCGTGCGGTCATCGTCCAGTCCTTCGAGCGCATCCACCGCTCCAACCTCGTCGGCATGGGTGTCGTCCCGCTGGTCTTCGAGGAAGGCACCTCCTGGCAGACGCTTGGCCTGAAGGGTGACGAGACCGTCACGATTCTGGGCCTCAGCGAGGGCCTGAAGCCGCGCCAGACGCTGAACGTCGAGATCACCTATGCCGACGGCACGGTGAAGAACGTTCCCGTGATCTGCCGGATCGATACGCTGGATGAGCTGGACTACTACAAGAACGGCGGCATCCTGCAATATGTGCTGCGCGGCCTCGCGGCCTGATGCATCCCACCATCGTCATGCCCGGCCACGGTCCGGGCATGACGCTTTTCCGGAAAGCGTCACCTCGCACCCTCGTGACTGGTCGACACGTCCGGCAGCGCCTATCAGTATGCCCATGATGATCGCGCGCCGCAGTTTCCTTGCCGCTCTTTTCGCCGTGACCGCGATACCGGCCCGCGCCGAGCCGCCGATCCAGCCACGCGCGGTGATCGAACTCTTCACCAGCCAGGGCTGTTCGTCCTGTCCCGCCGCCGATGCGCTGCACGAAAAGCTGGCCCAGCGCCCCGACGTCATCGTCCTCACCCTGCCCGTCGACTACTGGGACTATCTCGGCTGGAAGGACACCCTCGCCTCGCCGATGTTCTCGGCCCGCCAGCGCGCCTACGCCATGGAGCGCGGCGACCGGCAGGTCTACACCCCCCAGACCGTGGTCAACGGCCGCGCCCAGATGCTGGGCAGCGATCTCGACGCCATCGAGAACGCCATGACATCCACGCGGCGCCAACCGGGCGTGTTGTCGCTGCCCGTGACCGCGCAGGAAACCGGCGGACGCATCGAGGTGGAACTGCCCGACCAGGCTGGAACGCCGAAGGGCGAAATCTGGCTGGTCGCCATCGCCGGCAAGCGCGAGGTCGACATCGGCCGCGGCGAGAACGCCGAACGCCGTGTCACCTATGCCCATGTGGTGCGGAAAATGACGCGCCTGGGCGCCTGGAAAGGCAAGAACTGCCAGTTCGCGGTCGCACGCAGCGATGCGATGCCCGCCGATGCGGACCGCGCTCTCGTCATCGTGCAGGCCGGCAACGGCGGAATGCCCGGCGCGATCCTGGGCGCGGCCTGGGTGAAGGCCCCCTGAGGATTCCCGCCCGGCTTGACCTGGCAGCGACCCAAACGGTCCCGCTCAAGATGCTCGAAGGCTTCCACAACAAAAAGGGCCGGCGAACCGGCCCCGAAGGTCTCATTGCTTTGGGATGAACTGTTGCGTCCCGGAGGTCCCGATACTGCACGCCCCGCGGGGCTGGGGGGCTGGGGTGTGGAGCGCAGCAGCACCGGGCTCCGAGGCAACTGATGTCTTTATCAACGCCCACTGGGGCCGCCGAAGGGCCGAACTCTGGCGAAACTATGATTTCTTGCATCCAGTTTTAATCATCCCGCCCTTGATAATTGCGGCTTGCGTCCAAAGGTTTTGAGCGCAATCATTGTGTGGTGAGGATAGAGGGAGGGCATGTTGTTTGAAGATGAACCGATACTCCTGACGCCACGTCTGTTCCCGTCACCCGGATCTGAGACCACGAAACTCCAGACCGTTCCCCGCATCTCTTTCGACCGCTACGAACTGCGCGAGATACTCAACGTCTATGGCCGGCAGGTCGCCGATGGCGAATGGCGCGACTACGCCATCGACCTGCTGAAGGACAAGGCGATCTTCTCCATCTTCCGCCGCACCAGCGAAGTGCCGATCTACCGTATCGAGAAAGACCCCAAGCTTGCCCGAAAGCAGGGCGCCTACAGCGTCATCGCCGCCACGGGCCTGATCCTCAAGCGCGGCCATGACCTCGGCCGGGTGCTCGCGGTGCTGGACCGGCGGCTGAAGGTGGTGGGTTAGAAGGCGCTCTGGAAGTTGCCGCCGTCGATCAGGATGTTCTGCCCGGTGATGTAGCCCGCATGGGCCGAGGCGAGGAAGGCGCACAACCGCCCGAATTCCTCCGGATCACCGAAGCGCCTGGCCGGAACCCTCCCCTTGCGCATCTCCGCGACCTCCTCGGGCGTCGAGCCCAGCAATCTGGCTTCGGCCGGGAACCCGCCGCGCAGCCGGTCGGTGTCGAACATGCCCGGCAGGATGAAATTGATGGTGACGTTGTGCTCGGCCACCTGCCGCGCGACACCGGCGAGGAAAGCCGTCAGCCCCGCCCTCGCTCCGCTGGACAGGTCGAGGCCGGTGAGCGGCATCTTCACTGACGACGAGGTGATGTTGACGATCCGCCCGAAGCGCCGCTCGGTCATGCCGCCGATCACGCGCTGGATCAGTTCGATCGGCGTCACCATGTTGGCTTCCACGCCCTTGAGCATGGCGGCACGGTCGAGATCACGGAAATCCTTGCGCGGCGGACCGCCGTTGTTGTTGACGAGGATGTCCGGCGCGGGTGCGGCGGAGAGAAGCGCGTCCTGCCCCTCGCGCGTGCCCACATCGCCCGCGACCGCGATCACCTCGCCGCCGCTGGCCTTGCGGATCTCGGCGGCGGTCTGTTCCAGCCGCTCCGCGTCGCGGCCGTTGATGACGACGCGGCAGCCCTCGGCGGCCAGCGCCGTGGCGCAGGCGCGCCCGAGGCCACGGCTGGAGGCGCAGACGATGGCCGTGCGGCCCGAAATGCCAAGATCCATGAGAACGATCCTTTGCTACCAGAGCGGATAGGCCGCTTCGGCGATGTAGGGGCCACCGCCGATCGAGGCGCGGGACGAGAACAGCACGAACCTCTCCGCCCGGAAACTCAGGCCGAACAGGCCGCCGTTCAGCGACAGCCAGTCCGCCACGGCGCGGGCGGAAACGTCGCGCATGCGGGCGAGCGTGATGTGCGGCGTGAACTGGCGCGATTCCGCGGGCAGCCCCGCGCGCCGCGCCAGCCGCTCGACTTCGCCCTGAAGCTCGGTCAGTCCGAGCGACGGCCGGACGCGGGCGAACACCGAACGCGGCCGGTCGCCGCCGAAGGCGTCGAGGCCGTCCAGTGTGATCTCGACATCGTTTTGCCGGATGCCGCCAAGCATCAGCTCAACCTCGTTGGCCGTGCGGTCGTCGATGTCGCCGAGGAAACGCAGGGTGACGTGGTAGTTCCCGGGATCGACCCAGCGCGCGCCGGGAAGACCGCCGCGCAGGAACGACAGCCGCTGGCCGATGTCGTCGGGAACCTCCAGTCCGATGAAAAGCCTGGGCATGGAACCTCCCCTTGCTGCCGGATACCGCCGATTCGCACAGACCATGGTGCCGAACCAGAATGACGGTTTCAGAACGCATGGTCACTGTAGCCGTGAGGATGATGTGGAGAACGTAAACAGGCCCCCCGCCCCGGCCGGGCTTTCGGCCGCCTCCAGGGGTGACGCGCAGAACCCCGCCATCGGGGGGTTCACCCCGCCGTCCGCAAGCCCCGCACGAAGGCCTCCACTGCCGGGAGGATGCGCTCCACGATCACATCCACGCCCTCGGCGTTGGGGTGGATGCCGTCCGGCAGGTTGAGACGACGATCACCCACGATGCCATCCAGGAAGAACGGGTAGAGCGGCACGCCATGGACCTTCGCCAGTTCCGGATAGATCGCGTCGAAGGCCTCCACATAATCCGGCCCAAGATTGCGCGGCGCGTGCATGCCCGCCAGCAGCACGGGAATCCCGCGCTCCTTCAGCCGCGCGAGGATGCGGTCCAGCGCCTTGCGGGTCACCGCCGGATCAATTCCGCGCAGGGCATCGTTGGCTCCGAGTTCCACGATCACGCCGTCCACCCCCTCGCCCACCGCCCAGTCGAGCCGGTCGGCCCCGGCGCTGGCGGTGTCGCCGGACACGCCTGCATCGACGACCTCGACATCCAGACCCTTGCGCTTCAGGGAGGCTTCCAGCTTCGCCGTGAAGCCGAGACCGGGCGCAAGCCCGTATCCGGCGGTCAGGCTGTCGCCAAGGGCGACGATACGGATGGTGTCGGCCCGGACCGGGGCAAGGCTGGCGGCATGCATGGTCACGATTGCGACAGCGGCGAACAGCAGACGTTGGATCATTGGGGAAAAGGCTCCATATCTCGCATCAGCCTTCGGGCGGACAGTCAAAGACAGGCGAGGCATCATGACGGCGGCGGTGAAACTCGATGATGTCGACCTCAGTCTGGGGCGTGGCGCAAGCCGCGTCCACATCCTGAAGGGCGTGACGCTTCATATAGGACGCGGTGAAAGCGTCGGCTTGGTCGGCCCCTCCGGATCAGGGAAATCAACGCTTCTGATGGTGCTGGCGGGGCTGGAACGGGTTGATTCCGGAAGCGTCAGCCTGCTCGATCAAGATTTTGCGAAGCTGGACGAGGACGGGCTCGCCCGCTTTCGCGGCCGCCACATCGGCGTGGTGTTCCAGTCGTTCCACCTGATCCCGACCATGACCGCGCTGGAAAACGTCGCCGTTCCGCTGGAGCTGGCGGGGGTGCCGCAGGCCTTTGCCCTGGCCGAGGCCGAGCTTGCCGCCGTCGGCTTGAAGGACCGCGTCACCCACTATCCCGCCGAACTCTCCGGCGGCGAGCAGCAGCGCGTGGCACTGGCCCGCGCGCTCGCGCCCCGTCCCGCCATCCTGGTGGCGGACGAGCCCACCGGCAACCTTGACGAGGCGACCGGCAAGCAGGTCGCCGACCTCCTGTTCTCCAAGACCGCCGAACGCGGCGCGACGCTGGTGCTGGTGACCCACGACCCGGCGCTCGCCACGCGCTGCGCCCGCACGGTGCGCATGCGCTCCGGCCGGATCGAGACCGAGGCCGTGCCCGCATGAGCGCCTTCGCGCCGCCCGCAAAAAAGCCCGGACTGAAGCTGGCTTTCGCCTTCGCGGGCCGCGAGCTGCGTGGCGGGGTGGTCGGCTTCCGGGTGTTCCTCGCCTGCCTCGCGCTCGGCGTCACCGCCATCACCGGCGTCGGCGGTCTCGCCCGTGGGCTGGGCGACGGCCTCGCCTCCGAGGGACGCGTCCTCCTGGGCGGCGACCTTGCCTTCACGCTGGTGCAGCAGGAGGCCACTCCCGAACAACGCGCCTTCCTCGACGGCCTCGGCAGGGTCTCACGCATCGCCTCGATCCGCGCCATGGCGCGCGGCGGAAACGGCGAGGCGACCCTGACCGAGGTGAAGGCGGTGGACGGCATCTACCCGCTGGTCGGCGCGGTGGAGACGCAACCGGGCCTCGCGCTGGACGCGGCTCTGGCCGAACGCGGCGGAGTTTTCGGCACCGTCGTCGCCCCTGCCCTGCTCGACCGGCTGGGCGTGGCGCTGGGCGAGCGCATCCGCGTCGGATCGGCCGACTACGAGGTCCGCGCGACACTGACGAAGGAGCCCGACGCCATCGGCGGCGGCATCGACTTCGGCCCCCGCGTCATGCTCTCCGAGGCCGGCCTTGCCGCCAGCGGGCTGATCCAGCCGGGCAGCCTCGTCAACTGGAGCTACCGCGTCGCCCTGCCCGATGACGCCCGCTCCGACGGTGCGCTGGAAACCGCGCGGACCTCCGCCGCGCAGGCTTTCCCGGACGCCGGCTGGCGCATCAACACCCGGCTCAGCGTCTCGCCCCGGCTGGAGCGCAACATCGACCGCTTCGCCCAGTTCCTGACCCTCGTCGGCCTTACCGCGCTGGTGGTGGGCGGGGTTGGCGTCGCCAACGCGGTGGCGGGCTTCGTCGACCGCAAGCGCGAGACCATCGCCAGCCTGAAATGCGTCGGCGCCTCCGGCGGCTTCGTGGTGCTGGTCCATCTCATCCAGGTCATGGCGCTCGGCCTCGTCGGCGTCGCCATCGGCCTCGTGCTGGGAGCCGCCATGCCCTTCGCCGTGGCATGGGGGCTCGGGGCGATCCTGCCGGTGCCCTTCGCCCCGACAGTGGACGGCATCAATCTGGCCCTGGGGGCGGCCTATGGCCTCCTGACGGCGCTGGCCTTCGCGCTCTGGCCGCTGGGCAAGGCCCACGACGTCGCCGTCTCCGCCCTGTTCCGCGAGCGCATCGACGGCGGCGGACGCTGGCCGCGCAAGCGCTACATCGCCGCCGCCGGCCTCGCCGTCATCGGTCTCACGGGCCTCGCCGTCTTTGCCGCCTACGACCGCTGGATCGCCATGCTCTTCGTCGGCGCGGCGGCGGCGATCTTCATGGGCCTGCGCCTCGTCGCGAGCCTCATCATGGCCCTGGCGCGCCGCGCCCCGCGCCCTCGCGGCGCCGAGTTGCGCCTAGCGCTCGCCAACATCCACCGCCCCGGAGCGCTGACGCCCTCGGTGGTGATCTCGCTCGGCCTCGGCCTGTCGCTGATGGTCACCGTGGTGCTGATCGAGGGCTCGCTGCGCCACCAGCTCACCGGCAACATGCCGGAGATGGCCCCAAGCTTCTTCTTCCTCGACGTGCCCAACGCCGAAGGGGAACGCTTTGAGAGTTTCCTCGCCCAGCGCGGCGGCGATGCGCGGATCGAGCGGGTTCCCATGCTGCGCGGGCGCGTCACCAGCCTGAAGGGCATCCCTGCGGCGGACTACCCCACCACGCCGGAGAGCGAATGGGTGCTGCGCGGCGACCGGGGCATCACCTTCTCAGCCACGCCGCCCGAGGGCTCCACCGTCTCCGAAGGCGCGTGGTGGCCGGAAGGCTACGACGGCCCGCCGCTGGTCTCCTTCGGCGCTGAACTGGCGCGCGAACTGAAGCTCGGCATCGGCGACGCCATCGAGGTCAATGTCCTCGGCCGCCCGATCGCGGCGACGATCGCCAACCTGCGCGAGATCGAATGGGAGCGGCTCGGCATCAACTTCGTCATGGTCTTCTCGCCCAACGCCTTCGCCGGCGCGCCCTACACCTATCTCGCCACCCTGTCCTATCCCCCCAGCCCTTCTCCGGCAGGAGGCGCCGGGGACGAGCACGAACGTGGTCTCCTGCGCGCCGTCGCCGACAGCTTCCCGAACGTCACGGCGGTGCGGGTCAAGGAGGTGCTCGACACCGTCAACGGCCTCGTGGGCGATCTGGCGCTGGCCGTCCGCGCCGCCAGCGGCGTCACCCTCGTCGCCAGCGTGCTGGTGCTGGCGGGCGCGCTCGCCGCCGGGCACCGCCACCGGGTCTACGACGCCGTGGTGCTCAAAACGCTGGGCGCGACGAGGCTGCGGCTGCTTGCGGCCTTCGCGCTGGAATACCTCATGCTGGGTGCGGCGACGGCCCTGTTCGGCGTGGTCGCGGGCGGGCTCGCGGCCTGGTTCGTGGTCAGCCGGGTCATGAATCTTGCCTTCTTCCCCGACGCGGTGGCGGCGGGCCTCGCCGCGGTCGCCGCCCTGCTGCTGACGGTGACGCTGGGTCTCCTCGGCACCTGGCGGGTGCTGGGCGAGGCTCCGGCCCGCCACCTGAGGAACCTTTGATGCACCAACCTTACGAAACTTTCACGTGAGCGGAATGGCGAAAGCGGGGAATCCGTGCCATTCTCGGGGTTCGTGGTCTTGTGGCGCATCTTGCACGCCATCCGAAAAAGGCCATATCTGGTTATGACATCCGGGCAGGTGTCCGGATCAACGGAAGGGTAGAACACATGTCCGACTACGATCGCAACGCCACGGCCCGCTACGGAGCTGGGGTCGCGCACGCTGAAGCGGGCGCGGTCGATCAGGGCCTGCGCTCCTACATGCTCTCGGTCTACAACTACATGGCGCTGGGCCTCGCCATCACCGGCCTGTTCGCCATTGGCGTCTTCATGGCCGCCGTCACCAGTGATCCGTCGGGCGCAGCCGTACAGGTGCGCGACGGCGTGTACCTGACGAGCTTCGGCTACGCCCTCTTCGCCAGCCCGCTGAAGTGGGTCATCATGCTGGCCCCTCTCGGCCTCGTCTTCTTCCTCTCGGCCCGCATCAGCTCCATGAGCGTGTCGGCCGCGCAGATGACCTTCTGGGCCTTCGCCGCATTGATGGGCATGTCGCTCTCCTCGATCTTCCTGGTCTACACCGGGGCCTCGATCGGGCGCGTGTTCTTCATCACGGCCGCCTCCTTCGGCGCGCTCAGCCTCTACGGCTACACCACCAAGCGTGACCTGTCGGGCTTCGGCTCGTTCCTCATCATGGGCCTGTTCGGCATCATCATCGCGAGCGTGGTCAATCTCTTCCTCGGCTCGACCATGCTGCAATTCGTGGTTTCGGTCGCGGGCGTGCTGATCTTCGCGGGCCTGACCGCCTACGACACGCAGCGCATCAAGGAGATGTACTTCGTCGGCGACGACGCTCTCGCCGCCGGCCGCAAGGCCGTCATGGGCGCGCTGTCGCTCTACCTGAACTTCATCAACATGTTCACGATGCTGCTGTCGCTCTTCGGCAACCGCGAATAAGCATCGCTGACGAGACTGCGAAAGGCCCCGGTTT
>JBEBSP010000065.1:0-14417 GCA_040394255.1 Agaricicola taiwanensis | reverse complement strand
CAAGCCCACCGACCTCATCCTGAGGAAGCCGCGCAGCGGCTGTCTCGAAGGATGGACCGCACTCCTGTCAAACAGGAATGCCCTCGACGGTCACGAACTCGGCCAGAGCGTCCCGGATCGATCCGATGGCGGCGGGATCGTCCAGCGCCGCGTTGACCAGTTCGGACGCGCGCGCGGTATCGAGCGCCAGCAACGCCGCCTTCACGGGACCGATGGCGGCGGGCGACATGGAGATGGCGCGATAGCCGAGGGCGACCAGTGCCACGGCCTCCAGCGGGCGTGACGCCAGTTCGCCGCACAGGGTCACCGGCACATTCGCGGCGTTGGCATGCGTGACCACGGACCTGAGCGCACGCAGGAACGGCACGTTCAGCGTGTCGAACCGCGAGGCCACGCGGGTATTGCCCCGATCAGCGGCGCAGAGATACTGGAACAGGTCGTTGGAACCGACCGAGACGAAATCCACGCGCTCCATCAACGGTCCAAGCTGGAACAGCAGCGCGGGCACCTCGATCATGCACCCGAGATGCACGCGCTCGGGCAGATCGTATCCCCAGCGCCGCAGGTGCGTCAGCTCGCGTTCGAACAGCGCCCGCGCCTGATCGAACTCCTCCACGGCGGTCACCATGGGGAACATGACCTTCAGCTCGCGGCCCGAAGCCGCCTTGGCGAGCGCCCGGATCTGCGAGCGCAGCAATCCTGGCCGGTCCAGCCCGAGCCGGATGGCGCGCCAGCCCAGGGCGGGATTTTCCTCGGAGATGGCGCGCAGGTAGGGCAGCACCTTGTCGCCGCCGATGTCGAGCGTGCGGAAGGTGACGCTCTTGCCGTTGGCGGCTTCCAGCACCGACCGGTAGAGGTTCTGCTGCTCGCTCGTCCTGGGGAAACTGTCGGCCACCATGAACTGGAGCTCGGTGCGGAACAGCCCGATTCCCTCGGCCCCGGTTTCGGCGAGATGCGGAAGGTCGACGAGCAATCCCGCGTTCAGGAGCAGATTGACGGCCTTGCCGTCCCTCGTCACGGTGGGCCTGTCGCGCAGGGCCGCGTAGCGCTGCTGCCGTCTGGCCCGGAAGCGCACCTTCTCGGCATAGGTACGCTCGATGTCCTCCATCGGGCGCACATGGATTTCACCCGCGTCGCCGTCGACGATGACGGCATCGCCGTTTTCCATCAGGCCCGTCGCGTTGGAAATCTGGCCGACCGTGGGCACGCCCAGCGCCCGCGCCACGATGGCGATGTGGCTGGTCGGTCCGCCCTCCTCCAGCACGAGACCCCGGATGCGGTTGCGGTCGAAATCGAGCAGCGCCGCGGGGCCCATGTTGCGCGCCACCAGAATGGCGTTGTCGGGCAGCTCCATGGCGGCCGGCCCGCCGTCGCCCGCCAGCGCCCGCATCAGCCGGTTGGCGAGGTCGTCGAGATCGTGCAGCCGCTCGCGCAGATAGGGGTCCATCATGCGCTGCATGCGCGCCCGCGTGTCGGACTGGACACGCTCCACCGCCGCCTCGGCGGTCAGGCCGCTCTGCACCGCCTCGCGGATGCGCCGCACCCAGCCCTGATCGTTGGCGAACATGCGGTAGGCTTCCAGCACCTCGCGATGCTCGCCGCCACGCGCCATGTCGCCGCGATCGAGCATGCTGTCGATCGATGCGCGCAAGGCTTCGAACCCGGCTTCGAGCCGTTCGAGCTCCATCTGCGGATTGTCGGAGATCACATTCTTCGAACCGCCGACCCGTCCGTCGTAGAGCACCGCATGCCCGAGCCCGATGCCGTCGGCCAGCGCCTCGCCCGTCTGGTTGACCGAGCGGCGCAACACCGGCTCGGCGCCGGGCTTGGCCAGCGCGGTCAGCTCGCCCGAGGCGATCATCTCGGCCAGCACCATGGCGGTGGTCTGGAGCGCCTCGACCTCTTCTTCCGAATAGGTCCGGTGCGCCTTGTTCTGCACCACGGCGACACCGAGGGTGTTGCCCGCGCGCAGGATCGGGACGCCGAGGAAGGAATGGTAGATTTCCTCGCCCGTTTCCGGGCGGTAGGCGAAGGCCGGATGCGTCTGGGCGTCAGCCAGGTTGAGCGGCTCGGCCTCGCGCGCGATCAGGCCGACAAGGCCCTCGCCGACCTTCAGGCTGGTCAGATGGACGGCGGCGCGGTTCAGACCCTCGGTGGCATAGAGTTCCAGCGTGCCGTCGACACGCAGCACATAGACGGAACACACCTCCGCGACCATGTTGGCCGCGATCAGCACCACAATCTTGTCCAGGCGTTCCTGCGCCGTGGCCGGCTCCGTCATCGCCTCGCGGAGACGACGGAGAAGCACGCGCGGGCCGCCGTAAGCGCCTCGCATGGCCAGTCTCCGGAAGTGCGCCGGCCGTCCGGCGCACGAGGGGGCTCAGGTTAGGCCCGCATGCAACCAAGGAGTCGCATCAAATCAGGCCGCATCCAGACCATATACCGAATGCAGAGTCCGAACCGCAAGTTCGGTGTAGGCCGCATCTATCAGCACCGAGATCTTGATTTCCGAGGTGGCGATCACACGGATGTTGATCCCGCGCTCGGCAAGCGCCCTGAAGGCCTTCGATGCGACGCCCGCGTGGCTGCGCATCCCGATGCCGATCACCGACACCTTCACCACATCCCGCGCGCCCTGAAGCGCTTCATACTGGATGTCGCCCCGCGCGCCTTCGAGGACCGCCATGGCGCGATCGTAATCGGCCACCGGAACGGTGAAGGTCAGGTCCGTGCTCTCGCCGCCCTCGCCCACGTTCTGGACGATCATGTCGACGTTGATGTTGGCGGCCGCCAGCGGGCCGAAGACGCTGGCCGCCACGCCGGGCTTGTCGGCCACGCGGCGGAGTGTGACCTGGGCCTCGTCCTTGGAATAGGCGATGCCGGTGACGACTTGCTGTTCCACGATTTCGTCCTCGTCGCAGATGAGAGTTCCCGCCGGAAGTCCATCCGGTCCGGTCAAAAGAGCGTCCGGCGCATCAAAGCTCGACCGCACGAAGATGCGCACATTATGCACCATGGCGAGCTCGACCGAGCGCACCTGGAGAACCTTGGCCCCGAGCGAGGCCATTTCCAGCATTTCCTCGAACGACACCTTGTCCAGCCGGCGCGCGGCGGGAACGATGCGCGGGTCCGTGGTGTAGACGCCGTCGACGTCGGTGTAGATGTCGCAGCGATCGGCCTTGACGGCCGCGGCGATGGCGACGGCGCTGGTGTCCGATCCGCCGCGGCCCAGGGTCGCGATCCGGTTGTCGGGAGCGATGCCCTGGAAACCGGCGACCACCGCCACCTGGCCCTGCCCCATGCGCTCGGTCAACAGGTCGCCGTCGATGTCCGCGATGCGCGCCGCTCCGTGGGTCGCGTCGGTCCTGAGCGGAATCTGCCAGCCCTGCCAGGAGCGGGCGGAAACGCCCAGATCCTGAAGCACGATCGCGAGCAGGCCGGCGGTGACCTGCTCTCCCGAGGCGACGACGGCGTCATACTCGCGCGCGTCATGCATGGGCGACGCCTCGCGGCACCAGGCCACGAGCTGGTTGGTCGCACCGGACATGGCCGAGACGACCACGGCGACCTCATTCCCGGCATCGACCTCGCGCTTCACATGCCGCGCGACGTTGCGGATACGTTCGATGTTGGCGACGGATGTGCCGCCAAACTTCATGACTATACGGGCCATTGACAGGTCCTGGCCGGAGATGAACACAAAATCCCGGCGCCCGAGCGTTACGCTCGCACCGGGATGCAAAAGGCGCGTATAGATAGCCGCGTGATGGCGCGAGGGCAACGACAATGAAACAGGCGGAATCCATGACGGGAAACCAGTCCGCTCCCGCCGCGCGATCGGTCGACGACGCCGAGGTCGCGCGCTTTGCCGCCCTTGCGAGCCGCTGGTGGGATGCGACCGGCCCTTACGCCCCCCTGCATGCCCTCACGCCGGCCCGCATCGGTTTTGTGCGCATGGCGGTGACGAAGCATCTGGACTGCGACGCGCGGTCCATGCGCCCCTTCGCGGGGCTCAGCCTGCTGGATGTCGGCTGCGGCGGTGGCATACTGGCGGAACCCTTGACCCGCCTCGGCGCGGATGTGACCGCCATCGACCCCGCGGGCGAGAACATCGAGGCCGCGCGTGCCCATGCCGCCGAAACCGGCCTTGAGATCGATTACCGCGCCGAAACCGCCGAGGCGTTGTCGCAAGCGGGGCAAAGCTTCAACATCGTGGTGGCTTCCGAGGTGATCGAGCACGTCATCGATCCAGGGGCGTTCATCGCCACTCTCGCGACCCTGGCGAAACCCGGCGGCCTCGTGCTGCTGTCCACGCTCAACCGCACGCTGAAAAGCTTCGCGCTTGCGATCGTCGGCGCGGAATACATCCTGCGCTGGCTGCCGCGCGGCACCCACGACTGGGAGAAATTCATCACACCCGATGAGATGGAAGCCTTCTTGCGCACGGCGGGCATGGAGCCGCTGGACGTTCAAGGCATGATCTTCAACCCGCTGAAGAACGAATGGCGCCTTGGGGATGACGCAAGCGTCAACTACTGGCTGGCGGCCCGCAAGAACCCGGTTTAGTTCTGCTCCTCGGGAAGAAGCGGCAAGGGCAGGAAGCCGACCCCTTCCACCGCGAGGGCGCGGGCCTCTTCCGGCGTCGCACGGCCGTAGATCGCCGTCCCATCGGCCTCGCCGTAATGAATCCGCCTGGCCTCTTCCGCAAAGCGGTCGCCCACATCCTGCGCGGTGCGCGCGATTTCGGCGCGCAGCCCGCGGATCATCTCACGCAGGGCAACATCCTTGCCGCCTGGCAATGCCGCCGGCATGGACGCCCTGGCGGGCAATGGAGCCCCTGATTCCGGGGTCTTGCAGGCGATCGACGGCGCCATGATTGCCTTGGCGATCTTGACCGATCCACAGCTCGGGCATGAAATCAGGCCCCGCTCGGCCTGCGCGTCATAGGCGGACGATGAGGCGAACCAGCCGTCGAAGGCATGGTCCCTGTCGCACACTAGACTGTAGCGGATCACGTCGCGACCTTGAGATAGCTGGGCGCTTCGCTGCGCGTGACGGCAAACCGCCGGCCGTTTTCCAGAACGGGAATACGCCCGCGCGCATCGGCAACCTGCGACACGTCGATCTCGGCCATGACAACGCCGGGCTCGGTGCCGCCCTCGGCCAGAACCTCGCCCCAGGGATTGACGATCAGGCTGTGCCCGAACGTCTCGCGGCCATCCTCATGGGTGCCGCCCTGGGCGGCGGCCAAGACGAAAGAGCCGGTCTCGATCGCACGGGCACGGACGAGGATGTGCCAATGCGCTTCCCCGGTCTGGCGGGTGAAGGCGGCGGGCACGGTCAGGATGTCGGCGCCAGCCTCAGCCAGCGCGCGGTGCAGCGCCGGAAAGCGCACATCGTAACAGATCGCGAGCCCCAGCCTGGCCCAGGGCAGATCGACCGTGACGGCCGTTTCACCGGGCTTGTAGGTGGCGCTTTCACGCCAGCTTTCGCCATTCGGAAGATCGACGTCGAACATGTGGATCTTGTCGTAACGCCCGGCGATTTCGCCGTCGGGCGCGATCACGAAAGCACGGTTCGCGACCTTGTCGTCTCCCACCTTGATGGGAAGGGACCCCAGATGAAGCCAGATCTTCCTCTTGAGAGCGCGGTCGCGGAGCACGGTGAGAGCGACATCCTCGTCCTCGGACTTGACCGAGGCAAGGACAGCCTTGCGATCACGATCGAGCAGGCTGGTCATCTCCGGGGTTTGGACATAGCGCGCTCCCGACGCCGCAGCCTCGTCGATCAGGGCGGCCGCCGCCTCGATGTTGGCCTCGACAGATCGACCGGAGCGCATCTGAACCAGAGCGGCGGTGAAACGCTGGTCGGTCATGCGGAATGTCCCTCTCTGGCAAGCAGCGGCTCAAGCCCGCCACGGGCGTCGAGCACATGAAGATCGTCGCATCCGCCGACATGGCTGTCACCGATGAAGATCTGTGGAACCGTGGAGCGGCCGCCGGCGCGCTGGATCATCTCCTGACGCCTGGCCGGGTCCCCGGAAACATCGATCTCGGTGAAATGGACGCCTTTCCGGCTCAGCAGCTCCTTGGCGCGCTGGCAGTAAGGGCAGAACGGCTTGGTATAGATGGCTATCATGCCCGACAGTTTCCCGGCCTGATGACGGCCAAGCCCATATGGTGGCGAGAGGCCGTTAAGATTTGGAGATCGCTTTTCAGACACAGCCTGCATCAACCCGTGGGGGGACGCAACGCATCATGGCTCCACCGCTTGCCGTCACAGATATTCATACAGGTCCAGATCGATATCGCTGCGGTCATCCATGCTGTGAAGCCTCAGGCGGGGAATCTTGACGCGCAACCTGGTCGGCTGACGTCTGGGCGCGGCAAATCCGAGAAGATTCGCGAGACGCAGCGGGTCGAGAACACCCCAGTACTGCGCCAGCTCTTCACGGTAGAGAGCCTGCACGGGGCCGCTCAGCCGGGACAGAAGCCCCAGCATTCGATAGAACGGCGGAAGATCCGCGGCGGAGCCGATCCGCTCCACGAAAGCCTCCAGATCCACCACCCCGTCGGCATCGGGGTTCATCGCAATCAGCAGCTTCTTGCGATAATTCTGCTGGACGAGTTCCGGCATCATGAAACGGAACCAGTTCCGGATGAACTCCTCGAACCGGCGCCGTGCATTCTCGGCCTCGAACCGCGCCATGAGCGCGGCCGGATCGGTCACCCCCCACTGGCTGGCCAGGGTTTCACCGGCGGCGATCCTCTCCAGCGGCTTTCCTTCGACCGCCAGACGGAGCTGTTCCCTGAGAAGCCGGAAATTCTGGTCGCGATCGGCGCGCTCGGTAAAGCGTTGGGCCGTAGCGCGATCCTGGACCAGGACCAGCATCCGTATACGTTCCAGAAAGACGGCGCGGCGCTCAAGCGACAGCGATGGATCGCTCAAGGCTTCGATCTGGGTTTTCAGTGCCGCCGAGAAGTTAGGCACGTCCCCGCCGGGCATCGCCGAAGCCTTCGCTCGCCGGTCCAACTGCATCAGAAGCGCCAGCGTGTCCTCCAGCTTCAATGCCAAAAGCTTGTCCGGGTCGGGAACGACGCCGTGCCGTGTCAGTTTCTGCCAGATGGCCATCCGCGCATCGTGATCCGTCGCATGGACATGATCTTTCAGAAGCTTCAGCACGGCATGAAGACCGCTGGCCTCTTCCGTTTCCGGCAGCAACAGCTCAAGCGCGTCGGCCAAGGTGCCATCCAGGACGCTATCCGGATCGGGAACACCTTCACCCGCGAGCATGTCCGCAAGCTCCGCACGCACGCTTTTGCGCCCGAGGGCGACAATGGCCAGGGTTTCCAGGAGCGATTCCAGGGAGCCGTCAGCATGTGAGGAAACCGCGGCGTCCTCATCGGACTGAGTGGGGAAGCCGGCGTCAGAAGACGCCGGACTATCGGGTGCTTCCACGTCGAGTCCGAGCTGTGCAAGCTTTGTAAGAAGTTGCTCATGCGTCCCCGCATCCACCCCCTCCCGGCGGCTCCGCAGCAATTCCAGCAAGGAGCGCGCGCTGTCATCCTTGGCGTCTGGCGCCGGACGCCTGGTCGACGGGTCACGCGCGAAAATATCCTGCAGGACAGGCAGGAAGTCGGCGACGGGGGCCTTCAGAAGCACGGACGGTTTGCCGAGTCCGATCGCGGAGAGTGTGTTTTCCAGCCGGGACCGTTCTTGCTCGCTCCAGGCTGCGTCGTACTGTTTCAAGGCTGTGAGCACATGGTCCGCGTTGGACCCGGCATCCGCTTTCTCAACAAACAGATCGAGCACGTCACGAAGAGGGCTTTCCAGCACATCCACGGGGTCAGGGATGCCGCCCGCGATGAGGGAAGCCATCGCCAGCCGGACATTCCTTGGGCGCGAGGCGTTCCATTCACTCAAGCGGTCGAGAAGCAAGGTTCCGGTAGTGGGCCTGGCCCCGGAGCCGACGGCAGGCTGGGCGGGATCGCCATCATCATCGGAAAGGAAAACGGAAGGTTCGACGTTCATGCGCGTCGAACTGTGCGTTTCAAACGCGCGGGACCAAGCCACCGCGTCCTTACGGTCTCTCGAAAGCTTGGCCTGCACCGCCTCGATGCCGGCGACCTCGTCGGCCGCTGTTGAGGGGATAACGGACATTGGCGAACCCTCGTCTCAACGATCTTGCCTTGTTCCTGACCGGCAAGGCGCATCATCTCCGGCCTATGACAACACGGGTAATCATACATTAACCACGTGCATCCGCCAAACCGGTTTCAGCCTTGATGGAAATGCAACCCCTGGAGGAAAAAACGCTCTCAGGGCCGGTTTGCAACCACCGCCGCGACGATCGCGTCGACACTCACGGCCCCGGCGCGCTGCAACGCTCTCGCCGCCGCATTCAGGGTCGAGCCGGTTGTCAGCACATCATCGACCAGCACCACGCGACGACCTGAAATGGCGGCTCGTCCACTTTCTGTGATTTTGAGGGCGCCCTGCAGGTTGGAGCCTCTTTCGGCGGCCGTGAGGCCGACCTGCGGACGCGTTGCCTTGACCCTGACGAGCACTTCGGGGGCAAAATCAATGCCCGTTTCGCATGACAGCGCCCGTCCGAGTTCAGCCGCCTGATTGAAACGGCGGCGCAGCATGCGTGTCCAATGTAGGGGAATCGGGACAATCACGTCCGCGTCCACCAGGACGTCGCGGCTGGCGCGAACCATCCATTTTGCCATGGCGGGCGCCAGATCGGGGCGGTCGCCGTATTTCAGGCGATGCATCAGCTGCCTCCCCTCCCCGTCGAACCGCATGACGGCGCGCGCCCGGCCGAAGGCGGGCGGATCGGCAAAGGCCTTGGGCGACAGAGCCCCCGCGCCAAGATCGATGGCGAGGGGAACGCCAAGCCTTTCGCAAAAAGGCCTCTCGATGAAATCGATGCCATTCCAGCACGCGACACAAAGCGCTCCATGCACCGCGACGGGGCGGCGGCACGCCATGCAGGTGGGCGGCAGCAGGAAATCACCGACACGGACGGCCGAACGACGGACCCAGCCTCCCGCTCGCCGCCAAACCGACACTGGTCCCTGTTCAGATGAAGCATCCATGGAAGCGCCTGACAAAACCCGGACCTGGAAGCGGAAGTTTGACGCGCGGCATGGGAAAGCCTAGCTCACTATCATGCAACCGCCCATGCTCTTCGATCGTCATCTCCTGCACCTGCGCCGCCTGCGCGCGGGGAGGAGCGGACATGTGGACGACATACTCCTGCCCAGGATTGCCGAAGACCTTGCTGATCGCCTCTCCCTGGTTCTGAAGGATTTCGGGACGGCGATCGATCTCGCCACCCCCGGTGCCGACCTTGCGGACCGGATTCGCCAGAACCCACGCGTGAGGACGCTGCATCGCGCGACGGATGCCCCGGGATCGACACCCGCCGGCGATGTCGTGATCGGTCTCGAACATCTTCCCTTCCCGCCCCGTTCGCTTGATCTCGTGGTCTCGGCCCTTGCCTTGCACTGGGTCAACGATCTCCCCGGGGCATTGATCCAGATCCGGCAGGCCCTCAGGCCCGACGGGCTGTTCCTTGCGGCGATGGTCGGTGGCGAGACCCTCACGGAGTTGAGGCAGTCATTTGCTCTCGCGGAAACGGAGATATCCGGAGGCATCAGCCCGCGTATCGTGCCCTTCGTGGATGTCAGGGATTTGGGAGGGCTGCTGCAGCGGGCGGGTTTTGCCCTGCCCGTGACGGACATCGACCGCCTGACCTTCCGCTATGGAAGCGTGGCGGGCCTGTTCCGCGATCTGAGGTCGCTCGCCGCGACGAACATCCTGACGGAACGCCTGCGCAGACCGCTGACCAAGCGTCTCCTGATGCGGGTTGTCGAGATATACGCCGAGCGCTTCAGCGACCCTGACGGGCGCCTGCGGGCGACCGTGGACATCGTCTGGCTTTCGGGATGGTCCCCGCATGAAAGCCAGCAAAAGCCGCTCAAGCCGGGATCGGCGCGGATGCGTCTGGCCGATGCATTGAAGACCGAAGAAATGAAAGCGGGTGACAAGGCCGGCGGGTAATCGCCATGACCGTCACAATGCGCTGTTGACCGCCGCGCCGATATACTCGAATTTCTGAAGAAGCGCCGTCTTGTAATTGAGGATGGCCGGGATGATCGCAACACTGATGACGATTGCGATCAGCGCGTATTCGATCGCTGTCGACCCTTCCTCGTCGCTCCGGAAGCGGCCCAGGAGTGCCTGGATTTTCAAGAATGCAGCCGACATTGTAGACACTTCCATTTTGTGTCCGCGATCTTGAGGGCTCAAAGAAGATCGATGAGATGGGCGATCAACGGCTCGTCCGCCGGCGGCATGGGATAGCCGCGCATGTCCCGCGGCTTGACCCAGGCCAATCTCTGCCCTTCCTGAGCGGTGATCGTTCCTTCCCATCTCCTGCACACGAACAGCGGCATCAGAAGGTGGAACGATTCGTATCCATGGCTCGCAAACGTCAAAGGCGCGAGGCATGGTTCCCGCACATCGATCCCCAATTCCTCCCTCAATTCACGAATCAGAGCGATCTCAGGGCGCTCGCCTTCCTCGATCTTGCCGCCTGGGAACTCCCATAGCCCTGCCAGGGTCTTGCCTTCGGGCCGCTGCGCAAGAAGCACACGGCCGTCGGCATCCACCATGGCGCAGGCCGCAACCAGAACAAGGCGGACGCGCGCGTCTGATATCATCTGGGTAACATTTGTTTCTTAAGATTTTGCCGAAACTCGACTGATAATCTAGGAGCGATAATCAGCATTTATTGAGATGTAGTCGTGGGTGAAGTCGCAGGTCCAGACCCGCGCCCGCGAGCGTCCAAGGCCGAGATCGGCCCGGATGGTGATCTCCTGCCCCTTCATGTAGTCGGACACCGTCTTCTCGTCGTAGCCGGCATCGCGCATGCCGTCGAGGGCGACGCGGATATCGCCGAACCATATCGACAGCCGGTCACGGTCCGCGGGCGCACCGGCCTTGCCGACCGCCATGACGACACGGCCCCAATTGGCGTCTTCCCCGGCGATCGCCGTCTTCACGAGCGGGGAATTGGCGATCGACAATGCGACGCGCCTGGCGGCGCCGGCGCTCGATGCCCCGGTCACGTCGACCGTGACGAACTTCGTGGCGCCCTCGCCGTCGCGCGCCACCTGCTGGGCCAGATCGATCAGCAGATCGTCGAGCGCTTTGGCGAAGGGCCTCAACCGGGCGTCATCGGCGCTCAGGATGTCCGGAGCGCCCGATGCCCGCGCCGCGCCGGTGGCGAAGGCCAGCAGCGTGTCGGACGTCGACGTGTCGCCATCCACCGTCATGCAGTTGAAGCTCTTCGCGGTGCCGCGCGACAGCAGCTTCTGCAGCGCTTCGGCGGCGATGGGGGCGTCGGTGGCGACGAACGACAGCATGGTCGCCATGTCGGGCGCGATCATCCCGGCCCCCTTGGCGATGCCGACCAGCGTGACCTCGGCCCCGCCCAGCTTCACCTTGCGGACCGCGCCCTTGGGGAAGGTGTCCGTCGTCATGATGGCCCGCGCGGCCGCTTCCCAGCGGTCGGCGGCGAGATGCCGGGCAAGGTCGTCCAGCACGCCGTCGAACTTGGACGGGTCCAGCGGCTCGCCGATCACGCCCGTGGACGCCAGAAAGACATCATCCGGCGCGCAGCCGACCGCCTTCGCGGCGGTGGCGGCCGTGATCTCGACGGCCTGCCGCCCCTTCACCCCCGTGAAGGCATTCGCATTGCCCGAATTGACGACCAATGCCCGCGCCGTGCCGTCGGGCAGAACCCTGCGGCACCATTCGACCGGGGCCGACGGGCATTTGGAGCGGGTGAACACCCCGGCGACCGCCGTGCCGGGGACGAATGTCATCAGCAGCACATCGGTGCGGTTCTTGTAGCGGATGCCGGCTTCCGCCGTTCCGATGAGAACGCCCGGAATGGCCGGCAGCGCTGGAAAGGCCGCCGGCGCCAGGGGAGAGACTTTCGACGCCATAGCCCGTCCTCGGCGAGAGATCAGTTCTTCTTTTCAGGTGCGGCGGGCGCTTCCGGCTCGGGCTTTGCCTCCGGCGCGCCGATGCGCTCGATCTTGGCCTTGTCGCGCAGGGCCTTGATCGTGTCCTGCTGCGCCTTGCGCTCCAGGTAGACCACGATCTGGTCCTTCACCTGTTCAAGCGTGGGCACAGGCTGGGGACGCTTGTCCTCGGCCTTGATGACATGCCAGCCGAACTGGGTTTTCACAGGCTCGGAAACCGCGCCCTTCTCAAGCTTGAAAGCGACATCGGCGAACTCGGGGACCATGGTTTCCTTGGTGAAGTAACCGAGATCGCCCCCGTTCTCCTTGGAGCCGGGGTCTTCGGACAGCTCCTTGGCGAGCGCTTCGAAATCACCGCCGTCCTTCAGCTTCTTGGCGACGTCCTGAGCCTTCTTTTCAGCTTCGGCGAAAGCGGCCTCGTCCTCGGCGCGGAACAGGATGTGGCGGGCGCGGACCTCTTCCTCCGGCTTAACGGTCTTGACGGTCTCATCATAGACCTTCTGGACGTCGGCATCGCTCACGGCGGTCTTGGCGCTGTCGGTGAGATAGCTGTCCATCAGGGCCTTGTCGCGAAGATAGGCGAGCGTGCGCTTGTACTCCTCGCTCTGGTCCAGCTTTTTCTCTTCGGCCGCGCGGGCGATCAGCTTGGTGTCGATCAAAAGGCCGATCACGGCATCGCGTTTCTGCGCCTCGGGCATGTTGCCGAGCGCGGACCCGAAATCCTTCATGGCCAGAGCGACATCCGCTTCCGTGATCTCCGAACCGTCGACCTTTGCCACCACCTCGGAATTCTGAGCGGACAGCGGGGATGTCAGGACAGCCGCCGCCAGACCGAAGGACAGGGATAGCGCCAGAAAACGCCGTGAATCGAAACGCATGATAGCCATCCTTCAAAACCCTGGCCTTTTGCAGGGCATGGAAAAACCTGTTGCTCCGACGCCAAACTGGCAGGCCCGCGTCGATTGACAACCCTCGGGGGGGTTCTTATCTCTCGCCCGGCGCAGCCATTCAACTGGCCGCGTGATGATTTCTGCGTGCGTGCCATCCCGTCACGGCATGGCCTCGGAGATGAGGTTTTGTTTTCGCCGCCCTTATCGGCGGAATCATGACCTCAGCGACCTCGACCATTCCCGCGGCATGGCCGTGCAAACCGTTAGGACTCCGCCATGCTTGGCGCTCTTGCCCGCCGTGTTTTCGGCAATTCGAACGACCGTATCGTCAACGCCTTCCGGCCGAAGGTCGCGGCGATCGGCGCACTGGAGCAGGAACTCCGGGACCTGAGCGACGAACAGCTGCGCGCGCGCACCGACCATTTCCGCCGGGGGCTCGCCAGCGGCAACAGCCTCGACGATCTCCTGGTCCCGGCCTTCGCAACCGTGCGCGAAGCCGCCCGCCGTGTGCTTGGTCAGCGTCATTTCGACACGCAGTTGATCGGCGGCATGGTCCTTCATGGCGGATCGATCGCCGAGATGAAAACCGGCGAAGGCAAGACCCTCGTCGCGACGGCGCCCGTCTATCTCAACGCGCTCACGGGCAAGGGCGTCCACGTCGTCACCGTCAACGACTACCTCGCCAAGCGCGATTCGGAATGGATGGGGCGCGTCTACCGCTTCCTCGGCCTCACCGTCGGCGTCATCGTCCATGGCATGAACGACGAGGAACGCCGCGAGGCCTATGCCTGCGACGTGACCTACGGCACCAACAACGAACTCGGCTTCGACTATCTGCGCGACAACATGAAATATGACGTCGCCTCCATGGTGCAGCGCGGGCACTCCTTCGCCATTGTCGACGAGGTCGACTCCATCCTGATCGACGAGGCGCGCACGCCGCTCATCATCTCCGGCCCACTCGACGACAAGTCCGAACTCTACATCGCCATCGACGCCTATATCCCCAAGCTCGTGCCCGCCGATTACGAGCTCGATGAAAAGCAGCGCACGGCCACGCTTACCGAAGCCGGCAACGAGCACATCGAGCAATTGTTGAAAGAGGCGGGGGTTCTCAAGGAGGGCACGCTCTACGACGTGGAGAACGTGACGCTCGTCCATCACGTCAACCAGGCCCTCAAGGCCCACACCCTGTTCCAGCGCGACAAGGAATACATCGTCCGCAACGGCGAGATCGTCATCATCGACGAGTTCACCGGCCGCATGATGCCGGGCCGCCGCTATTCGGAAGGCCTGCACCAGGCGCTGGAAGCGAAAGAGCACGTCAAGATCCAGCCCGAAAACCAGACGCTGGCCTCGATCACCTTCCAGAACTATTTCCGCATGTACGAGAAGCTGGCCGGCATGACCGGTACGGCGCAGACGGAAGCGTCCGAATTCCTGGACATTTACGGCCTGGAAGTCGTCG
>JBEBSP010000064.1:0-14489 GCA_040394255.1 Agaricicola taiwanensis | reverse complement strand
AAAAGTACCTGCCGAAGCTCGCGACCGGCGAATGGATCGGCTGCTTCGGCCTGACCGAACCCGACGCCGGCTCCGATCCCGGCGGCATGATCACCAACGCCAAGAAGACCGAGGGCGGCTACGTCCTGAACGGCGCCAAGACCTGGATCTCGAACTCGCCGATCGCCGACGTGTTCATCGTCTGGGCGAAGTCGGAGGCGCATGACGGCGCGATCCGCGGCTTCGTGCTGGAAAAGGGCATGAAGGGTCTCTCCGCCCCGAAGATCGGCGGCAAGCTGTCGCTGCGCGCCTCGATCACCGGCGAGATCGTGCTCGACAATGTCGAGGTCCCCGAGGACGCGCTTCTCCCGAACGTTTCCGGCCTCAAGGGGCCGTTCGGTTGCCTGAACCGCGCCCGCTACGGCATTTCCTGGGGCGTGCTGGGCGCTGCCGAGGATTGCTGGTTCCGCGCCCGCCAGTATGGCCTCGACCGCAAGCAGTTCGGCAAGCCGCTCGCCGGCATGCAGCTCTATCAGAAGAAGCTCGCCGACATGCAGACCGAGATCGCACTCGGCCTGCAGGCGTCGCTGCGCGTCGGCCGCCTGTTCGACGAGGGCCAGGCGGCGCCGGAAATGGTCTCGCTGGTCAAGCGCAACAATTGCGGCAAGGCGCTCGACATCGCCCGCCAGGCCCGCGACATGCATGGCGGCAACGGCATCCAGATCGAATATCACGTCATGCGCCACGCGCAGAACCTCGAGACGGTCAACACCTATGAGGGCACGCACGACGTCCACGCGCTGATCCTCGGCCGCGCCCAGACCGGCATCCAGGCGTTTTTCTGAAACCTTCGGAGCATCCATGTCCGCCCTGTTCTCGCCGATCGCCCTCGGGCCCGTCGAACTGCCCAACCGCATCGCCATCGCGCCCATGTGCCAGTATTCCGCCACCGACGGCGCGGCGACCGACTGGCACGTCCAGCACCTGATGAGCCTCGCCATGTCCGGCGCGGGACTGGTGGTGCTGGAGGCGACCGGCGTCGAGCGCATCGGCCGCATCACCCACAGCTGCCTCGGGCTCTACTCCGACGCCAACGAATACGCGCTCGCCCGCGCGCTCGCCGCCGCCAGATCCGTCGCCCTGCCCGGCACGAAGTTCGGCATCCAGCTCGCCCACGCCGGGCGCAAGGCCTCGACGCAGGTTCCCTGGGCCGGCGGCGGACCGCTCGATCCCGACGAAGACCCATGGCGGACGGTCTCGTCCTCCGCGATCCCCTTCAAGGACGATTGGCACACTCCCCAAGCGCTCGACGAGGCGGGCATCGCCCGCGTGCAACAGGCCTTCGTCGACGCCGCCCTGCGCGCCGCGCGCATCGGCTTCGACGTGCTGGAGCTGCACATGGCGCACGGCTATCTCGTCCACCAGTTCACCTCACCGCTGGCCAACAGCCGCACCGATCGCTATGGCCGGAACCGCCTGACCTTCGCGCTGGAACTCGCCGAAAAGGTCATGGCGGCGGTGCCGAAGCAGGTGGCGGTCGGCGCGCGCATCACCGGCACCGACTGGCTGCCCGAGGGGCAGGGCGTCGAGGACGCCGTCGAACTGGCGAAGGGCCTGAAGGAACGCGGTCTGACCTACGCCTGCGTCACCAGCGGCGGCGTGGTTGCGAAAGCGCCGATCCCCACCGGTCCCGGCTATCAGGTGCCGCTGGCGCGGCAGGTGAGGGAAGGTTCCGGCATCGCCACCCGCGCCGTCGGCCTGATCGTCGGCCCGTCCCAGGCGGAAGAGATCATCACCTCCGGCGCGGCCGACATGGTGGCGCTGGCGCGCGGGGTGCTGGACGATCCGCGCTGGGGCTGGCACGCCGCCGAGGCGCTGGGGGCGGAACTCGCCCTGCCGCCGCAATACGCCCGCGCCGGAAAGGCGCTCTGGCCCGGCGCGGCCCTGCGTGAGGCCACGTCATGACCGCCCGCACCGGAGCCCGCCTTCTGGTCGATGCCCTGGCCTCGCAGGGTGTCGAGGTCTGCTTCGGCGTCCCGGGCGAGAGCTATCTCGCCGTGCTCGACGCGCTGGTGGATTCATCCATCGACTTCGTCACCTGCCGGCAGGAAGGCGGCGCGGCCATGATGGCCGAGGCGGCGGGCAAGCTGACGGGCCGTCCCGGCATCTGCTTCGTCACGCGCGGCCCCGGCGCCACCAACGCGGCGGCCGGCGTCCATGTGGCGAGCCAGGATTCCACGCCCATGATCCTGTTCGTGGGCCAGATCGAGACCGGCTTCCGCCACCGCGAGGCTTTCCAGGAACTCGACTACAAGGCGGTGTTCGGCACCATGGCCAAATGGGTGGTGGAGATCGACGACGCCTCCCGCGTTCCCGAACTCATCACCCGGGCTTTCCGGGTGGCCATGCAGGGCCGTCCCGGTCCCGTGGTGATCGCACTGCCCGAGGACATGCTGGTGGCCGAGGCCGATGTGCCGGATGCGCCGGTTTGCCCGCCCGCCGAGACCCATCCGGGGCCGTCCGTGATGGACGACCTGAAGGCGCGCCTCGCCAAGGCAGGCAAGCCCATCGCCCTCATCGGCGGCAGCGGATGGTCCGAGGAAGCCGTCGCCGCCATGGTCCGTGCGGCCGAAGCGCTTGATCTGCCCGTGGCGACGGTATTCCGCCGCCAGATGCTGTTCCCCGCCGATCACCGCTGCTTCGCCGGCCATCTCGGCATCGGCCCCAACCCGAAGCTGGGCGAGCGCATCCGTGAGAGCGACCTCGTCCTCCTCGTCGGCAGCCGCCTGAGCGAGATGGCGAGCCAGAGCTATGGCCTGTTGGGCATTCCCGACCCCGGCGTGCCGTTGGTCCATGTCCACGCCGACGCGGAGGAACTGGGCCGGGTCTATCAGCCCGCGCTCTCGATCCACGCGACACCCGCCGCCTTCGCCCCCGCGCTGGAACGGATCGCGTCGGCGATGAAACCGGCATGGACGGAGTGGACAGCCGCGATCAACGCCGAGGAACGCGCCTGGACCGAGACCGCCCCCGCCAACCCCGGCCCGGTGCAGATGGGCGAGATCATGCTCTGGCTGCGCGATCATCTGCCCGCCGAGGCCATCCTGACCAACGGCGCGGGCAACTACGCCGGTTGGCTGCACCGCTTTCACCGCTTCCGGCGTTACGACACCCAGCTCGCCCCGACCTCCGGCTCCATGGGCTATGGCCTGCCCGCCGCCGTCGCCGCCAAGCGGCTGCGGCCGGAAGTGCCGGTCGTCGCCTTCGCGGGCGACGGCTGCTTCATGATGACAGTCCAGGAATTCGCCACCGCCGTGCAGCACGGGCTGAACGTGATCGTGGTGGTCATCGACAACGGCATCTACGGCACCATCCGCATGCACCAGGAAAAGCACTATCCGGCGCGGGTCAGCGGCACGACGCTGGTCAATCCTGATTTCGCGGCCATGGCGCGCGCCTTCGGCGGCCATGCCGAGACGGTGCTGGAAACGGCGGAGTTCGCGCCGGCCTTCGAGCGGGCGGAAGCCTCGGGCAAGCCCGCGCTGATCCACGTCCGGCTCGATCCGGAAGCCATCACCCCGACCACGACCCTTTCGGCGATCCGCAAGGCGGCCGGGGGTTAATCCTTCTTCGGCGGCTCGCTGTCGTGCGACTTCAGCGCTTCCTCCATGGGCTGCTCCGTGAAGCCCTCGATGGGGCCGATCTCCAGCGCGTCGCGCTCGATTTCGATGGCGCTGGTGGCGTAGGCCGTCACCAGTTCCGCCACCGAGCGCAGGGCGTGCAGGTGGATGCGCTCGTAGCCGTGGCTTGAATCGACGCCGAAGGTGATCAGCGCGGTGCGCACGTCGTAGCCCGCCTCGATCGCCGAGGCGCTGTCGGACCGATAGAAGCGGAACAGGTCGCGCTGGAAGCGGATGTCGTGCTGGCGGCACAGCCGGATCAGCTTGCGCGTCAGATGGTAGTCGAACGGCCCCGCCATGTCGCCCATGGCGATGGTGACGCCGAACTCCTGGCTGGCCTGGCCCGGCGCGGTGACGCCGTTGTCGATGGTCACCATGGCGGCGACATCGTGCGACACCACGGCGGAGGCGCCGCTGCCGACCTCCTCGGCGATGGACAGAAGCACGAAGGTGTCGACCGGCAGTTCGGTCCCGGTATCGATCAGCCCCTTGATGGCGGCGAACAGCAGTGCGACCCCGGCCTTGTCGTCGAGATGGCGCGAGACGATGTAGCCATTGTCGAGGAACTCCGGCTGCGGGTCGATGGCCACCGTGTCGCCCACGGCGAAGCCGAATTTCATGAGGTCCGTTGCGTTGCGGGCCATGACGTCGACCCTGAGCTCGACGTGGTCCCAGCCCACGGGCTGGCTGTCGACCTCGTCGCCGAAGGCGTGCCCCGATGATTTCAGCGGCAGGATGGTGCCGCGATAGGTGCCGGCCTCGGTGAAGACCGTGCAGCGCGCCCCCTCGGCGAAGCGCGCCGACCAGGTGCCGATGGAGACCAGCGACAGCCGGCCGTTGTCCTTCAATTGCCGCACCTGCGCGCCGAGCGTGTCCACATGGGCGATCAGTGCCCGCGCGGGCTGGGCGGAGGCTCCGGCGATCTTCGCCCGGATCGCGCCGCGCCGGGTCAGCTCGTAGGGCACGCCGAGGCGCTCGAACTCGGCGCAGCAGAACCGCACGATCTGGTCGGTGTAGCCGGTCGGGCTGGGGATCGCCAGCAGCGCTTTCAGCGTGTCGGTGAGGTAATCGGTGTCGATGGTCAGGCGGGGCATGCGGGGATACTCGTGGGTCAGAAACCCGCGGCGCGACGGGCCGGGGCCGGGATCGATTGCGGGAACAGGAGGTCGACGAAGCGTTCGGCGGTCGGCTGCGGCTCATGGTTGGCGAGGCCGGGCCGTTCGTTGGCCTCGATGAAGGCATAGTCCGGCCGGCGGTGATCGGGAACCATCAGGTCGATGCCGGTCACGGGAATGTCGATCGCCCGCGCGGCCTTGACCGCGGCCTCGATCAGCGCCGGATGCACCTCGTCGGTGACGTCGTGGATGGTGCCGCCGGTGTGGAGGTTGGCGGTGCGCCGCACGGGGAGTTCGAGGCCCGCCTCCAGCACCTCCTCCAGCCTGTGCCCGGCGCCGGCGATGCAGCGCTTGGTCTCGCCGTCCAGCGGGATGCGCGATTCCCCGCCTGTGGCGGCCGCCCGGCGGCGGCTCTGGCGTTCGATCAACTGACGGATGGTGGAATGCCCGTCGCCCACCACCCGGGCCGGGCGGCGCACGGCGGCCGCCACCACGCGGAAGTTGATGACGATCAGGCGCAGGTCGTCGCCCGTGACGCATTGCTCCACGATCACCCGGTCGGAGAATTTCCCGGCGCGCTCGATCGCCGTCTCGATCGCCGCCATGCTGTCGAGGCCGACGGCGACGCCGCGCCCCTGCTCACCGCGGGCCGGCTTGACCACCACCTGTCCGTGCCGGGTGAGGAAATCCTCCAATGCCGCGTCGTCGTCGGTATCGGCTTCCATCTGCTCGGGCACCACCACCTCGGCGCGCTCGACCACACGCCTTGTGACGGCCTTGTCGTCGCAGATCGACATGGCGATGCCGGTGGTCAGTTCCGTCAGGGATTCCCGGCAGGCGACGCTGCGGCCGCCATAGGTCAGCCGGAAGAAGCCGCCCTCGGCGTCGGTGATCTCGACGCCGATGCCGCGCCGCCGCGCCTCGTCGACGATGATGCGGGCATAGGGGTTGAGCCTGTTTTCCACCGGCTCGCCCACGAACAGCCGCTCGTTGATCGGGTTCTTGTGCTTGATGGAGAAGAACGGCACCCGCCGGAATCCAAGCTTGTCGTAGAGCGCGATCGCCTGGTCGTTGTCGTGCAGCACCGACAGGTCCATGAAGGCCGCGCCGCGCGCCTGGAACATGCCCGCGAGCTGGCGCACCAGCGCCTCGCCGAGCCCCGGCTGGGAGGCCTGCGGATCGACCGCAAGGCACCACAGCGAGGTGCCGCGCTCCGGGTCGCCCCAGGCGCGGGCATGGTCGACGCCGGTCACGGTGCCGAGGATCGCGCCCGAGGCCAGGTCCTCCGCCACGAGATGCACCAGCGCGCGCGCATCCCGCGACGATCCGAAGAAATCCGGGCGGACCTGCACCATGCCGCGTGTGGCATAGATCCGGTTGACCTCGCCGGCGTCGGCCCGCGTCGAGACCCGCCGCACGGCGAAGCCCCGGAAGGCGCGCCGCGAGGGACGGTAGTGCGACAGATCGAGCCGGTAGGTGTGCGAGGGGTCGAGGAACAGCTCCTGCGGCGCGGCGGCGATCAGCACATGCGGGTCGCGCACGTAGACCGCGATGTCGCGCCGGTCGGGCGCTTCCTCCCGCATCACCTCGGCGATCTTCGAGGGGTCGGCGAAGGTCTGCGTGAAGACCAGCCGCCCCCAGCCGCAGTCGAGCACGGCGTCGGCCTCGGCCGGATCGATCCCGGCGGTATCGTGGCTGACGGGCGGGCGCAGGCCCTGGTCGCGCAGGCGGCGCAGGCGACGGGCGAAGGCATCGCGGGCGCGTTTGCCGGATGGGGTGGTCATGGACAAGAGCTTCCTCCCGGTAAGGGCGGGCGTCAGATGTGGTTTGACTGCAGCCAGAGCTCCAGCAGGGCGACCTGCCACAGTTCCGAACCGCGCAGGGGCGTGATGTGGCCCTTGGGATCGGCGAACAGGGCATCGAGATAGTCGTCGCGGAACAGGCCGCGCGAGCGCGCCCGCTCGTTGGTCAGGGCGTCGCGGGCAAGACCGAGGAACGGCCCGTCGAGGTATTTCAGCGCGGGCACCGGGAAGTAGCCCTTGGGCCGGTCGATCACCTCGTGCGGGATCACCCGGCGGGCGACGTCCTTCAGGATGCCCTTGCCGCCGTCCTTGAGCTTCTGCTCCGCCGGGATGCGCGCCGCCAGTTCGATCAGCTCGTGGTCGAGGAAGGGCACGCGCGCCTCCAGGCCCCAGGCCATGGTCATGTTGTCGACCCGCTTCACCGGGTCGTCCACCAGCATCACCGTGCTGTCGAGCCGGAGCGCCTTGTCGACGCTGTCGGTCGCGCCGGACATGGCCATATGCTCGGCCACGAAGGCTCTCGCGTGGTCCTCGCCGACGAAGTCGGGCGAGACATGGCGTGCGAAGGCGGCGTGGTCGCGGTCAAAGAACACGCGGGCGTAGTCGTCGACCGGGTTGTTGGAGGCCGCCAGCGGCGGATACCAGTGATAGCCGCCGAACACCTCGTCGGCGCCCTGTCCGCTCTGCACCACCTTGACGTGCTTGGCGACTTCCTTGGACAGGAGATAGAAACCGACGTTGTCATAGGACACCATGGGCTCCGACATGGCCCCGATGGCGCCGGGCAGCGCCTCCATCAGATCGGCCGAGGGCACGAAGATCTTGTGGTGGTCGGTGCCGTAGTGCTTGGCCACGAGATCGGAATAGACGAACTCGTCGCCCTTCTCGCCGTTGGCCTCCTCGAAGCCGATGGAGAAGGTGCCGAGATGGTTCTGGCCCGCTTCGGCCAAAAGCCCCACGACCAGGCTGGAATCCAGCCCGCCCGAGAGCAGCACGCCCACCGGCACGTCTGCCACCATGCGCCGGTCGACCGATGTCCTGAGCGCGGCCATCAGCATGTCGCACCATTCCTGGGTGGGGCGGTTCACGTCCTCCGAGGATCGGTCGTAGGACACCGACCAGAAGGCGGTGTCGCGGAATTGGCCGCCCGGTTCGTAGATGCGGACGGTCGCCGGCGGCATCTTCTCGACGCCCTTCAGGATCGTGCGCGGCGCGGGCACGACGGCGTGGAAGGTCATGTAATGCTGGAACGCCACAGGGTCGATCGAGGTGTCGACATCCCCCGCCGCGACCAGCGCGGGCAGGGATGACGCGAAGCGCAGGCGCTTGCCGCTTCCGGCGATGTAGAGCGGCTTGATGCCCAGCCGGTCGCGCATCAGGATGACCCGCCCACTGTCGCGCTCGTGGATGGCGGCGGCGAACATGCCGTGGAAACGCTTGGGAGCCTCCGCGCCCCAGGCGTGCCAGGCCTTGAGGATGACCTCGGTGTCGCCGTGCGAGAAGAAGCGATAGCCCAAGGCTTCCAGCTCGCCGCGCAGCTCCTCGTAGTTGTAGATGCAGCCGTTGAAGGCGATGGTCAGGCCCAGCTCCGGGTCGACCATGGGCTGTTCGGCGCGGTGCGACAGGTCGATGATGCTCAGGCGCCGGTGCCCGAGGGCGACGCGCCCGCGCGCCACGATTCCCTCGCCATCCGGACCGCGCGGCGCGAGCGATCGCGCCATTCGGGTCATCGCTTCAAGCGACGCCGGGGCGCCATCGAACGTCACATCACCGCAAATTCCACACAAAATATCAGCCCTCGCTTACGGCTGGAATCATCTCCGTGAATGGATATGGCCATGCACCGCGCAAGCCTCGGGCTGTGCGGGTGCGACCACGCTCATGGGTTAACGGCTGGAAGCCGGATAGGTTCCGTTATAGGGGAACGAACGCTGCTGCGTCCATGGCCGCGCATTCTGCGGTCAGGCCGGGGTGTCAATACTCCCACTCGACGCCGACGCCGACCTTGGAATTGCCGTCCGCGCCCGCTTCACCCTGGATCTTGATCCGCTCCGTCACGTCGATGTCGACCGTGACGCGGCTCGATTCCGGCGTGGTGCCCTGGCGCGCGCCGATGGAGATGTTGTCGTTGATGTAGCGGCCCACCGCCACGGCGGGCCCGCCGCTTGCGTCGGTGGTGACGTCCAGCGTGTCGACCCCGAGCCCGCGCCGGATGCTGTCCAGCGCGCCCGGCCCGCCGCCGGCTCCGGAGAAGCTCGCCAGCGCCTGGGCGATCTGGATCGCCTGTCCGGGCGACAGCTCGCCCGTGGCGCGGTTGAACAGGAGCCGCGCCATGACCTCGTCCTGCGGCAGGGTCGGCTGCGACGACAGCGCGAAGCCGGGCTGCGAGGCGCTGCCGGTGACCGCGATGTAAGCCGTGACGTCCCCCGCCTTGGTCTCGGCGAGAAGGTCGAGCACGGGCGTGATGTCGCCAGGGAAGGTGACGATGCCGCGCGTGAACACGAGGCGCTGCCCGAGCACCGACAGCGTGCCGCGCCGCGTCTCCAGCCCACCGTCGATCTGCGGCGCGGCGGTCGTGCCCCGGACGCGCAGGTTTCCGGACAGTTCGGCCTCGATGCCCTGTCCGCGCAGGAAGATCTGGTTCGGCGCGTTGACGGTGAGGTCGAGCGCAGCGGTGAAGGCGCTCTCGGAGGCCGCCTGCCGCTCCTCCGCCTCCTGGCGCGCGAGCTGGCGGCGCACGGCCGGCGGCGCGTTGCGATGCTCCACCTGGATGGCGGACGAGCCGGCGGGAAAGCGCTCGGGCAAGGTGATCTCCATGCGCCGCAGCGTGATCGTCCCGCCGACACGCGGCTCGCGCGCCAGCGGTCCTTCGACGCTGATCCGTGCGTCGGCGCGGGCCTTCACGATCTTGGTGTTGGCCACCTCGGCATTGGCGGCGGTGAGGGTGAGACTGCCCGGAAAGCCGCCGGCGGGGTCGACCGAGACGCGGCCCTCGCCCGTCAGCCGCCCGCCGCCCGCCGTCGCGGCGGAGAAGGCGCTCAGTGACAGCGCGCGGCCGTCGCCCGAAACCGTGGCGGCCATGTTGGTGAGATCAAGCCCCAGCCCGGGGCTGGTGAAGCGCCCGCCCGCCAGCCGGGCCGATCCGCCCACCGACGGGGCCGAGGTCGTGCCCTTGACGGTGAGATCGAGGGTGACGGTGCCGGCCAGCCGCTCGCCGGTGGCGGCCAGTTTGGTGTTGATCAGCCCGGCGTCGACGGTGCCGTTGGCGCGCAGGTCGAGGGTGCCCGCGCCCAGCGGCGCCGAGCCCGCCAGCTTGAGGTTGGTGCCGCCGCCGGTGGCGGTGACGGTGACATTGGTGCGGCCCTCGGCCAGCGTGCCGCCCGCCTTGACGGCGAAAGCCCCGAGCCCGAAATCGCGCGTCTGTGCGGCGCTCAGGCCCGCGATGGCGAGATCGTAGCTTCCCGACGGCGCGGCCGGTGCGCCCTTGATCGCCGCACTGCCGCTCAGGGTCCCGGCGAGACCGAGGCCGGGGGAGACGGTCTCCGCCAGCGCCAGCGGCAGGCGCTCGAAGGCAAGATCGAGGTCGAGCGACGAACCGGCCCGGCCCTTGGCGCTCACGCGCCCGCCGCCGGCGGTCAAGGTCAGTCCCTCCGTCGCCACGCCGCCGTCCGCCATGGTCAGCCGCGACGGTTCGGCCAGCGCGATGCGCAGCGACTGCCGCACGACGTCCAGCCTGTCGAGCGTGAGCGACATCGCCTCGGCGGACAGCGTGCCCGCCGCGTTGACGCTGCCGCCCATGGCCTCCGCCGCCAGGGTGAGCGCGATGGCGTCATAGGGGCCGGTGAAGCCCAGGGTGACGCTGGGGATCGGCGTTCCGGCCGAGATGTTGGCGGCGCTCAGCCGCCCGTCCACACGGCGGCTGCCGAAGGGGTCGGCGACGGTGGCGTCGAGGCTCGCCCGCTCGATCGTCGTGCCCGAGGCCACGATCCCGCTGCCCGATGCCGTGATGCGCGCTTCCGCGTTCGGGCCTTCGCCCTCCAGCACGATCCGGCCCTCGATCGCCCCGCGCGCCTCGACCGGCAGGAAGGGCGCGAGGTCGGCGAGGTCGCCGATCGTGAGGCGGATGTCGCCACGCGGCGCGTCCGGGGTCGCCAGCATGCCGCCCACCAGCCGCGCCGAACGGGTCCGCACGTCGAGGTCGTCGAGCCGAACGCCGCCCGGCTCCATGGCGAAGCGCGCCTGTCCGGTGACGGGAGCGCCGTCGGCGGTGCCGTCGAGCGCGAAGTGCCCGCTGGGCGCGGTCGAAAGATTGTCCGCAGTCACCTTGGCGGTCAGGGTCACGCGCGGGCTGGCGACCGAGGCGGTGCCGTCGACCGCGTCGGGCGAGGCGGTGCCGGTGAAGCCGAGCTCGGCCTGCGCGCCCTTGAGGTCGAAGCGCTTGATCTCGAACGAGCCGTCGGCGCGCCGGACGGAATCCAGCACGATACGGGCTTTCTCGCCGATCATCTGGTCCGCGACCGGCAGGGCCAGCGCCAGCCGGTCCGCCGTGATGTCCGCCGCGATGGCCATGGCGTCACCTTCCGGCCGCACCGCCACGTCGGCGGCGACGCTGCCGGCCCGGCGGCTGTCGAAGCCCAGATCCGCGCCGGTGATGTGGGCGGCCAGCCCCGGCCGCGCCAGCGCGCCCGTGGCCCGCCCGGCGATGCGCACCTCGCCCCAGCGCACCGGCGCGGGGATGATGCCGGCGAAGCGTTCCGCCTCGCCGCCGGTCAGTTCGAAACGGATGTCGCTGGTGTCGGCGGCAAGGTCGACCAGCCCGGCGGCGCTGGCGGCAAGGCCGAGGCTGGCGAACTGGGCGCGCTCCACCGCGATGGTCTTGGCGTCCTGGGCGATGACCAGCCGCGCGGCCAGCGTCGTGCGGTCCTCCACCAGCCGGCGGTAGGCGGCCGGGACCAGGTCGGCGTTGGCGCCGCGCGCGTCGATGTCGACCCGCGTGCCGCCTTCGGCGCGGGCGAGGCGGGTGGTGGCGTCGATCCGGCCCGCGTCACCGGCGGACAGCGCCACCGTGACGAGGCCGGCGTCGAGCCGTCCCGTGCCGTCGATCAGCAGTTCCACCGGCGGCAGTCCGGGAAGGTCGAGCAGCCGCGCGACCACGCCTCCGGCCGGCTCGGACGCGGAAACGCGCGCGTCGATCGCACCGGTGTCGGGCACATAGCCGAGGCGGGCCGTGATCGCCCCGGTGCGTCCGTCGATCCGGCGCGCCTCGACCGTGAGCCGCAGGCCCTCGGCGGGGTCGACCAGCCGGGCGGACCCCTCGGCCGTGAGTCGCGCCGCCGCTCCCGCGACCGGTTCGGCCAGGTCGATGTCGGCGACGGCGAAGCGGTCGATCCGGATGCCGACCGGCGGCAGCGGGGAGCCTTCCCGGGCCGGGGTTTCCGCGGTGGCGGGCACCGGCCGCCGCAGCACCGCGACGCGGCCGACGTCGAGGTTGGCCGCCGACAAGACGCCCGACAGCAGGGCCGAGGGGCTCCAGTCGAGACGGGCGCGGTCGACGGTCAGCCAGACGCCGTCGCGGTCCGCGATGCGGATGCCGGTCAGCGTGAAGTCCGAGGCGATCGCGCCGGAGACCTCGCCGACCTCGACCGTGAGGTCGTCCGAGGCCGCCAGCGAGGTGCCCAGCGCGATGGCGGTGCGCAGTCCCGCCTCCGTCTTCAGGAACAAGACGCCGGTGATGACCAGCACCGCGAGGATCAGCGCCAGCGTGAGAGGAAGCCTGCGGAGGATGCGGCGGGCCATCAGAAGGCCTGCCCCAGGCTGATGTAGACCCCGAAGCTGGAATCGCCGTCGCGCGGGTTGAGCGGCACGGCGAAGTCGGCCCGGATCGGCCCGATGGCGGTGTAGTAGCGCAGGCCGAGGCCGGCGGCGAAGCGGATGTCCTCGCTGAAGTCGGGGAAGGCGCGGTCGAAGGCCGCCCCAGCGTCGACGAAGGGCACGATGCCGATCGTGTCGGTGACCTTGACGCGCATCTCCAGCGAGCTTTCGAACAGGCTGCGGCCGCCGATGATGGTGCCGTCGGCCAGCTGCGGGCTGGCGCTCTGGTAGGAATAGCCCCGGATCGAGCCGCCGCCGCCGGCGAAGAAGCGCCGGTTGGCGGGCACCGAGCGGATGTCGCCGCTGCCGACCATGGCGCCCGCGCCGACCCGCCCGGCCAGCACGAAGCGGCGGGCCTCGTCGACCGCGCGGTAGGCCGAGACCTGGCCCTTGGCGATGGTCATGCCGGTTTGCGCGCCGTCGGCGTAGGGGAAGGGCGTGACGGTCAGCGCGGCGCGATAGCCTTCGGTCGGGTCGAGCTTGCTGTCGGTGGAATCCCAGGTGACACTCAGCGGGATGCCGATGAGGGTGTAGTCGGTGCGCCCGAACAGGTCGTCAATGCGCGAGCGGTCGAACTCGACGCCGGCCTGCACCGAGAGGTGTTCGGAAATCTCGCGCTTGATGCCGGCGGCGGCGGTGACGCCGACGCGGGTGTAGGCGTCCGGCGCCTCGCGCAGCGCCTCGGCCTTCACGGTCAGGTCGTCGCGCGGGGTGATGATGGCGGGCTTGGTGAAGGTGATGCCGAGCCTGTACTCCAGGTCGTCGTACTCGTTGGCGCCCAGCCGCGACACCCTGCCGTCGAGCCGGATGCCCTCCGCCCCGCCGAACAGGTTGCGGTGGCCCCACCAGGCGCCGACGCCGGCGCCCTCGTTGGTGGAATAGCTGGCCTCCGCCCCGACGTAGCGGCGCGGGCGTTCAGCCACCTCCACCCGGATCGGCAGGCTGCCGTCGGGAGAAAGCCGCTCGCCCTCGACGATGCGCACGCTCTTGAACACGCCCAGTTCGCCGAGCTTTTCCCGGTAACGCTCGATCTTGGCCGGATCGTAGCGCTCGCCGGGCCTGAACGGCGCGCGCCCGGCCACGAGGTCGGGGCGCAGTTTCTCCGTGCCGGACACCTCCACCGTGCCGAAGGTGGCGGGCGGACCGGCGTCGAGCGTGATCGTCAGGTCCATGGTGGTGGTGCGGTGGTTGACCACCGCCTCGCGGTCGGCGATGCGGGCGAGCGGACGCCCGGTCTCGCGCACCTGCCGCACGATGGCCCGCTCGGCGGCGACGATCGCGGTCGACGTGGCGGGCTTGCCGGTGACGAGCTGGGCCTTGCCGAGATCGATGGGGACGGGCGAGGGCCCGCCGTCCGCCGTGACGACGCGAATCGCTGCGAAGGTGAATTCGGGGCCGGGCTCCACGGTGACGACCACCGGCACCGGACCCGCCCGCGCGGCCCGCGCCACGGCGGCGGCCGCGCCCTGTGCCTCGACATCGACGCCCGCCACGGCGACGCGCACGACCGCCCCGTAGCGCGCCTGCGCCTGCAGGGCGGCGACCATGTATTCCGGTTCCGCGCTGGCGCGCACGATCAGCGCCTCGGGCGTGTCGACCGGCTGATCCTTCAGGGATTCCAGGTTGGACGCGTCTTTCAGCCGGCCCGCCAGCTTGGGCTCGGACGGCGCCTCGATGGACAGCGTGTAGCGGATGCCGCCGGGGGCATCCTGGGCCAGTGCCGGAGCCGTCCAGACGTGCGATCCCGCCGACGCCAGAAAGCACAGCGCGAGGGCGCGCCGGACGGAGGCTACAGGAGAAAACGCAAACACCACTCAGGTCCGCTGGGTAAGGTTAAGCGGGACTCATGACTCGAAACGCGGCGGAGGGCTACCCCCACACCGTTGGGTAAGGTTGACGGAGGGTTAAGGCCGAACGGTTTTGCACAATGGTTTTGAACGCATGGAATCCGTTGCGAGGGGCTGCGGCGGTCCGGTGAAGGCAGCTTGCGGCCCATCCTTCGAGACAGCCGCTGCGCGGCTTCCTCAGGATGAGGTCGTGGG
>JBEBSP010000063.1:0-14606 GCA_040394255.1 Agaricicola taiwanensis | reverse complement strand
AACTTGGCTTTGGCCAAGCGCTCCTGTCCTCAGTCCAGCCGTCACACAGCGGCAGGCCCCCTTAGTAGGGCCGGGTGGCAACCCGAGGCCGTCCGGGACCACGCTTGCGAGGCATGGGCGCGGAGGCCGCTCCTGTTCCCGCTTCATGGACGCCCCAGGATGCGACCCTCATCGGAACAGGATGACAAGGAAAATAATCTATAAAAGGAATTATGTCAATATCTGTTCAGGCGGCGTCGAGAGCTTCCAGATAAAGGGGTCGAAGGACGGCCTCCAGGGCGCTGCCGGTGTTCGGGAGACAGATGTCTGGCCCTGTCCGCGACGTCGGCATTGACAGCTCCCGTGGTGGCCTGGTCCGGAAATGACGTATTCGGATTCATGGGGGCGATCGCCCAGGGACAGGCCCGCTTCGGGGAGCGCGCCGTCGAGCGTATCCGGTGGATCGAAAACGATCCCAAAATAAAATTTTATCTTATGTGCCGTGGGGAGATACTGGCGATGTAGTCCGTCATATCGTGGGCCAAGATCACCTGCCTGGCGGGCAATCGTCGGCATGACGACGGGGACCTGGCTTCTACAGGCGCCAGAGGTCGATGCCGTCGGGCATCGTGTTCCGGTCGAGCCTGGCTTTGATGTCGAGCACCGGGCCACGGCCATTGCCGAGAAGGCTTGTCACCAGCCCCCAGCCGTTGCCGACGAAATCGTCGTGCGGGACCGCCAGGATCACCGCGTCGGAGTCCCTGAGATCATCCAGGCTGTGCAGCCCGATGCCGTATTCGTGCCGGACCTCGTCCGGATCGGCCAGCGGGTCGCAGACGCGCGCCTCGATGCCGTAGGCCTCCAACTCGCGCACGATGTCGATGACGCGGGTGTTGCGGATGTCGGGCACATTCTCCTTGAAGGCGAGCCCAAGTATGGCGACCCGTCGCCCGCCGCGCTTCAGCAGACGCTGGACGCAGGCCCGCGCCACCCGCGCCCCGACGCCGTCGTTGATCCGCCGCCCGGCAAGGATCACCTCCGGGTGATAGCCCGCCTTCTCGGCGCGGTGCGTCAGGTAATAGGGATCGACCCCGATGCAGTGGCCGCCCACGAGGCCGGGCGTGAACGGCAGGAAGTTCCATTTGGTGGCCGCTGCCGCCAGCACGTCATGGGTGTCGACGCCCAGTTTCTCGCAGATCGCCGACAGTTCGTTCATCAGCGCGATGTTGAGGTCGCGTTGGGTGTTCTCGATCACCTTGGCGGCTTCGGCGGCCTTGATCGAGGGCGCGACGTGGATGCCCGCCGTCACCACCGAGCCGTAGACCCCCGCCACGATGTCGCGCGTGGCGTCATCCTGGCCGGAGACGACCTTGGTGATGGTCTCGAAGCGGTGGGACTTGTCGCCGGGATTGATCCGCTCCGGCGAGTAGCCCACCGTGAAATCCCGGCCGCAGGTAAGGCCCGAGACCTGTTCCAGCACCGGCACGCAGTCTTCCTCGGTCGCGCCGGGATAGACGGTGGATTCATAGACGACGATGTCGCCCTTCTTCAGCGCCGCGCCGACGGTGCGCGACGCGGCGATGACGATGGACAGGTCCGGCCGCCGGGCCTCGTCGATGGGCGTCGGCACCGTCACGATGAAGAAATCAGCCTGTTTCAGATCGGCGGTGTCCGAGGTCAGCGTCAGGCTGGGGTGAGAGAGGTCGTCCGCCTCGACCTCGCGCGTGCGGTCGATGCCGCATCTGAGCTCGTCGATGCGGCGCTGGTCGATGTCGAAGCCGATGACGGCGGCGCCGGCGCGGGCGAAGGACACGGCGACGGGAAGGCCGACGTAACCGAGGCCGATGACGGCGAGGGTGCGTGTGTGTGCCAAGACGTGCTCGCGAAGCGGGGATGGCCGAAGAGATCGTTTCGAGGATGGATCAGGTCGTGGCGAAAACGGTGATTTTCGAGCACCGGAGCGCAGAAAAAGCGCCGTTTGCAGCCCGGCATCATCCATCCTCGAACGGTCTCTAAGCGCTCATCCAGCCGGTGACAAGCGCCGATCGGTTATAAAGCGCCACGACGGCCTCGCCGATGATGTCGGACGAGAACTTCTGCTCCGCCATGCGCCGGCTGCTCATGCCGAACATGCGGCGCTTTTCGTAATCCTTGCCCAGGACCTCGAGTGCGTCCGCCAGGGCGAAGGGATCGTCGGGCGGAACGAGCAGGGCGTTGATGCCCTCGACCGCGATCTCGCGGCAGCCCGGCACGTCGGTCGCCACCATGGGTTTTCCGCAGGCGGCGGCCTCCAGCAGGCTCATGGGCAGGCCTTCGCGGCGCGACGGCAGCACGGCGATGTGGCAGCCCGCCCAGAAGCCGTCGATGTCGGTCACCTGCCCGAGGTGGGTGACGCCCGGCAGCAGCGCCCAGCCGGCGATCTCCGCCGGTGCGATGGAGGTGGGATTGTCCGGGTCGGGCGTGCCGGCGAGCAGGAGTTCGGCCTGCAGGCCCCGCTGCTTCAGGCGACGGTGGGCGTCGATCAGCACGCGCACGCCCTTGTCCTCCAGCATGCGGCCGACGAAGCCGATCCGGATCGGCGGCTGCGCCGGTTCACGCTTCGGGACGAAGCGGCGGACGTCGACGCCGGAGCCGGGGATCAGTTCGATCCGCGCCGCCGACACCTCCATGGCCATGAGCGCCTCCCGGTCGTCGGGATTCTGCACGATGTTGAGCACGTTGACGCGGTTGAGCAGCACGCCGAGGGCCACCTTGACCGGAAAGCGCAGCGCGCGGGCCAGCAGGTGACGCGAGGTGAACACATAGCCCAGCCCCGCGAGGCTGTTGACGCAGGTCAGCCGGTGAAGGCCGACGCTCGCAAGATTGCCGACCAGCGTGGGTTTCAGCGCCACATGGTGGACCACCTTGGGCCGGAGATTCTTGTAGAGCCGGCGCAGCGCCAGGACATCGCCGATCAGTGACAGCGGCGACAGGTTGCGCCGCCGCCAGTGCAGCGGATGGATGGAAAACCCCTCGGCTTTCATGGTCTCGGCATGATCGGAGATGCGCGTCGCCACATGCACTTTCCACCCGGCGTCGCGCGCGGCCCGCGCCATGGGCAGGCGGTGGGACATGAAATACCAGTCCTCCGTCACGACATAGAGAAGCCGTTTTCCGCCGGCGGCACCGCTCATATCGTTCATTCCACGCGCCCTCATCTTGACGTTCATGCCATGAACGCTGTAGCTCCTTGGGGTATGATGCACCAGAAGCGCGCCATACCGGGAGACGACGAAGCGACCGTGATGCTGGGTCTCCTCGAAGCCGTCGAACGCAACGATGCCATAACCCAGCGCTCGCTGGCGCAGGAACTGGACGTCGCGCTCGGCCTTGTGAACGCCTATCTCAAGCGCTGCGTCAAGAAGGGGCTGATCAAGGTCCAGCAGGTTCCCAAGCGCCGCTTCGCCTATTACCTGACGCCGCAGGGCTTTGCCGAGAAATCCCGGCTGACGGCATCCTATCTTTCCTTCTCCTTCGATTTCTTCCGCCGCGCCCGGCACGACTGCGACGAGGCCATGCAGGCGGCGGCGGCGCGGGGCTGGACCCGGCTGGCGCTCGTCGGCGCCTCCGATCTCGCCGAAATCGCGGTGATCTGCGCCGCCGAGAACAATGTCCGCGTCGTCGCCGTGGTCGACGCCGCCACCGACCGTGATCGCTTCCTCGGGGTGCCGGTGGTGCGGGACATCATGGCGGCAAGCGCCGACGCGGCGCTGTTCACCGATCTTGCGACACCGCACAAAAGCTGGCTCAAGGCCGTAGAGGTCTTCGGCCAGGAGCGCGTCCTCGTGCCGGGACTGCTGGCCTCCGCCGTGCGGCGTCAGGCTCCGGCGGGCGGGGAGGGCGGTCAATGACCTCAGCGGCCTGGTATGTCGTGCAGACCCGCCCCAATGCCGAGGAGGTCGCCTATGGCCATCTCGAACGGCAGGGCTTCCAGCCCTATCTGCCGCGCTATCTGAAGATCCGCCGCCATGCGCGCCGCATTGATCGTGTTCCGCGCCCGCTGTTCCCGAGCTACCTGTTCGTATCATTGGATCTGGAGGCCGACCGCTGGCGCACCGTGCAATCCACCGTGGGCGTGGCGCGGCTGGTGTGCCGCGGCGAGGAGCCGGCGCCCGTGCCGCGCGGCGTGGTCGAGGACTTCATCGCGCATCAGGATGAGGACGGCATGCTGCATCTCGGCGCACCGGCCTTCCGCGCCGGGCAGCCGGTCCGTATTCTCGACGGGGCCTTCGCCAGCCTTGTCGGTCTCTGCGAAGGCATGACCGACAACGAGCGAGTGATGGTGCTGTTGGACATGCTCGGCCGGAAGGTGCGCGTCTCCGCACCCGCCGACGCCGTCGAGGCGGCGACGTGATGACTTTTGCGACAGGGGAAGCATGATGCCTCAGACGTCCTTCGCGCTGATCGGTGCCGGCGGCTACATCGCGCCGCGCCACATGAAGGCCATCCGGGCCGTCGGTGGTGATCTTAAGGTCGCCTTCGATCCCAACGATTCGGTTGGCGTGATCGACAGCCACTTCCCGGACGCCCATTTCTTCACCGAGTTCGAGCGCTTCGACCGGCACATCGACAAGCTCCGGCGGCGCGGCGAGCGCATCGGCTACATGAGCATCTGCTCGCCCAACTACCTCCACGACGCCCATGTGCGCTTCGCCCTGCGCTCCGAGGCCGAGGCGATCTGCGAGAAGCCGCTGGTGCTGAACCCCTGGAACCTCGACGGCCTCGCCGAGATCGAGGCGGAGACCGGGCGGCGGATCAACACCATCCTGCAACTGCGCCTGCATCCGGCGATCCTGGCGCTGAAGCAAAAGATCGAGGCCGAGCCGGACCGCATCCACGACGTCGACCTCAGCTACATCACCTCGCGCGGGCGCTGGTACCACGTCTCCTGGAAGGGCGACGAGGGCAAGTCCGGCGGCATCGCCACCAACATCGGCGTCCATTTCTTCGACATGCTGGCCTTCGTCTTCGGTCCGCTGAAGACAAGCGCGCTTCACCTGCGTGCGCCCGAGCGCATGGCGGGGTTCCTGGAATTCCAGCGCGCCCGCGTCCGCTGGTTCCTGTCGGTCGACCGGGGCGATCTCCCCGCCGCCGTGCCGGAAGGCCAGACCACCTACCGCTCCATCACCGTGGATGGCGACGAGGTGGAGTTCTCCGGCGGTTTCACCGATCTGCACACCCTGAGCTATCAGGGCATCCTGGCGGACGAAGGCTTCGGCCTCGACGATGTGAGGCCCTCCATCGAGATGGTCTCGGCCCTGCGCAAGGCCCCGATCGAACCGGGCGCGGGCGAGCGCCATCCCATGACGGCAAGGCATTCCGCATGAGCGGCGGGATGCGCGAGGACTCGCGCTTCCCCGGCGTCAAGATCCACGAGAGCGCCTATGTGGACGATCCCGTAACCATCGGGCAGGGCACGCGAATCTGGCATTTCAGCCATATCCTCGGCGAGGTTTCCATCGGCGAGCGCTGCTCCATCGGCCAGAACGTCATGATCGGTCCCAAGGTCCGGGTCGGGAACGGATGCAAGATCCAGAACAACGTCTCGCTCTACGAGGGACTGGAACTGGAGGACGACGTCTTCTGCGGGCCGAGCGCGGTCTTCACCAATGTGCTCAACCCTCGCGCCGCCGTCATGCGTAAAACGGAATTCCGCAAGAGCATCTTGAGGAAGGGTGTCACGATAGGTGCAAATGCAACAATCATATGTGGCCATCATATCGGCGCCTATGCCTTCGTCGCGGCGGGGGCGGTGGTGACCGGCGACGTTCCTCCCCATGCCCTGATGGCGGGCGTCCCGGCACGGCGGATCGGCTGGATGAGCGAGGCCGGGGAGAAGCTCGGCGCGGACCTCACATGCCCGCGCGACGGCTCGAAATACAGGCAAAACGGCGAGGGGCTGGAGAAGATCGCGCCATGACCATGGCCTTCATCGACCTGTCCGCCCAGCAGGCGCGCATCAAGCCGGGGCTCGACGCGGCCATCGCCCGCGTGCTGGCCCATGGAGCCTACATCATGGGTCCCGAGGTGGCGCGGCTCGAGGCGCAACTGGCCGCAGCTTCGGGCGCACGGGTTGCAATATCCTGCGCCAACGGCACGGATGCGCTGGGCATGATTCTGATGGCCTGGGGCGTCGGCCCCGGCGACGCGGTCTTCGTGCCGGCCTTCACCTTCGTCGCCACGGCCGAGGTGGTGGCCTGGGTCGGCGCGACGCCGGTCTTCGTCGATGTCGAGGAGGCGAGCTTCAACCTCGACCCCGACAAGCTGGAACCGGCCATCGCCCATTCCCGGACGCTCGGCCTGACGCCCAGGGCCGTCATCCCCGTTGACCTCTACGGCCTGCCCGCCGACTACGCCCGCATCGAGCCCATCGCGCGCGCCCACGGCCTGAAGGTGCTGGCCGACGCCGCCCAGTCCTACGGCGCATCGCGCGACGGGCGCCGGGTGGGCACCTTCGGCGACGCCACCGGCCTCAGCTTCTTTCCCTCAAAACCGCTTGGCTGCTACGGCGACGGCGGCGCGGTCCTGACCTCGGACGACGAGCTTGCCGCCGCCCTGCGCTCGATCCGGGTGCATGGGCAGGGGACGCACAAATACGACAACGTCCGCATCGGCCTCAACGCCCGGCTCGACACGCTCCAGGCGGCGATCCTCCTGGAAAAGCTGACGGTTTTCGACGACGAGATCGCCGCCCGCGACCGGGTCGCGAAAGCCTATGACGCGGCGCTGGGCGATCGCGTCGCCACGCCGAAGGTGCCGGAGGGCGCGGCCTCGGTCTGGGCGCAATACACCATCCGCGTGCCCGACCGGGCGCGCGTGCAGGCGTCCTGCAAGGCGGCTGGCGTGCCGACCATGGTCTATTACCCCATCCCGCTCAGCCGCCAGACCGGCTACGCCCGCTATCCGCAAGGCCCCGGCGGCGTGCCCGTCAGCGAACGGCTGGCGCAAGAGGTGGTGAGCCTGCCCATGCATCCTTACCTGACGGATGCGGATATTGCGCGAGTGGTTGAGGCGGTGAGAGATTGCATCAAATGATTGTGGACAGGCCGCGGAGGCTCTTTCGCGAACCTTGATCGGCGCCGAGGGAAGCATTCTGTAGGTTGCAGTAATGCTCCGTCGGAATCCGTTAGTTGACTTTTAACGCAACAGGCCTACACTCGAACCGTGCGAAAGCTGCGGGTTTTGTGGAGCGTTCGGCTCTGCGGCCGTTGCATCCACAGGTGCGGCGTTTGTTGGTATTGCCCGATACCGCCGCAATTCTCGATGGGAAGAGGACCGACCTTGGATTTCCCGAAATTCAGGCGGACGTGATCGTGGCGCGTTATCTTGCCGGTCATCTCATGACGGTCAGTCGCCGGTCGGCGCCTCGGGTCGACCTGGAAAAGCTCGAAAACATCGATGAGATCTGGGCACTGTGCTTCCGCAAGCCGAAGCCGGGCTGGCGCTTGTTCGGACGCTTCCTGGCGCAGGACATCTTTCTCGGCCTGAGGATGTATGACCGCAACGAGCTTGGTTCCGTGGAAAATTACACTCGGCTGGCCGAGGAGACCGTCGGCGATTGGGATGCCCGCTTCAAGGGTATCCCGCCGCTACGGTCGAATAACCTGACGGATTATCTAAGTGGTGAGATGTACAGAGATGTCGATGAACCGATCTGAAGATCACATGCGCGCCTACAACCGGGGCATGATGCGATCCGCCGTCGTGAGCCTGTTCTGGGCGGCCATCGCCGACAGGAAGAAGCGTGGTGGTTTCACCTTCCAGGCGCTCGCCAAGGCTCTCGGCCGTGACAAGTCGGCCATTTCCCGTTGGTTCTCAGCCGATGCGCAGCCGAACTGGTCACTCGACACCATCGCCGACATCGCCGAGGCGCTCAATCTCGATCTTCAGGTCACGGCTACGGATCGTGTGACCGGCGCGGTCTACGGCTCGACCGGCGTGCGGCATGCGCCTATGGGCCTGCCCGCCAAGCCGGTGGTGACGACGACCGTATCTGGCGACAGGCTGCGGATCACCAAGGCACCTGAATATGTGGCGACATGGGGCACTAAAACACGGTCGATGGCTTTCTGATGAGAAAGTCCGGTTCACCAATCGCGTTCTGGCAGGTTCTGTTCTGTGACGACATTCGTAATGAGGTCGGCGGAAAGGTCAGCTACATGGGCGTGTACAAGGGTGTCATGCGTGTCGAGGAGGCATTTCCTGTTACACTGCCCAAATTCGCCATCGCCGTGAGTTACCGACAAAGACACGGAGAGGAAAAACCCGTTACCCTGCAAATATTCCTGCCAGGTGATGCCGATGACAAGCCGAGCATCGAAGGTGAAATTTCCGGCGAGGATGCCGAGATGGCGGACATGCCTGATGGAATGATCGATCCCAAAAAGCCGCGGCTCACAGTGATGGAGACCGGATTAATTCTCGCTCCGTTCCAGTTGGCTCAGCCAGGCATGATCAAGGTCAGGGCTCTGTGCGATGGCCAGATTGTGCATATTGGCGCGCTCTGTATCGCAGGCGCAAATAACAAGGCTACCGGCAGTCCCGTCGCATGAGCGTCGGACTGATCGCCCTTCTCGATGACGTGGCCGCGCTCGCCAAGGTGGCGGCGGCGTCCCTTGATGATGTGGCCGGTCAGGCCGCCAAGGCCGGGGCCAAGGCGGCGGGTGTCGTCATCGACGATGCGGCGGTGACGCCGCGCTACGTCACCGGCTTCGCCGCCGCCCGCGAACTGCCCATCGTGGGAAGGATCGCGGCGGGCTCGCTGCGCAACAAGCTGCTGTTCCTGCTGCCCGGCGCGCTGGCGCTGAGCGTCTTCGCGCCCTGGGCGATCACGCCGCTGCTGGCGCTGGGCGGGGCCTATCTGTGCTACGAGGGCGCCGAGAAGGTGTTCGAGGCATTGTTTCCCCACAAGGCGCACGCGCACGAAACCCGGCTCGGCACCGTGGCGCTCAACCCGCAGGACGTCGAGGACGAACGCGTCGCCAGCGCCATCAAGACCGATTTCATCCTTTCCGCCGAGATCATGGCAATCACGCTGGCGGCGGTTCCCGAAAGCGGGTTCTGGACACAAGGGGCTGTCCTCGCTGTCGTGGGCATCGGCATCACGCTGGGGGTCTATGGCGCGGTCGCGCTGATCGTGAAGGCCGATGATGCCGGCGTGGCGCTGGCCGGGAATCCTTCGTCTTCCGTCCTTGGTTCCATGCTGCGCGGTCTCGGGCGCGGCCTCGTGCTGGGCATGCCGGTCGTCCTGAAGGCGCTCGCGGTGATCGGCACCGCCGCCATGATCTGGGTGGGCGGCGGCATCATCGTCCACACGCTGGAACTCCATGGCCTGCCCGCGTTGGGCCACGCCATCCACGGCGCGGCCGATGCGGTCGCCAATGGTGCTCCGGCCCTCGGCGGCATTCTCGGCTGGCTCGTCTCGGCTGCGGGCGCGGGCATCGTCGGCCTTATGGTCGGAGCCCTGCTGATCCCCGTCACGGAGCATCTGCTGGCCCCGCTGTGGGCAGGGATCAAGGGCCTGCGGCGTGCCTGAGAAGGGCGGCAGGGATTCTGCCGCTCAAGGCCCCCGTGCCCTCAGCACGCATTCTTGAGCCAACCCCTCAGGCGCAATATTCGCCCACGGCCGATTGCATCCGCGCAATGATTGGCTCCTGTAATCCGCGTGATCCATGCACTATCTGTCATGGCATGACCCATCGGGACGGCACATCATGACCACACTGGCAGCACTCTCTCACATCCACCGCTTCGAACCCGCCACGGCGGAGGGCCGTCCGCCGGTCCTGCTGCTGCACGGCACCGGCGGCGACGAGAACGACCTGATCGGCCTCGGCCGGACGGTCGCGCCGGGGTCGGCGCTGCTGTCCCCGCGCGGCAAGGTGCTGGAAGGCGGCATGCCGCGCTTCTTCCGCCGTCTTGCCGAAGGCGTCTTCGACGAGGACGACGTCCGCCTGCGCGCCAACGAACTGGCGGATTTCATCTCCGAGGCCCGCCAGGCCTATGGCATCGGGGCGCCCGTGGCGCTGGGTTTCTCCAACGGGGCCAACATCGCCGCCGCCGTGCTGCTGTTGCGGCCGGAAGCGCTGGCGGGCGCGGCCCTGCTGCGCGCCATGACGCCGCTCTCGGAGCCACCCGCGCCGGACCTCGCGGGCAAGCCCGTGTTCATCGCCTCGGGCTCCATGGACCCCATGATCCCCGACGCGAACGCCCGGATGCTGGCTGAACACCTGACCGCCTGCGGCGCGGTGGTGCGGCGCCAGGTGCTGCCCGCCGGCCATGGCCTGAGCCAGCTCGACGTCGACATGACGCATGACTTTCTGTCCGGCCTGAACTGACACATGCAACGCGCGTTTCGGCTCATGCGTCTGAAACGCTGAAAGGAGAACGACCATGGAACTCACCGGCATCCACCACCTCAGCGCCGTCACGGCCGACGCCGGCCGCAACCACGATTTCTACACCCGCGTGCTCGGCATGCGGCTGGTCAAGAAGACCGTGAACCAGGACGACACCGGCATCTACCACCTGTTCTACGCCGACGGCGTCGGCTCGCCCGGCACGGACCTGACCTTCTTCGAGTTCCCTCTTGCCGCCCGCGAGCGGCGCGGCACCCACAGCATCGCCGGCACCTCGCTGCGCGTGGCGGGCGAGGGCACGCTGGACTGGTGGCGGGCGCGCTTCGACGCCGAGGGCGTGAGCCACGGCGGGATCACCGGGCGGAATGGCCGCGCGGTGCTCGACTTCGAGGACCGCGAAGGCCAGCGCCTGACGCTGGTGGACGACGGTGGCGAGGGCGAGGTCCATACCTGGGACAAGAGCCCCGTCCCGGCGGAGCGCCAGATCCGCGGCCTCGGCCCCATCACCATGAGCGTGCCGGACATCGGCCCGACCGAGGCGGTGCTGCTCCGCGTCATGGGCATGCGCAAGGCGGGCGACTACGCCACGCCGGGCAACGAAGAGACCCGCACCCATGTCTACGAGATGGGTCCGGGCGGCGCGGGCGCGGAACTGCATGTGGCGGTGGAGCCGGAGGCATCGCCGGTGCGCCCCGGCGCGGGCGGCGTGCATCACGTCGCCTTCCGCGTGCCGGACGCGGACTACGAGGCCTGGGCCGATCGGCTCAGGAGCCTGCGGCTGCCCAGCAGCGGCCCGGTGGACCGCTTCTACTTCCGCAGCCTCTACTTCCGCGAGCCGGGCGGCATCCTGTTCGAGATCGCCACCGACGGGCCGGGCTTCGCCAGCGACACGGAGACGGTGGAGACACTGGGCCAGAGCCTCGCGCTGCCGCCCTTCCTGGAGCCGCGGCGGGCCGAGATCGAGGCGCGGCTGAAGCCTCTGTGACGCCTGAACGAAAAAGGCGGCGGCATGGGATGCCGCCGCCTTGATTCACGATGCGCCCGGTGTCACTGGACGCCGAATTTGGTGCGCCACTCCTGGACCATTTCCTTGGACCGCTGCGGCGTGAGCAGGCTGGGACCGTTCACGGCGTTCTTCAGGTCCGAGGTGCGGGGCAGGAACTCCAGCGGGGCGACGTCGCTGCGGCTGACCGACAGGCCGGCGTTCTTCTGGAGGACCTCCTGACCCTTCTTGCTCATGAGCCAGTTGAGGAACACCTTGGCGGCGTTGGGATGCGGAGCCTTGGCCGCGATGAAGCTCATGTTGGTCGAGACCGACGTGCCGCTCTCCGGATAGACGAAGCCCATGGGCGCGCCGTCGACCAGGAAGGGGTTGAGCGGAAGATCGTCCAGCGGGGCGATCTGGACGTCGCCGCGCAGCACCGCCTGCGAGACGCCGCCGGAGCCTTCGAAGAAGCGCACGTTCTGCTCCTTCAGCTTGTCTGCGACGTTCTTGATGCCGAGCTTGTCTTCCCAGAAGGCGACGATCTGCTGGACGGTGAGGGCGCGCCACACCGGGTTGAAACCGACCTTGCCCTTCCATTTGGGATCGAACAGGTCGGCCCATTCCTTCGGCTCGTCTTCCTTCTTGACGAGGTTCTTGTTCCAGATGATCGCCACGCGGGCATACTGGAGCGTGTAGACCTGATCCTCGTGGTTGATGTCGGCGGGGAAGTTGCCGGCCAGCTCCGGCGGCTGCCACTTCAGCGCCCAGCCGTCCTTGAGGCCGTCCCAGAGCCGATCGTCGGGGAAGGTGATGACCACGTCGGCGGTGTGGCGGTTGAAGTTGAACTCGGTCGAGAAGCGCTCGATCAGCGGGTTGTCGCCGAGGCGCACCGATTCCGTCTGGATCTGCGGGTAGGCCTCGCGGAACGCCTGGAGGATCGGCTCGATGCCGCTCGGCAGGAGGTTGCTGTAGAGGCTGACGCGGCCTTCCTTGTTGGCGGCGGCGACGACATCGTCCCACTTCTCCGCCTGCGCGGCGGCGGGCGTCAGCGCCAGGGGGCGAGAACCGCCCCCAGCGCCAGTGCTTTCGTGAGTGTTGCGAGCATTCTGTTTCCTCGTTGTGTTTGTTGATTCGATTGCTGGCGGTGTCAGGCCGGGACGGGATCGGCGGTGAAGGAATAGCGGGTGAAGGTCGGGTCCTCGGCGGGGCGGACCGCCACGTCCATGATCCCCGCGCCGGGCTCCATGACGACCGTCACCACGGTGGTGGCGATGTCGTTGCCCTCCACCAGCGGGCGGCAGACCGAATAGGGCGAGCCGAAGGTGTCGGCGAAGGCGCGCTTCATGTCCTTCATGGTCAGCTTGCGGCCGGCGTCGTTCAGCAGCTTGCGGATGCGCCAGTCGCGGTAGAAGCTTTCCGGCACCATCGGCAGGCCGGTGTCCTTCAGCTTCGACAGAGCCACCGGGCTCACCCAGTGGTTGGCGTGCACGATCAGCCCGTCCTCGGGGTAGATCGGGAAGGCCTCGTCGGGCGCGCATTCGAAATCGATGCCGAAGCCCTCGGCCGTGCTGACGATCATGTTGCTGGAGCAGGCCTTCGGCGTGCTGTGCAGCGCCTTCATGGCCAGCGCGTAATGGGTCTGCTCCAGCACGTTGCGGCGGATCAGCACGATCGGCACGCCGGACTGCTTGTGGTCGCGGTCGCAGGCGATGAAGTTGCCGGTGAGCGAGATGCCCGCCGAGTTCATGCCGCAGCGGGCGAGGCCGCCCGCCTCCACGAAGGTTATGAAATCGGGGCCGTCGTCCTGCTGCACGCGCAGGATGATGCCGGTGTCGAGGCATTCCATGCGCCAGTCCCAGTTCTGCGCCTGGATCAGGTTACCGTTGGCGCTGCGCTCGGGCATGATGACCGCGCCGCTGCAGCCGTCGTCCAGCGTCGAATGGTCGAGGCCATGGCCCATCTCCTGCTTGGCCTTGAAGATGATCTCGGTGCGGGCGTTGATGATGATGATGTCGTCGATCGGCAGGCCGGCGCCGTCGGCGATGCCCTGCATCTCCGCCAGGTAATGCTCGCCATATTCCGCGATCTCCCGGGAGAAATCGGCGATCAGCTTGGCCGTCTTGCCCTTGTCGTAGCCGAGCTTGGCAAAGCCCGCGCCATAGAGCTTGGCGCTGAGCCGGACACGGTCCTTCACGGCCGAACCGTATTGCTTCCCGCGTTCGTAGGGTGATCCCGAGACGGATACGAAAGGCAATTCCATTTTCGATGCTCCCTGCCAGAAAGGGGGGCATCATTTGCCGTATACGATATACTGTCAACAGTATGGCTTATGATTTGTATAAGGCGTTGCAAATAGACGGTTAGCCGCTGACGGCGAGCCCGCCCATGCCCCGGCGCGCGGCGCGTCCGGGGGCGGTTTCCAGCCCCAGTGTCGGCAGGGCGAGGATGCGCTGCCCGCGAAAATCGGTGTGGCAGACCAGCACGCCGCGCTCCTCGATGTAGCCCAGCAGCCGCCGCACCCGGCTGGGCGACTGCGTGCCATAGACTTCGGCGAGTTCCGCGTCGGAGGGGCAGGGCGCGCCCTCGATCGCCGTGCGCGCGATGAACAGGAACAGGCCCTGGAGATCGTCCGGCAGGGTGGCGGCGCAAGATTGCGCGCCTTCCCACGACGGGTTGGCGGTGATCTCCTCGCTGGCTCCCGCGCGGGCGACCGCGAGGCGGCGGCGGAAATCGTCGGGGCTGACCTCGTGCCGGCCGATGCGGCGCATCCGGCAGCGCACGGTGAAGTCCTGGTAGAGCACGGCGTTGGGCCGTGATCGCGAATCGGGATCGGCCAGAAGCTCGCGCAGGATGTCGGCCATCAGCGCCTCGCGCTCCTCCGGCGACAGCGGAACCTCGGGCTCGGGCTCCGGCAGCGGTGCTGGGGTGTAGCTTTCCAGCTGGCGGAACACCTCGCTCGCCACGGGCCGTGGCCGCGCCGCGCGGGGCGTGGCGGCGAAGGCGGGCTCGTCCTCGCCGGGGGTGAAGATCAGCCGGCTGGCGTCCTCCGGCGGCTGCTCGGGCAGCGGCAGCAGCTTGGGCGCGCCGCCGCGGTCCGACGAGGCGACCGGGCCGATCAGCACGCGCATGGGCCGCTTGGCCAGCGCCGGGCCGAGCCCGATGAACTGGCCGCGTTCCAGATCGCGGAACATCTCCGCCTGCCGCCGCTCCATGCCGAGCAGGTCGGCGGCGCGCGCCATGTCGAT
>JBEBSP010000062.1:0-14722 GCA_040394255.1 Agaricicola taiwanensis | reverse complement strand
CGCCGTAGGTCTTCGAGCTCGGGTCTACCGTCACCGTCAGCGCACGCTGGCCCACGGTTAGAATGCCCGAGGATGCAAAACTGAGGGCATAACTGGACAAGCTTGTCAGATCATTCTGGGCAAGGGTGATGGCATATCCACCGGCATCCGCCGCGGCGCCGGAACCTGTCGAAGTGAGGATTGGCGTCCCACTGAATACGTCGCCGGCACTGTCCGCTGCAAAAGCATTGGCCACACCTGCGTGCAAGCCGGAAACGCTATAGGCACTGCTAAGATCGATTATGTTTCCGTAAGTCTTGCTTTGATCCGTGCTGGTGAACGTGAGGATCGGTTGATAGGCAAAGACATAGCGATTACCGGTTGCTGAAACAGTGCTCTGCGGGGCGTAGGTAGTGTCCCAGACAGCGGTGTTGCTGCTATCCAAATTGCCATAGGTGTTGCCGGTCGGGGCATTGGCATAGACCAGCCAGCGTCCGTCACCGGACAAACCTATCGCATCAGAGCCGCGCTGATTGTCGAAGATGGCGCCAGACAGCACAACCGCATCATCACTGGCAGCACTGGTGACCCGCGCGTTGGACGCAATGCCAAGCGTGCCGCCAGCGGCCACCCGGACCTTACCAACGCCAGTGGCGGCTATGTCGGTGTCAATGGTGAAGCCGTTGGTGGCTTTAACGTCAAAGCCTGTATCCAACGTCAGGGTCAGCCCGGCCCCTGACGTGGTGTATCGGATGGCGGCATCGACGAGCGCCCCCTTGGCTTGAGCCAGAAGACCACTCACCGTGCCGGTCAGAGTTGTGAGGTCGGTTTTGACGGAAACCATTCCTGCGGCAATATCGAGCCCGGTGGCGTGATACGGGGTGAACCCGAGAACCTGCGCCATGGCGGCAAGCGCATTGCCATGATCGGTGACTGCAGCTGACTGCCAGCGATCCCCGGTCAACCAGCTCAGCGTTGCGCCGCCAGTGGAAAGCGGATCAAGCAGCATATAGTAGGAGCCGTCGGCACCCGTGTAACGCGATCCCAGGATCGCACCGTCACGGGCGACCGCGACCTCAAGCCCAGCATTACCTGCGGTTACACCCGAGACGGTTCCGGAGATCACAGATGGTCCGCTTGCAAAGCGCCACCGATGATAGCCGTAAGATGTTCCGGAAATAATCCCCCAGTCAGAGGTGATATCCCAGCCTGCGGCCGTATAGGTCGAATCTGCGAAAGCGTAATTGGCTCCACCGGCATCTGTGGTCTGGAGCGCTGAGACGCCGGAATGATTGGTTGCCGTGCCGACAGCCTGGGATTGGCCCGATGACAATGGATTCCAGAATGAAGCGGAGATTGTCCCGTTTATGAAGTCCCGACCTACAAAACCACCTGTGTAATCCGCACCAGACACAAGCCCGATGGAATATGATTGGTTGATGATAGCCGACCCAGCATCGCCATCGTCCCCATCATTGATGGCAACGAGGCCACCAGCATAATCGCCGAGACTGGTGACGGCTCCGGTTGCGTAAGATCGATGGATTTCGCTTGAGGCACCCGGAGAAAAAACAGCGTTCACGCCGACAAGACCACCGGCTATATAGGCACTGTAGACGCTGCCGGTCGCATAGGAGCGATCTATGATCGCAGCACCTGTGTCAGCGTCATTAAATCCAACAAGTCCGCCTGCCATGTAGTTCGCGGAAACCGATCCCGTCGCATACGAACGGTCGATTTTTGCTTCAAGGCCCGTGCTGTAGTTATCTCCGACCAATCCACCAATATAGTAGTCTCCAGAGACATTTCCTGTCGCGTATGATCGGTCGATAAGCACTCTTGAGGACACGACAGAAGCAAAGTTCAAGCCCACAAGCCCGCCAATGGCATCATCGCTCCCGACTACATTTCCGGAGGCCCAAGATCGATCGACCTTGGCAAAGCCATTTTCTGAAGCATAGTTTTCTCCCGCCAATCCTCCAACGTTGAACATACCGCTTATGTTTGCGCTCGACGAGGACTGATCAATAAGCGACGTGGCATCTATGGCCCGTACCACGCCGGCAATGCCCCCCACCTGATTGCTTCCGTTGACCGATCCGGAGACCGAAACCTGGGTGATGGAGGTATGTTCGGAATTGGTGGCCAGCGCTTCACCAACCAGGCCCCCCACTTGATCGCGACCTGTTATGTTCACTCCACTCAGGATGATATTGCTAAATGTTGCGTTTTCCGAGGATCCGAAAAGGCCTACCTCATCCGTGTTGGCCCTCGTGATGGTCAGATTACTTATGGTGAAATCTTGGCCATTCAGACTTCCGGTGAATGGATCCGACCACGTTCCAACAGGACTGAATCCTCTGGAAGGATGCCAAATGCCATCAAAGGAAAAAGCGATGTCCCGACCGAGCTGATAGTCGGCCGACAAATCCATCGCCATGAGCTGCAATTGATGAGCATTGGTGATGGTGGTCGAATGTTCCCACCGGCCCATGGGGCGGGTTTGCCCATCGACCATGAACCAGTCATTTGTAAAATCGAACGAAGAGTAACTGGATTCAGCGCGAGCGTCTCTTCCCGAAAATCCGCCCACAGATGTCACGCCGGCATGGTCGGTGACATTGCCCACCGCCTGCGTGCGTCCGGATGTTCCGCTATCCCAGAATGAAGTGGCGATGGTCGAAGAGATATTGTTGCCGACCAGGCCGCCCAAGAGCGCCGTCCCAGTCACGGCTCCTGATGCATAGGAATTTTCGATCGCTGAGGTCGAACTTGAGGCGTAATTTTCGCCGACCAACCCACCGATTGCGGTCGAGCCTGATACAGCGCCAAGCGCGTAAGATCGGTTGATCCTGCCTGTTCCACCTGATTGCGAATAATTGACCCCGACCAACCCACCGCTGTAGCCATCGCCGCCAGTTACAACTCCCGACGCGTAGGAGCGGTCGATGAGCCCAAGTGCGCCGCTGCTGTAAATATAATTGGTGCCCAGAAGACCGCCGACGGAATCGTTTCCACTGACAGTGCCTGTGGCATAGGAGCGGTCGATGATGGAAGTCGCATTCCCGCTGCCGGCAACATTACCACCTGCGAGGCCTCCAACGTTTGAAACACCTGATACATTGACCGCGGAAGATGACAGGTCGATCTTAGCCGTCGCTGTGTTCGAACTGTTGTGTTCGCCAACCATACCGCCAACGTCGTTGTTTCCGGATACCTGTCCTGAAACATGGACACCTGAGATCAGATTACTGCCACCACTGCCGGTAGCCTGATTGATGCCAACAAGGCCACCAACATAATTGTGGCCCGTAACGTCGACGTTGGTGAGATTGAGGTTGCTGATCTGCGCGTTGCTGGTCGAGCCGAAGAGGCCAATATAGTTGGTGCTGCGATTAATATAGAGGCCATCGATGGCATAACCGGCGCCATCGAGGCTGCCCGTGAAGCTTGAGCCGCTTGTGCCAACCGGACTGAAGCCCGATGCTGTCCACATGCCGCCAGCCTGGATCAGCGCAGCGTTGAGACTGACGTTGTTTGCGAGCGTGTAGGAGGCCGCACGATCAATCGCCATCAGTTGAACCTGATGGGCATTGCTGATGGTGGTGGAGTATTCCCAGCGGCCGAAGGGACGGGTTGCGTTATTGACCATGAACCAGGAACCGCTCGCCGAAAAATCCCATCCGGCGTAGGCGGATTGCTTGTAGGCGTAATCCGCACCTGCCGGATTGGAACTCTGAAGGCCGACTACGCCAACGTTGCCCGTGTCATTGCTGATGCCGAACGCCTGATTCGTGCTGGTCTTGTCAAAGAAGGAACTGGTTACGGTTGCTGCGCTGACACGGCTTCCGATCAGACCACCGGCCCCGCCCCACGATGCAGTGACAAGGCCGGTTGCATAGCTTTGGGTGATTAGATTGGTGGAGCTGGCAGAATCGCTGGCATATTGGTAGCCAACCAACCCTCCAATGAAGTTGGCTCCGGTAACAGCGCCTAGCGCATACGATTTCTCGATTTTGAATTGGGCATTTGTGCCGGAGGACTGGGCGTTTCCAATAAGGCCGCCGACCGCATCGCCCGTGGCGGTTGCAGCACCGGTTGCATAGGTTGACGTAATCGTAAGCGAAGCGTTGGTTCCGGGCACAAAAGCTGCGCCGATCAGACCGCCAACTTCTGCTGTGCCTGCCGCAGAACCGGTTGCATAGGAGTTCGAGATCTGGAGCGATGTACCGCTACCATTAAGCGCCACACTGCCGATCAGGCCGCCGATGGTGCTGCTACCGGTGGCCGCGCCGGTGGCATGAATGCCGGCAAGCACCACCGTCCCCGTGTTCTGGGAAAGCTCGCCGATCGCTCCGCCGACCATATTCTGCGTTCCGGAAACGACTCCTGTGGCGTAAGAGTCGGTGATCGTGGTGGAGGACGACACATTGGTTTCCGCGCGTCCGACCAAACCTCCGACCCTCGACCGTCCCGACACGGCACCAGCCGCATAAGACAAAGTGATGTCAGTAACGCTGGCCGCACTGTTCGATGAATTGTCTCCGACCAGACCTCCAACGCGATCCTGCCCGGTCACATTGCCTGTTGCATGGGATCCGCTGATGTAACTTTTCCCGCTATTGACACCTTCCGCGCGTCCGACCAGGCCGCCGGAGTTGTTCCAGCCGCTCACATCGCCCGTTGCATAGGAGGTCAGCACGTTCGATATGCCGCTTGATATAGCCAAGACCTGGCCAACCAACCCTCCCACGCCGTCATTGGCACCAGCATTGATACTGCCCGAGGCCCAGGAGTGCTCGACTGTCGCGGTTGCGGAATTGCTGGCTTCCTGATGACCTATGAGGCCGCCATAGCTGCTGCCTGATCCGGTGACAGTCACGGCGCCCGTGGCATAGGAATTGAGAACATAAGCGGTGCCGCCGATGCCATTTGCATGGCTGAAGCCGATGAGGCCACCGACACGTGACTGCACACCGGTGACCGTACCGAGAGCATAGGAGTCGATGACCCTTGCATCACCACCGTTGTCGCCCTGATTGGTGCCGACAAGACCACCGACGCGTTCCCTGCCCGTGACCGTCACGTCAGCCCAGGAAGCGTTAACTTCAGCGGTGGCGGTGGGGTCACCGGCTATGTTGATGCCGACCAAGCCACCCGTCTGATCCTGGCCGGTAAGAGAGCCGCTGACATTACCCGTGACCCAGACGTTGGAGATCAGCGCGGTGCCGGTGCCGTTGGCATAGTTACGGCCAACCAGACCGCCGACATCCCCGCGCCCAGTCAGATTGACATTGGACAGCCCCAGATTGCGGATGGTGGAATTCTCGGTAAAGCCGAAAAGGCCGATGTAATCTGTGGTGGGGCGGTTGATGTAGAGATTGCTGATGGTGTGGTCGAGACCATCAAACACGCCCTTGAACTGATTGCCGCCATAACCGATCGGATTGAAGCCGGCGCCTCCATTCCAGCCCAGGGTAGCGCTGGCGTCAATGTCGCGTCCAAGCGCATAGGTGCCCGCGCGTGTTGCCGTGCTGTCGTTGATCGACTGGAGCTGATCGATGGTGTTGACCAGCATGTAGCCGGTGATCGTGGTGCCCGAGCCCTGATTGTTGGTGAAGGTGGTCGGTGTCGCGTAGTTTGGCGCGTTATAATAGACGGAGACACCCCCGGTCGCGGTCACATCGATGCTTGGGCCGGCAAAGGTGACAGTGCCGGTGCCGGTGCCGCTGTTGTCGGCGCGCAGCACGACCTTCGCTCCGTCGCCACCGGTGATGTTGGAATTGATGGTGATGTTGCGGTAGGCGTCGAGCGTCAGCGTCGCAGTGCTCGACCAGGTGATGTCGCTCATGGTGGCGACGATGATGTCGCCATTTTGAGAACCGGGCGATCCGGCGGCACCTGTGGTGACGATGACATTTCCGCTGTTGAGGGCCGCGACGAGCGTCGAGACCTGAAGCGAGGAGCTGTTGCCACTGGGTGTGAAGACACCTTCACTGAGCGAACCGTTCGAGGTGGGCCCTGCCAGGATCGTCACGTTGTAAGGGTCGAGCAGCAGAGTGCCGCGCTCGCCCCACTGGGAGGCCAGATCCACGGTGCCGGTGAAGTCGAGGAGCCGCTTGCCGGAAACTTCGGCGAAGCCGCCGTCGCCCGCGCCCTCGGCGCGCGCGCTGACGTGACCTGCGAAGCTGGTGGTCTCGTCCGACCAGACCACGACCTTTCCGGCGGAGCCGACAGTGCCGTCGACGATGAGTTCCGCACCTGCCTCGATGGTGGTGGTTTCGGCATTCGCAACATCTTCGGCGATGAACTTCGTCGATGCGTCGTGACCACCCTGATAGTCACCACCGACGAGGATCGTCCCGCCCATTTCACCCGAAGCATCGAGCACGGCGAATTGATCGACCTTCACGGCCTTGCCGGTGGCAACCACCGTGCCGCCTTCGGCCCCTTCGCCCCTCACATCGATCGTGCCGGCCAGCGTGACCGTGTCGGCACTGATCCTTATGTCGCCGCCGGCCAGGGCGTCGGCACGTGGCTGGGGCACCGGAACCGAAGCGGTGGACGTCCTGGGACGCGGCGCGCGGCGGGCTTCCAGCTTCTGCGTGACCTTAACCTCGCCGCCAGGGGCGGTGAGAAAAATGCGACCGCCTTTGTTCTGGACGCCTGTTGCCTTCACAATGCTGCTGGTGTTGCCTGCCAGGGCATAGACATTGCCGCCATTCGCGCGCAGTTCGACTTCCGCCGCCCGGATGCTGCCTGACGTCTTTGCCTCGGTGCCGGCGCCGCCCACCTTGACGGCGAACTTGCCATCGGCCTGCGCACCGTCGCGCACCAGGACCTCATAGCCGGCCGCCAGAGCTGCCGTGCCTTCAGGCGCATCGATCTCGCCGGTGTTCTCCACGCGCCGCGCGATCAGCGCCACATCGCCGCCGAGCGATCCTATCCGGCCATGGTTCACGACCGCGGCATCGCTCGATCCCGCGAAGGTCATCGCCCCGCCGGCCAGGAACGCGCTATCGGCGACATCGTGGGTGGACGCCAGGAATGTACCGCCGGTCGAGACAAAACCGTTGGTGCCGACCGTGATGCCGGCCGGATTGACCAGATAGAGACTGCCGGTGGCGCTCAGCGAGCCGTCGATGGACGACGGCACATTGCCCAGAACCCTGTTGAGGGTCGCACCGCTGCCGTTGGCGAAATGAACGCTGCCGCCCGTCCCGATCGAGAATGACTGCCAGCCCAGGATCGCAGTGGACGATGTCTGGGTGATCGTCAGATTTCCGCCCGCGGACGATCCGATAACGGCCTGTCCCGAGGTGACCTGTCCGCCTTGGGGCATTTCCTGGGCCTGGAGGCCATTCCCGAATGGAACGACACCGGTCACAGCGAGGGCCGCCATCGCAGTGCTGGTCATGAGATGCCCCATGAACCGCCGCCCGCCGGAAGCATCGGGCACTGCAACATAGATGGCCGACGACGGGATGATGTCCACGTCGAACACTTCAGACCAGCCTGCTATGACCCTTTTTGACGACATTATCTTCCGAACCACGCGTTCCATAACTCAGGAATGCATCAACGCGCTGGTATCGTCGGACAAACTTCACAAAATTTCGTTCATTCGATTAGAGAAAAATGCGGCCTGTGTCCCGATATGGAAAATCCGCCTGCATTTGATTTAATCTGAAAACCAGAATGCAAATCAAACAGATGAGCCAGCCTGAAAAAGCGACGACAAGGACACGCAATGGCCGCTCTTTACTTGTGATTAACCATAATCGTAAAAGCCGGTCCTACCGTTTGCGATCAGGGTTGCTTTCGCCCGAAGAGAGCGCGCTCCTGAGATGACGCTGGATTGCTTGCTGCCGGCTGGCATTGGTCACTTTCTGCCCGGTCAGATCCGTCACATAAAATACGTCGACGGCCCGCTCGCCAAAGGTGGCGACATGCGCCGATGCGATGTTCAGGTTAAGGTTTGAGACGACGCTCGTCAGATTGAACAGCAGGCCGGGCCGATCGAGGCCCGACACTTCGATCACGGTGTATCTGTCCGACCAGTTGTTCGTCACCAGAACCTGGGGTTCAAGACTGAACGCGCGTGCGCGGCTGCTCTTCTGGTCGCTTTTCTTCCGCACGATCTCGGTCAGCTTGATGGCGCCGCTCAAGGCGCCTTCGATGGTTTCGCCTATCCGCCGTGCGCGGCGCTCTTCATCGACATCCGCATCGAAGGCCCGGTTGACGAATATGGTGTCCAGCGCCAGCCCGTCGGTGGTGGTGTGGATATAGGCATCCATGATGTTGGCGCCGGCGGCGGCGCATGCGCCCGCGATGGACGACAGCACCCGGGGGTGGTCGGGCGCCAGAACGGTGATCTCCGTCACCCCGCGAAAGGCGTCGCTCGCGAAATCCGTGGCCAGGCGACGCCCCGCCGTCTCGGCGGCCTTGATGAAACGGGCATGCTGCACCCGGCGATCGAGTTCGACCTTGAGCCAGTAAGGCGGATAGTGCCGCCCGAGATAGGCGTCGACATCGCCCCGAGGCCAATCGGCAAGCTCCAGTCGGAGTTCCTCCTGTGACTGGGTAACGCGTTGTGCGCGCTTGAGGTTTGAATGCCCTCCGGCCAGCGCGATCTCCGTTTCCCAGTAGAGCGTACGGAGCAATTGCCCCTTCCAGCCATTCCAGACACCCGGCCCGACGGCCTTGATATCCGCCACGGTCAGAACGAGCAGCATTTTCAGCCGCTCAAGACTTTGCACGACCTGGGCAAAATCATCGATGGTCTTGCGGTCGGACAGATCGCGCGACTGGGCGATGATGGACATGGTCAGATGCTGCTCGATCAGCCAGGCCACGGTGTCGGTCTCCGCCGCCGACAACCCGAGCCTCGGGCACAGACGACGGGCGATCCTGCCGCCCTCGACCGAATGATCCTGCGGGCGCCCTTTTGCGATGTCATGCAGGAACAAGGCGACATAGAGGGCCCGCTTGTTGGTGATCTCCGGCAGGATTTCATTGGACAGGGGATGCTCGTCCTTCAGCCGTCCCGATACCATGTCCGCCAGGACGCCGAGCGCCTGGATGAGATGCTCGTCGACCGTGAAGTGATGGTACATGTTGAACTGCATCATCGCGACGATCCGGCCGAAGTCGGGGATGAAGCGCCCGAGGACACCTGCCTCGTTCATGCGGCGCAGCACGACCTCCGGAGTGTGCACCGACGTCAGTATCTCGACAAAGAGCTTGTTCGCCTCCCTGCTATCGCGAAGCTTGCCGTCGATCAGGCCGAGCGACCGCGTGATGAGGCGCGTCGCATCGGGATGCATGGCCAGCCCCCGGCGGTCCGCCACATGGAAGAAGCGGATGACGTTGACCGGGTCGCGCTCGAACACCCCGTCGTCCTTCACGCCGAGACGATCGTTCTCGATGATGAAGTCCGGGGCTTCCTTGAGTTCGATCGCGCGCTTGCGCGTGAAGGGGCGCAGGAAGCGGTCAAGGGCCGGCCGCGCCTTCTCGTGGCGGGCTTCCAGCGCCGCGCAGACGATGGCCGTCAGGTCCCCGACGTCCTTCGCCACGAGGAAGTAGTGCTTCATGAAGCGCTCGACATCCTTCAGACCCGGATGCTCCTGATAGCCCAGCCGGACGGCGACCTCGCGCTGGACATCAAAGGACAGGCGTTCTTCTGCCCGGCCGGTCAGGAAATGCAGATGGCAGCGCACCGCCCACAGGAAGTCCTCGGCCTTCTTGAACAGCTTCAATTCCTGGCGCGAGAACAGCCCGGCGTTGACGAGCTGGTTCACGTCCCGCACGCGGTAGGCGTATTTCGCGATCCAGAACAGCGTGTGCAGATCGCGCAGGCCCCCTTTGCCCTCCTTGACATTGGGCTCCACGACGTAACGCGATCCCGCACCGCGGCGATGGCGGCCGTCGCGTTCGGCAAGCTTGGCGGAAACGAATTCGGCGGCGGTTCCCTGCACGATCTCCTGGTCGAAACGGGCCATCAGGCTGTCGATCAGGCCCGTGTCGCCGGCGAGCGGGCGGATTTCCAGCACGGCGGTACGGATGGTCATGTCCGCCCGCGCAAGGCGAAGGCACTCGTCGATCGAACGGGTCGCATGACCGACCTTCAGACCAAGATCCCAGAGAATGTAGAGCATGGTTTCGACGACGCTCTCACCCCAGGCGGTCTGCTTGTAGGGGAGCAGGAACAGGAGGTCGATGTCCGATGCCGGCGCGAGCGTGCCGCGCCCGTAGCCTCCCACGGCTCCGATCGCCAGCTTCTCGGCCTCGGATGGATTGACGCGCTGGTAGATATAGGTTTCGACGAAATGCAGCAGTTCGCGCAGGATTTCATCCATCAAACCGGACAGGCGCATGGCACAGAGCGTGCCGCTGCCATCATTGGTAAGCCCCTGTTCGGCCAGGGCATGCCCCCTGGACAGCGTATCCTTGAGCAACTGGACCACGGCCCGGCTGCGTTCCGCCGCATCGTTTCCATGCAGGGCCGCGATGGCGTCCAGATCGGCGCGGAGGCGTCCAGGTTTGACCAATCCGTCGACTGGGCGGGAAAATGCTCGGCGCGGAGTCTGTAGCTGCATCGTGGATTCGCTTCTCACGGGACGGTCGACCATAGACACGGCAGGCACACGGAGGGAAGAAACCTAATAGACTCGATTTATATGTATATTATTTCCATTTGACGATCATTCTGTGTTGTTTTATGGAACGGGGGCGCCGATTTGAAGCGAGCAGCTTGCGGGCGCGTAACAAATATCGCTAAAGCGCCGGGGGGTGGACCTCCCGACGTCTGCGGGTCACACCACCGAGGTATCATACCATGTTTCGAGCAATCAGGAATATTTTCTTTTCCCTGGCGGGCGCGGCCGCGCTCCTGCCGGCGGCTGCCCCCGCCTTCGCGCTCGACGAACTGCGCGTCGACTGGGCTTTCTACAACCCCGTCAGCCTGGTCCTGAAGGACCAGAAGCTCCTGGAGAAGGAATTCGAGGCCGACGGCACCAAGGTCCGCTGGGTCCAGTCCGCCGGCTCCAACAAGGCGCTCGAATTCCTCAACGCCGGGTCGATCGATTTCGGTTCCTCCGCCGGCGCCGCCGCGCTGATCGCCAAGATCAACGGCAATCCCATCAAGTCGATCTACATCTACTCCCGCCCCGAGTGGACCGCGCTGGTCACCTCCAAGGACAGCGGCATCACCAAGGTCGAGGACCTCAAGGGCAAGAGCGTCGCCGTCACGCGCGGCACCGACCCGCACATCTTCCTTGTGCGCGCGCTGGCCGACGTCGGCCTGACCGACAAGGACGTGCGCTTCGTGCTGCTCCAGCATGCCGATGGCCGCCTCGCCCTGTCGCGCGGCGACGTCCAGGCCTGGGCCGGCCTCGACCCGATGATGGCGTCCGCCGAACTGGAGGAAGGCGCCAAGCTGTTCTTCCGCAAGCCGGAGGCCAACACCTGGGGCGTGCTCAACGTCCGCGAGGAATTCGCCGAGAAGAATCCGGAGATCGTGGCGCGCGTGCTCAAGGTCTATGAGGCCGGACGCAAGTGGTCGCTGGAGCACCCGAAGGAACTGGCCGATCTTCTCGCCAAGGAAGCCAAGATCTCGCCCGAGGTCGCGAGCAAGCAGCTGGGCGAGCGCACCGAACTGACCCACAACAAGATCGGCGCGCCGCAGCGCGAGTCGATCCTGGCGGCCGGTCAGGCGCTCCAGCAGGCCGGCGTGATCGACGCGAAGGTTGACGTGGAGGCCAGTGTGGACTCATTGATCGACGATCGCTTCTCTTCCGCACTGACGAACTGATCCCATGACGGCCACGCTGGATTCCGCACCGACCTCGACCACGCCCACGGGCGGGGCCGTGACGACGCGCCGGCGTGGCCTTTCGCTCCACGGCCTCGCGATCGGCCTTGCCGTGCCGATCGTTCTGGCTGTCGTCTGGGAGGCCGTGATCGCATCCGGCCTCGCCGTCGGGCGTCTGATGCCGCCGCCGAGCCGCATCGCCGTCACCCTTTATGAACTGGCCGTCGACGGCGATCTCCTGCTCCACATTGCTGCGACCACCGCGCGCGTCGCGGCGGGCTTCGGCCTCGGGGTCGTCGCCGGCACGCTGTTCGGCGCCATCGCCGGTTATTCCGCCACGGTGCGCCGCCTGTTCGACCCCACCTTGCAGGGCCTGCGCGCCGTTCCGTCCATCGCCTGGGTGCCACTGTTCATCCTCTGGCTCGGCATCTTCGAGGAATCCAAGGTCGCCCTGATCGCGGTCGGGGTGTTCTTCCCGGTCTACCTCGGCGTGCTGGGCGCGATCCTCTCGGTCGACCGCAAGATCGTCGAGGTCGGGCGCGTTTACCGCCTCACCGGCCCCGCGCTGGTGCGCCGCATCCTCCTGCCCGCCATCCTGCCGGAATTCCTGACCTCGCTGCGCTCCGGGCTCGGGCTCGGCTGGATGTTCGTGGTCGCCGCCGAATTCATGGGCGCGTCCGAAGGGCTCGGCTTCCTGCTGGTCGACGGCCAGCAGCTCGGCAAGCCCGACCAGATCATCGCCTCCATCCTGGTCTTCGCCGTGCTGGGCAAGGCGACCGACGCAATCCTGGTCGCCGCCGCCGCGCCGCTGCTGGCCTGGCAGGACGGCTTCGCCGCGCGCCGCTGAGAGACCACCATGCTGACCATCGACGGCGTCCGGAAAATCTACCCCAACAACACGCATGCGCTCGAAGGCGTGTCGCTGACCGTCGGGCAGGGCGAGATCCTGGCCATCGTCGGCGGCTCCGGCTGCGGCAAGAGCACGCTTTTGCGCCTCGCCGCCGGCCTCGACCGCCCGAGCCAGGGCACGATCTCGGTCGACGGCGCCGTGATCGACGCGCCGCATCCCTCCGTCGGGATCGTCTTCCAGGAGCCGCGTCTCCTGCCCTGGCTGACGGTGGCCGACAACATCGCCTTCGGCCTGTCCGACGTGCCCAAGGCCGAACGCAAGGAACGGGTGGAGCGCGTGCTCGCCCGCATCGGCCTTGCCGGCTATGGCCCACGCTGGCCGCGCGAGCTGTCGGGCGGGCAGGCGCAGCGCGTCGCCATCGCCCGCGCGCTGGTGCCCCAGCCCAAGGTGCTGCTGCTCGACGAGCCCTTCTCCGCGCTCGACGCCTTCACCCGCGCCAGCCTGCAGGACGCGCTGCTGGCGCTGTGGGAGGCGCAGAAGCCCACTCTCGTGATCGTGACCCACGACGTCGAGGAAGCCATTGTGCTGGGCGACCGGGTCGTCATCATGGAGCCGCATCCGGGACGTATCTTCTCCCAGGTGCCGGTCGATCTGCCGCGCCCGCGCGACCGGCTGTCGGATGATTTCGTGACGGCGCAGCGCAAGGTGCTGCGCGCCCTCGACGGCTCGCTCGGCGAGCCCGAATCCGTTAGGAAACGTGGCGAGGCCGATGCCGGCGCCGCCATGTGGTGGTGACTTTCCAAGGAGAATGACGAGATGGATGCGACCGAACTGCGCGCGCTGCAGGCGCCGCTGAAGGACCGTTACAAGGACGAGCCCGACGCCGCGCACATCACCCTGAAGGCCACCGGCACGCTGGACGATCAGTCCATCGCCTGCAAGGTCGAGACGGGGCGGGCGCTGGCCATCGCGGGACTGCATCCGGCCACCGGCGGCTCGGGACATGAGCTGTGCTCGGGCGACATGCTGCTGGAGGCGCTGGTCGCCTGCGCCGGGGTGACGCTGAAGGCGGTCGCCACCGCGCTGGAGATCCCGCTCAAATCCGGCCGCGTCTCGGCCGAGGGCGACCTCGACTTCCGCGGCACGCTCGGCGTCGACAAGGGCGCACCCGTGGGCTTTCGCGCGATCCGCCTGAAGTTCGAGGTCGAGACCGACGCGCCGCAGGACAAGATCGACACACTCCTGAAGCTGACCGAACGCTACTGCGTGGTGTTCCAGACGATCAACACCAAGCCGCAGCTCGACGTCTCCATCACCAACAAGGGCTGAGGGCGGCGCGCCTCAGGGGTATTCCACATCCCGGAAAGCGGCCTCGAATTTCGCGCGCGCCTCCGGCGTGGCGAGCCCCTGCGGCAGGGGAACGGGGCAGGCCTTCCCCATGCAACCGCGCCGCCGCCGGCATTCGGCGCGGCCGCAGCGCATCCAGCTCCGCGTCATCCAGACGACGAAGGCCCGTGCCTCGGCGCTGAGTCCGGCGGCATCCTCGGCTTCGCCGCATGGCGGCATGGAATGTTCGTGGGGCATGGTCCTCTCCTGTCTGCTGTGGGGTGATGTCCGGGCGTGCCCGATCTCCGGCCGGCCTTTGGGCCTCCGGGTGGTGAGGGGACGGGACGCCGGGATCGGCGCATTCAGTGGGTGTCCGCTCGTCACGGACGGGGCTCGTTTGGTAAGAATGAGCCCACGCCTTCCGGCGTCCCGCTTCAATCCGGCGTTTAGTCCCTACACCGCTCTTCCTGTACCCGGGCGACCCTCATGGGGCGGGGACCTTTTGGGTCGCTTATGCCGTGCCCATGAAGGTAACCTCGCCGGTTCAGCGTTGCCGCCTCCCTGACGAAGCCCCCTGTTCAGTCCAGCCGCGTCACACCGGCGGACCCCCGATAGGCTGGGGCCGGGCGATGATCGGTACTCCCGGCTCGGAGGATTGCGTGGGTCCCCCTTGCCGAGCGCCGTATCCTTGCTCCGCATTCCAGCGCTTCCGGAAGCGCCCCTCGTGAGCCAGGACGGCATGAGGATAGCAAGGG
>JBEBSP010000061.1:0-14763 GCA_040394255.1 Agaricicola taiwanensis | reverse complement strand
CACCGGCGGCAAGGTGATCCGCGAGATCGTCGAGAAGACCGGCGCCAAGATCAACGTCGAGGACGACGGCACGGTCAAGGTGGCTTCCTCCGACGGCAAGGCCATCAAGGCGGCGCTCGCCTGGATCAAGTCGCTGACGGCGGAGCCGGAAGTGGGCGTGATCTATGACGGCACGGTCGTGAAGGTCGCCGATTTCGGCGCCTTCGTGAACTTCTTCGGCCCCAAGGACGGCCTCGTCCATGTCAGCCAGGTCTCCAAGGAGCGCATCGGCAAGGTGTCCGACGTGCTGAAGGAGGGCGATAAGGTCAAGGTCAAGCTGCTGGGCTTCGACGAGCGTGGCAAGGTGCGCCTGTCCATGAAGGTCGTGGACCAGGAGACCGGCGCGGACCTCGAAGCCCGCGAGACGGAAGACGCCGAGGGCTGAGCCCGCTGGCATGACTGCGAAAAAGGGCGCCATGGGCGCCCTTTTTTAGTGGCTTCGGGGCTGTGCCCCTATTTGGCAACGTCCTGGACGGCCCGTCCGGTTTCCTTGACGTCACGGCCGACGCCGCGCACCGTGTTGGCGCAGGCGGACACACTGAAGGCGATGAGTATCAGGGCCATAAGAGCCCGCGAGCCAGTCTTCATGGGTTGCTTCCTCAACATGATGATGCAACGGAACGCCGGGCAGGTTCTGAAGTTCCGCAGCCGGGAACGGACGGCGCATATTTCGCGCGTGGGTCACCGGGCAAGGCGGATGGGCGACAGTTTCATCGCGATCGCGCGGAAGGCGGCCACCAGATCGCCCGACCGGTCGAGGCTGATGACGTTGCCGGGCTTGCTGGCGCAGTCGCTGAGTTTCTGCAGGGCGGAGGGGTTTCCGACGCCGAAGGCGACCACATAGATCTCGATGCCCGCGCTCTTGGCGTTCCGGCAGGCCTGCGCCATGCGCTGATCCAGATAGGCATAGGCCGAGGCGAAGGAGGTCTCCGGAAAGCGCCCGCGGCGCAGCGAGCTGTAGGCGGAATAATGGCTGATGTAGGATCCGCCCTGATCCATGGTATCGGGGTCGTCGCTGCCGCTGAGATCCTCCAGGATTTCGTTCTGGCCGTCGCTGAGCAGCACCATGATTTTCGGCACTTCGCCATAGGGCGCCCCTTCGGTGAAGGGCACGCCGGGTGACAGCACGCGCATGGCCCAGGCGACGCCGTCGGCACTGTTGGTGCCGGAATCGTCATAGTGGCTGAGCGCGGAAATCCGGCTGCTGATGGCGGAATAATCATTGGTCAGGGGCAGGATGGGATCGGGGCAACCCTTATTCGGTCCCCGGGTTACGGGCGGGCTGTCGTCGATCGAGGCGCTTCGTCCGTCATACTTGAGCACGCTGTAGGCCCGACCCCATGGGGCCTGATCCATGTCTGTCCCGGCGATGAACGGACCGTCCGGGATGTAGTTGTTGATGCTGTCCACCACGTAGGGCATCGGGTCGTTGCCGTCGGGCCAGAAATAGGGGACCCAGCGCGTGTTGACGTTTCCGTTGCCCGGCGGGGTATCGTCGACGTCGTAAGGCTCCGGACGCGCTTCGACGCATCCTTTCCACGAGACATTCGAGAGGGCGCCGAACAGCGTCCAGTGGCTGATGATGGGCGGGTTGATATAGTAGCACTCACCGTCGGCTACGGGGTAAGGAGAGGCGGCGGCAGCCGCCGGCACGCCGATGAGTTCGGCGAAGGCGGTCGCCACGGCGGCGAACGGTTCGTGGCGTAACCAGCCGTCTATCTGCTTGCCCCTGTCGGCAATCGGCTCCGAACTCTCACCGGTGCATCCAGGCTTCAGGGCGATGCCCACGTTGCGCAGCACCTGGGCGTGATGGGTGGAGGTTCCGGTCTTGTCGAGCCAGGCCTCATGGGAGATCGCGTTGCCGATGTTGACGGCTCCCACATAGGGAACGAGCGCGATCCTGGCCTGTGTATTGCTGCCGTTCGCGGTGATGATGTTGACCAGTTCCTGCGCCGCCGTGCGCAGGTCGGCCATATTGGCCGCCATTGATCCGGTGGTGTCGAGTGCCAGGGCGATCTCGACGGAGCCGCCGCTGGTGAGCGTCGCGGCATGGGCTGTCACGGGCAGATCGGGTATCTGCAGAATGTTCAGCAGGGTCGTCATGATATGGCCCTGCGCCGTGGCCGTGAGGCCCTCGGGCGTGGCTGCGACGATGACGGCCATTTCTCCTGTCAGATTGTTGGGGCCGCTTGCCGTGATGCTGGCGCGGATGTGCGCGGCGGCCTTTGCTTCGAGCGCCGCCTTCTCGTTGGCGCTAAGCCCGGAGGCGGCTTTCAGGTCATGCGCCGCCTTGAGCAGGCCGGCGTCCAGCGCCGATTGCAGCTCCGCGCGGGCGTTGATGGCGCGGGCGTAATCCATGGCGGCGCCCATGGCGCCAAGGAGGGGAATCAGGCTGAGAGCCAGGACCACGAGGACATTGCCGCGCGTGTCGTCACGGATGAAGCGTCGGAAGGCGCGAAACGGCAATCCAGGCATCGGAAATCCCCCTGCCCGGGTAACGATAATATCCGTGCGTAAATATTGTATATAACGGATATTTACTTCTTATAAATCAAGAGGGCGACGGGCTGTTGTTGCGGTTTACAATAAACAGGCCCGGCCCATGTCGTCCCATGGGTTTATACTGTTGAAGTGCGGCCGCGGGATCAGGCCCTGATGTAGACCCAGGCCTCGACGCCCGATGCCAGACGCGCGGCAACACGCTTGTAGTCGGACACTTCATACGCGTCGGCGGCTATGAGTTCTCCGGCGGTGATGTCGAAACACGTGCCCGGCACCTCGTCCGCCGGATCCTCGCTCGGCACGACCACGGGATGGAAACGCTCGCCGCTGGTCGAGAGGACATCCGGATCGGTGATCTCCAGCATCTCCCGGCGATAGCCCGGCAAAGTGTCCGGCACGCCCGAAAGCCTGCGCCCGAAGGAGGCAAGCTGCACCGGCTCCAGTTGCAGCGTGCCGTAGGAGAACAGCCGGACGGGAGCATCCGCGCTCATGGCCTTCGCCTCACAGCATGCTCGGCAGCACCCGGTCCGGCGGGCGGTGACCGTCGAGGAAGGTCTTGATGTTGACGATCACCCGGTCGCCGGTGTCGATCCGGCTTTCCAGCGTGGCCGAGCCCATGTGCGGCATCAGCACGACCTTGCCCTTGCGCGCCAGCTTGACGAGGCGCGGGTTGACGGCGGGTTCGCCCTCGAACACGTCCAGCGCCGCGCCGCCGAGTTCGCCCGCCTCCAGCATGCGGGCCAGCGCGCTCTCGTCGACCACCTCGCCGCGCGCGGTGTTGACCACATAGGCTTCCTTCTTGAGCAGCTTCAGGTGGCGCGCCGACAGCAGGTGGTAGGTGGCGGGCGTGTGCGGGCAATGGATCGACACGATGTCGACCCGCGCCAGCATCTGGTCGAGGCTGTCCCACCAGGTCGCCTCCAGCGCCTCCTCGATGGCGGGCGAGACGCGGCGGCGGTTGTGGTAATGGATTTGCAGGCCGAAGGCCTTGGCGCGCCGCGCCACCGCCTGCCCGATGCGGCCGAGGCCGATGATGCCGAGGCGCTTGCCGCCGATGCGGCGGCCCAGCATCCAGGTCGGCGACCATCCGGGCCAGTCCTCGCCCTCGGGGATGATGCGCGAGCCTTCCGACACCCGGCGCGGCACGGCCAGGATCAGCGCCATGGTCATGTCGGCGGTGTCTTCGGTCAGCACGCCCGGCGTGTTGGTGACGGTGATGCCGCGCGCCAGCGCCGTCTCCACATCGATATGGTCGACGCCGTTGCTGAAGCTGGCGATCAATTTCAGGTTGGCGCCCGCCTGCGCCAGAACGCCCTTGTCGATGCGGTCGGTGACGGTCGGCACCAGCACGTCGGCCTCGGCCACGGCGGCGGCCAGGGCCTCGCGGCTCATGGGCGCGTCATCGATGTTGAGACGCGCGTCGAACAGCTCGCGCATACGGGTCTCGATGGCTTCGGGCAGCTTGCGCGTGACGACGATCAGGGGCTTTTTGCGGCTCATCTGGGATTCCGGCCCTGTGACGGGCGCTGGTTAACGGGGTTTAAACACCCGGTGTGGAAAGTCGGTGCGGTATCGGGTCGGCACGCGGGGGCGCGTCGCCGGCTGGCGCGGAGTGTCATACAACCTCCCCGGAAAGACAACTTGAAAGCGGATGGTGGGAGCGGATGACGCGCTCGGTGATGAATGGACGATGGCTGTTCCTGTGTTTCGCGGCGCTGCTGCTTCTGGCGTTCTCGCCCGGCGCGGTGCGCGCGCAGGCCGAGAGCGGGGCGCCGGTCGGCATCAGCGGCTTGCCGATTCCCCGTTTCGTCAGTTTGAAATCGAGCCAGGTCAATGTCCGCCGCGGCCCCACGTCCGAGCATCAGATCGCCTGGATCTTCAAGCGCGAGGGGCTGCCGGTCGAGATCGTCGCCGAATATGAGAACTGGCGCCGCATCCGCGACAGCGACGGCGCCGAGGGCTGGGTCTACCACAGCCTCCTGTCGGGCCGCCGCACGGCGATCGTCGCGCCCTGGGATGCCGGCAAGATTTACGATCTGCGGGCCCGCGACAATGCCGAAGCGCGCGTGAGCGCGCAGCTTGAAGCCGGCGTTCTGGCGAGTGTGCTGCGTTGCACGGGCAGCTGGTGCCGCCTCAGCGGCAATGGATTCGACGGCTGGATACCGCAGGACAGGCTCTGGGGCGTTTACCCCGGCGAGAAGGTCGACTGAGGCCGGGCCGGAAAAGCCCCCGACACGAAAAAGCCGCCTCGGGAGGCGGCTTTCGCAGATCGGGTTGCCTTGGGAAATCAGCCCGCCTTGGGCCGCAGCCGCACGACCACGTCGACGCGGGCGATTTCGTAGCCCGTGGGCGGGTTCGGCAGGTTGCCGACCGCCACGCTGTCGTCGGCGATGTCCATCAGGCGGTTTTCGTCTTCCAGATAGAAATGGTGATGGTCGCCGATGTTGGTGTCGAAGTAGCTTTTCGCGCCGTCGACCGCCACCTGGCGCAACAGGCCGGCGTCGGTGAACTGGTTCAGCGTGTTGTAGATGGTGGCGAGCGACACCGGCACGCGCGCCATCAGCGCTTCCTCGTGCAGCACTTCCGCCGTGATGTGGCGATCGCCCTTGCTGAACAGCAGCCGCCCGAGCGCGATGCGCTGCCGGGTCGGCCGAAGGCTTGCCTTGCGCAGCATTCCGGCGACGTCACGGGCAACGCACATGGTCGGGCGCAGGCCGCAATTGGCGTCCGCTGCAGGACGTGATGTGTTGGTCATATCCATGGCCGTCAGTCATTATCCAGAGTTACAAGCGATTTCATACGTGCAAAACCGCCGAAAGACAATGCGGCGGTGAATCGCATGGATTTTGCTCCGCAAAAGTTAAGCTTTGACACCACCGGCTTTCCGCCGCGCCAAAGCTCGTGTTAGACGTGCCCCGCGCCATCGGGCGACGAGACAAACGATCAAGGGCGGCACGGCGAATGGGCGAACGCAAATCGAGCTACGACTATCAGGAACTTCTGGCCTGCGGGCGCGGCGAGCTGTTCGGCCCCGGCAACGCGCAGCTTCCCCTGCCGCCCATGCTGATGTTCGACCGCATCACCGAGATTTCCGAGACCGGCGGCCCCAACGGCAAGGGCTACGTGCGGGCCGAGCTGGACGTGACGCCGGACCTCTGGTTCTTCGAATGCCATTTCAAGGGCGATCCGGTGATGCCGGGCTGCCTCGGGCTGGACGCGCTGTGGCAGCTGGTCGGCTTCCACCTCGGCTGGCTGGGCTCGGAAGGGCGCGGCCGGGCGCTCGGCCTCGGCGAGCTGAAATTCTCCGGCCAGGTTCTTCCTTCCGTCAAAAAGGTGGTCTACGGCATCGACTTCAAGCGTGTCATGCGTTCGAAACTCGTGCTCGGCATCGCCGACGGCTGGTTGGAGGCCGACGGCGAGGTCATATACAAGGCGCAGGACCTGCGGGTCGGCCTGTTCAAGGCCGAGGCCTGAGCCTGCAAGGATAACGGAGAGGCAGCTATGCGGCGCGTCGTCGTCACCGGGATGGGCATCGTCTCATCCATCGGCAACACCACCCAGGAAGTGCTCGCCAGCCTGCGCGAGGCGAAGTCCGGCATCACGACCGCCGAGGATTACGCCCGGCTGGGCTTCCGCTGCCAGGTCCACGGCGCGCCGAAGATCGACGTCGAGGAACTGGTCGACCGCCGCAACATGCGCTTTCACGGCGGCGGCACGGCCTGGAACCATGTCGCCATGGACCAGGCGATCCGCGACGCCGGGCTGGAGGAGAGCGAGATCTCCAACCCGCGCACCGGCATCATCATGGGCTCGGGTGGGCCGTCCACCCGCGTGATCGTGGAATCCGCCGACATCACCCGCGAGAAGGGCCCCAAGCGCGTCGGCCCCTTCGCGGTGCCGAAGGCCATGTCGTCCACCGCCTCGGCCACGCTGGCGACCTTCTTCCACATCAAGGGCGTCAACTATTCGATCTCCTCGGCCTGCGCGACCTCCAGCCATTGCATCGGCAACTCCGCCGAGCAGATCATGATGGGCAAGCAGGACGTGATGTTCGCCGGCGGCTGCGAGGACCTGGACTGGACGCTGTCGGTGCTGTTCGACGCCATGGGCGCCATGTCGTCCCATTACAACGACACGCCCGAGGTCGCCTCGCGCGCCTATGACGTCAACCGCGACGGCTTCGTCATCGCCGGCGGCGCGGGCGTCGTGGTGCTGGAGGAGCTGGAGCACGCGAAGGCGCGCGGCGCCAACATCCTGGCCGAGCTGGTGGGCTACGGCGCGACCTCCGACGGCCACGACATGGTGGCCCCCTCCGGCGAGGGCGCGGAGCGCTGCATGCGCCAGGCCATGGCGACCGTGAAGGGCGGGATCGACTACATCAACCCGCACGCCACCTCGACCCCGGTGGGCGACGCCAAGGAGATCGAAGCCCTGCGCGCGGTTTTCGGCGCGGACTGCCCGCCCATCTCGGCGACGAAGTCCCTCACCGGCCATTCGCTGGGCGCGGCGGGCGTGCAGGAGGCGATCTACTCGCTGCTGATGCTGCGCAACGGCTTCATGGCCGAGAGCGCCAACATCGAGGAACTGGACCCCGCCTTCGCCGACATGCCGATCCTGCGCGAGCGGGTCGACAACGCGGCGCTGGAGCGCGTCATGTCCAATTCCTTCGGCTTCGGCGGCACTAACGCGACGCTGGTGTTCCAGCGCTACGACGGCTGAATATGACCCTCTCCCGACGGGAGAAGGACCGAAACCCCGGAAACACAACGAGACGAATGGTGATTTGGGATTGGCCGGTCCCCGCCACTATAGACAACGCTCGAACGGCGCAGCGGAAAGTGTGACGACAATGGTGGCTGGACTTCTCTCGGGTAAGCGGGCGCTGGTGATGGGCGTCGCCAACGACCATTCGATCGCCTGGGGCATCGCGCGGAAGCTGGCCGAGGCCGGCGCGGAGCTGGCCTTCACCTACCAGGGTGACGCCCTGAGGAAGCGCGTCGCGCCGCTGGCGGCAAGTGTCGGCTCCGACACCGTGCTGCCCTGCGACGTCGAGGACATCGATTCCGTCGACGGCGTCTTCGCCGCGCTGAAGGAAAAATGGGGCGGGCTCGACATTCTGGTCCACGCCATCGCCTATTCCGACAAGTCGGAGCTGAAGGGCCGCTACGCCGACACCACCCGCGCCAATTTCACGCGCACCATGCTGATCTCCTGCTTCTCCTTCACCGAGATCGCCAAACGCGCCGCCGGGCTGATGACCGAGGGCGGCTCCATCGTCACGCTGACCTACGGCGGCTCCACCCGCGTCATGCCGAACTACAACGTCATGGGCGTGGCCAAGGCCGCGCTGGAGGCGAGCGTGCGCTATCTGGCGGCCGACTTCGGGCCGCAGGCCGTCCGCGTCAACGCCATCTCGGCCGGGCCGATCCGCACGCTGGCGGGCGCGGGCATCGCCGACGCGCGGCTGATGTTCAACTACCAGAAGCGCCATGCGCCGCTCCGGCGCACCGTCACCACCGACGAGGTCGGCGGCGCGGCGCTCTACCTCCTGTCCGATCTCGGCTCCGGCGTGACCGGCGAGGTGCATTACGTCGACAGCGGGTATAACATCATGTCCATGCCGCACCCCGAGGCGCTGAAGGCCGTCGACGCGGCCGAGGAAGCCGCCGAGCAGGCCATAGGGGTCAAGACGGCCGCGGAATAGGGGCATGGGGTCATGACGACCGCCGACACATTCCTCTCGCTCGCCACGCTCTGGCTGGTGGCGACGCTCACGCCCGGCCCGAACATGATGCTGTTCACGGCCATCAGCCTGTCATCCAGCCGCGCGGCGGTCATCGCCGCCGCCGGCGGTATTCTCCTCGGCACGCTCGCCTGGGGGCTGGCGGGCCTCTTCGGCCTTCTCTGGCTGTTCGAGACCTTCCCGCCCTTGGCGCTCGGCGTGAAGCTCATGGGCGGGGCCTATCTGGTCTGGAAGGGCTTCCAGATCCTGCGCGGCAGCCTGAGCCGGGCGCGCACCGACGTCGAGGCCACGCCACGGCTCGCGACCCCGCCGCGCCGGGCCTTCGTCGCCGGTCTCCTGACCAACCTCGGCAATCCGAAGTCGCTGGTCTTCGTCACCTCGCTGTTCGCGGTGACCCATCTGGCCGAGAAGCCCATCGGGATCGGCCTCACGGGCGTGGCGATCATGGTCGCCATGTCCACCGTCTACTACACCACCTTCGGCCTCGCCCTGCGGCTGACGCCCTTCGCGCGCGGCACGAGCCCGCTGAAGCGCGTGGTCGGCGCGGCCGTCGGCGCGATCATGATGGTGTTCGGCGCGCGCATGGCCTTTGAACGCTGAACCTTCCCGTGGGGGAGAGCGTTACACCTTTTCGGATGTGTCACGCGGGGATCTCATGGCGGAAACCAACAGTCAGCAGGGCGGCGGCATCGTGCATGGGGCCGGCGCGCTGCCCTCGGTCACGGTCGACAGCTGGAACATCGAGATCAAGGACGGCGACGGCTTCCTGGGCGACCGCGCCAGCAAGCGCGCCTTCCTCTCGGTGCTGGACGACTGGCGCAAGAGGATCGCCAAGGCCGGTGACGACCCCCTCGGGGACGATCCCACCGAGGACATCGGCCGCAAGGCCCTGGACAGGATCCTGTTCGAGGGAAAGCCGAGCGCCGCCGGTCTGGTGCACAGCGCCATCGAGGATTTTGCCGGCGAACTCGCCTATGTGATCCGGCGCTTCATGAAGCTCAAGGAATGGAAGGGCACGGAGCGCATCGTCATCGGCGGCGGCATGCGCGGCAGCCGTCTCGGCGAGATCGCCATCGGCCGCGCCGAGACCATCCTGCGGGCCGAAGGCGTCAGGATCGAGCTGCGGCCGATCCACCACCATCCCGACGAGGCGGCGCTGATCGGGGCGGCCCATCTGGCTCCGGCCTGGATCTTCTCCGGCCACGAGGCGCTGATCGGGGTCGACATCGGCGGCACCAACATGCGCGCCGGCATCGTCAGGCTGAACCAGGACAAGGACCCCACCCTCGCGGAGGCCTGCGTCTGGAAATCCGACATCTGGCGCCACGCCGACGACAGCCCCAAGCGCGACGAGGCGGTGTCGAAGCTGGCCAGGATGATCAGGAAGCTGATCGGCGCGGCGGAAAAGAAGGGCCTCGACCTCGCGCCCTTCATCGGCGTCGGCTGTCCCGGCGTAATCCGCGAGGACGGCTCCATCGAGAAGGGCGGCCAGAACCTGCCGGGCAACTGGGAGACAAAGGATTTCCGGCTGGCCGAGCGGCTGCTGGAGGCGATCCCCGAGATCGACGGCCACGAGACGCTGATCCTCCTGCACAATGACGCCGTCATGCAGGGCCTGAGCGAGATACCGGCCATGACCGACGTGGAGCGCTGGGGCGTGCTCACCATCGGCACCGGCCTCGGCAACGCCCGTTTCACCATGCGCAAGAAGGGCTGACGGGCGCTCTCAAGGCGGCGGTTGCGCCAGCGGGTTATTGAGGATATTTAATATCCTTAAATAAGACCGCCATCAGCCATTGGAGAACGCACGATGACCGCCCGCCGTCTCGACCCCGCCAACCTGTCCGGTTCCCTGTACAAGAAGTACCTGGCCTTCAGCATGGCCACGGCCGAAAGCTCCATCGAGCCGGGGCTGCGCGATCTGGTCCACATCCGTGCCTCGCAGATCAACGGCTGCGGCTTCTGCCTCGACATGCACGTCAAGGAGGCCACGATCCATGGCGAGCGGCCCCTGCGCCTGCATCACGTGGCGGTGTGGTGGGAGTCGGAGCTGTTCACCGCCCGCGAACGCGCGGCCCTCGGCTGGACCGAGGCCGTGACGCAGCTGGGCGCGCACGGAGTTCCGGACGAGATCTACGACGCGACGCTGGCCGTGCTGAGCGAACAGGAGATCAGCGATCTCACCTACGTGGTGATGGCGATCAACGGCTGGAACAGGCTCAACATCGCCTTCCGGACCGTGCCGGGCTCTCTGGACGCGGCCTACGGGCTGACCAGGGCGGGGCTGAACTGACATGCAGCTGAAGAACCAGGTGGAATGGGCGCTGCACTGCTGCGCCATCCTGGCCGGCGTGCCGGACGGGCGCTACCTGGGGACCAGGGCCCTGGCCGAGCTGCACGGCGTGCCCAAGGAATATCTCTCCAAGGCCCTGCAGGCCCTGTCGAAGGCGGGCCTCGTGGAAGGCACGCTCGGCCCTTCCGGCGGCTATCGCCTGTCCCGCGCCCCGGCCGCCATCACCTTCTGGGACGTCGTGTCGGCCGTGGAGGGCAACGCCCCCGCCTTCGTCTGCACGGAAATCCGCCGCAACAATCCCTGCCGTCCGAAGGAGACCCGCGACTCTGGCCCCTGCGCGGTGGCGCGGGTCATGTGGGAGGCGGAGGCCGCCTGGCGCGACAGGCTGAAGGCCGTGAGCCTCGCCGACCTTGGGGCGACGATCGAACGGGAGGTGCCGCAAGGCCTGCGCGCGGCCACCAGCGCCTGGGTGGCGGAGCGCAGCTGAGGGGCCTCACCCGCTTCGGGGTTTCTTCTGGGCCCGCGCCGACATGTTCAGCGCCACGGCGGCCCGGATGAGCGCCGTCAGCGCCGCCTCGTCGACCGCCTCGCCCTCGTGCAGGTCGATGGCGCGCCGGGTGCTGCCCTCGAGGCTGGCGTTGAACAGCCCCGAAGGGTCCTCCAGCGCGGCGCCTCTTGCGAAGGTCAGTTTCACGACACTCTTGTAGGTCTCGCCCGTGCAGATGATGCCGGCATGCTCCCACACCGGAACCCCGCGCCACTTCCACGTCTCGACCACCTCGGGATCGGCCTGCCGGATGAGGTTCCGGACCCGCGCGAGCACCTCGCCGCGCCAGTCGCCCGGTTCCTTGATCTTTCCATCGATCAATCGGGCGGGGGAGCCGTCTTCGCCTGTTTTCGTTGCGCTGGTTTTCCCATCCATGCCGCTCTCACATCTTCTCGCCGGGCAGCCGGCTGGCCTGCTTCACCCAGTCGGCGATCTGCGCTTCGTCGAACGGGTCGTCCTCGCGGATGTCGAGATAGCGCACGTGTTCCTGCTTGGACGTGCCGGGCGGGACGGGCCGCAGCGCCGCGCCGCGGAAGAAAGCCACTTTCACATACTTCGTGAAGCAATGGATGCTGAGGAACCAGGTGTTTTCCTCGACGCCGTAGAATGGCGAGTTCCATTTGACCGCCTTGCGCACGCCGGGGACGGTGTGCGTGATGAGCGCGTCGAGCCGCTGTCCGACCTCTCGCTTCCAGCCCGGCATGGCCGCGATGTAGGCCTGCACGGGCGCGTCGCCGTAGCCCTTGGCGATCTGCGGGTTGCCGCCCGAAAGCAGCTTCGGCCCGGCCGCAGCCGGCCTGATCGTCTTCTTCGCGGTCCTGGGTGGCGTTTCGTCTGCCATGGTCTTTCCTCCCTGATATCTAGGCGGCGTGGACACATTCCCGGCGGATGGCCAGGGGTTTTTGTGGGCAGTTGAAGCGGCTATGCTTCGAAGGGTTTAATGGAGGATGATTGTGGCAGAGTCGATTGCGATCCAACGCATCATTCGTCGAGTGGAAGACGAAGGGATTGCAATTGCTGACGTTAGCACTGGTTGGAGTCAAATCCGCGAGGTGACGCATATGACCTCGGATGTCAGCGAAAGCTTATGGGAGGCATTGCAACGCGATGAGCCTTCACTTCGGTCATGGACCAGCAAAGCCACCCCGCACAATCGTGCTGAGCGCGGCCTTACGGATGCCAGCACAAGCGAGGCCATATCATTCCCTCGATAATTGCTATGCCAAGATGATGGACGAGGCGCGTGCGGGTTGATTCACGGCTGCTTTCTGAAGGCAGGTTTGAGCCGCGCCGAACGGAAGATCGAAGCCGTCATTCCCGGCCGATCAAACCGCAGGGTAAAGATCGGGCATGACCGGACGCTCTACAAGCAGCGCAACCGCATGGAGCGCATGTTCGGCCACCTCAAGATCAACCGCCTAGACCTGAGCGTCCGCCCGTTCGTAGGAAATCCGCTCGAACCGCATTGCCTTGGCGTCGATCAAGAGCAGCGTGCCGGTGAGACCCTCGCCGAAGCCGGTGATCTCGCGCACCGCCTCCAGCGCCATCATGGAGCCGACCATGCCGGGCAGCGCGCCCAGCACGCCGGCCTCCTCGCAGGTCGGCACCGAGCCGTCGGGCGGGGCGTCGGGGAAGAGGCAGCGGTAGCTCGGGTTGCGCCGCCCGTCCGGCCCGGTCTCGTGGGCACGCAGGGTCGTGAGTCCGGCGTCGAACCGTCCCAGCCAGCCGGTGATCAGCACCCGCCCGACGCTTTCGCAGGTGTCGGCCACCAGATAGCGCGTGTCGAAATTGTCCGAGCCGTCGAGCACGAGATCGTAGGCCCCGATGATGCCGGGGGCGTTGTCGGGGGTCAGCCGGACGGTGTGCTGCTCGAAGGCGACATGCGGGTTGATGCGCGCCACGGCGGCGGCGGCGCTGGCGGTCTTGAGGGCGCCGACGTCGGCGGTGCCATGGGCGATCTGGCGCTGGAGGTTGGACAGCGACACGGTGTCGTCGTCGATCACGCCCAGCGTGCCCACGCCCGCCGCCGCCAGATAGAGCAGCGCCGGGCTGCCGAGCCCGCCCGCGCCGACGACCAGAACGCGCGCGGCCTTCAGCTTCTGCTGGCCCGGCCCGCCGATCTCGGCCATCACGATGTGCCGCGCGTAGCGTTCGATCTCGTCGGGGGAGAAACTCATCGGTCAGGCCCCATGTCTTCCCCTGTTTCCCATGTCTCTCCCCTACTTAAGGGCGCGCGCCGCGCGAAGCCAGAGCGGACCGGCGGCAACGGCGAAGTCGCGGGGCGGGGCGCGATGCATCCTTCCGCCGCCTCCGTGCGTTAGGGATGGACAGTGGAGGATTGCGATCATGATCGATGCAGCGAACATCAGGGAACATGCCGAAATCATCGGCGCCGACGGCGTTCATGTCGGGACGGTGGACCGCGTGGAGGGCGACCGCATCAAGCTGACCAAGCGCGACAGCGGAGAGGGCAGGCATGCCGGCCATCACCATTTCATATCGCTCGGCCTGGTCGCCGATGTGGAGGATGGCGTGGTCCGGCTTTCGGCCAACGGCGATGTCGCGGTGACCTTCGAGGAAGAGGCTTAAGCCCCGTCCGGGCTCGCGAACTTGCAAACCGTCCCGCCCGTTTCCATCTGATGGACGACACGAGGAGCACGGAGCCCATGACCATCGCCGGAACCTACCAGCGCTATGACCCCTATGTGGACGACAGCCGTCTTGCCACCATGGAGCGGCTCGACCGCCTGGCCTGGATGCTGGATTCGGTCTGGCGCATTCCCGGCACCAACATCCGCTTCGGCGCGGACGCGGTCATGGGCCTCGTGCCCGGCATCGGCGATCTGGCGGGCGCGGGCCTGTCGCTCTACATCGTCATGGAGGCGCGTCGCATGGACGTGCCGAAAAGCGTGATCGCCCGCATGATCGGCAACATCGGCCTCGACACCCTGGTCGGCGCGGTGCCGCTGGCGGGCAGCGTGTTCGACGTCGCCTTCCGCGCCAACCGCCGCAACATGGCCATCCTGCGCGAGCATCTGCGGGGCGGCGGCCACCAGAAGGCTTGTAACTGACGCCCGCGCGGGTAATGTGCGCGCCAAATCCAAGGCCCACACCCGCGCGGACAATTCCCCATGACGAAGAACGTGAAGAAGGTCGTGCTCGCCTATTCCGGCGGCCTCGACACCTCGGTCATCCTGAAGTGGCTCCAGACCACCTACAACTGCGAGGTCGTGACCTTCACCGCCGATCTCGGGCAGGGCGAGGAGCTGGAGCCGGCGCGCAAGAAGGCCGAGCTGCTCGGCATCAAGCAGATCTTCATCGAGGACCTGCGCGAGGAATTCGTGCGCGACTACGTCTTCCCGATGTTCCGCATGAACGCGCTCTACGAGGGCCAGTACCTGCTCGGCACCTCCATCGCCCGTCCGCTGATCGCCAAGAAGCAGATCGAGATCGCCCGTCAGGTCGGCGCGGACGCGGTGGCTCATGGAGCGACCGGCAAGGGCAACGACCAGGTCCGCTTCGAGCTGGGCTATTATGCGCTGGAGCCGGAGATCACCGTGATCGCGCCCTGGCGCGAATGGGATCTGACCTCGCGCACCCGCCTCCTGGAATTCGCCGAGCAGCACCAGATCCCGGTGC
>JBEBSP010000060.1:0-14794 GCA_040394255.1 Agaricicola taiwanensis | reverse complement strand
AGACGCCCGACTGGTCCGTCTCCGGCGCCACCACCCAGACGTCGTCGGACAGCTGGCCGGCGATCGCCACCAGCGCGTCGAGCCCCGGCGCGTGGATGCCGTCGTCGTTGGTGACCAGGATGCGCATCGGCTTCAGGCCGTCCGCTCGATGGTGGAGATGCCGCCCATATAGGGCTTCAGCGCCTCCGGCACGGTCACCGAGCCATCGGCGTTCTGGTAGGTCTCCAGCACGGCCACAAGCGCCCGGCCGACCGCCACGCCCGAGCCGTTGAGCGTGTGCAGGAAAGCCGTGCCCTTTGCCCCCGCCGGGCGATAGCGTGCGTCCATGCGCCGGGCCTGGAAATCGCCGCAGACCGAGCAGGACGAGATTTCGCGGTAGGCGCCCTGCCCCGGCAGCCAGACCTCGATGTCGTAGGTCTTGCGCGAGGCGAAGCCCATGTCGCCGGTGCAGAGCGTCACGACCCGGTAGGCAAGGTCGAGCTTCTTCAGCACCGCCTCGGCGCAGCCCAGCATGCGCTCGTGCTCGTCGGCGGAGGCCTCCGGCGTGGTGATCGACACCATCTCGACCTTGGAGAACTGATGCTGCCGGATCATGCCGCGCGTGTCGCGCCCCGCCGCCCCCGCCTCGGCCCGGAAACAGGGCGTCAGGGCGGTGAAGCGCAGGGGCAGTTCCTTCTCGTCGAGGATGGACTCGCGGACGAGGTTGGTCAGCGGGACTTCGGCGGTGGGGATGAGCCAGTAGTCGTCACCGGCCCGGAACTGGTCGTCCCGGAACTTCGGCAGTTGCGCGGTGCCGAACATGGCCTCGTCGCGCACCAGGATCGGCGGGTTGACCTCGGTGTAGCCGTGGTCGTCCACATGGGTGTCGAGCATGAACTGCCCGATGGCCCGCTCCAGCCGCGCCAGCGGCCCCTTGGTCACCACGAAACGGCTGCCCGAGAGCTTGGCCGCCGTCTCGAAATCCATCTGGCCCAGCGCCTCGCCGATCTCGAAATGCTGCTTGGGCTGGAACGCGTAGTCGCGCGGCGCGCCGTGCCGGTGGCGCTCGACGTTGGCGTGTTCGTCCGGCCCCAGCGGCACGTCCTCGCCCGGCAGGTTCGGGATGCCGGCGAGCTTCTCGTTCAGCTCCGCCTCGACGCGCTTCATCTCGGCTTCGGCGGCGGGCATCCTGTCCTTCAGCGCCGCGACCTCGGCCATCAGCTCTTGCGCCCGCGCCTCGTCCTTCTGCGCCTTGGCCTGGCCGATCTCCTTGGAGGCGGCGTTGCGGCGCTCCTGCATCTCCTGCACCGAGGCGATCAGGGCGCGGCGTTGCTCATCCAGCGCCACCAGCCCGGCGGCCAGTCCCGTGAAGCTGTCATTGCGCTTGGCGAGGGCCGCCTCGAAGGCGGCGGGATCGTCACGGATCAGGCGTATGTCGTGCATTGGCTGGCTCGGTCTCGCGTTCGGTTGCCGGAAACGGACCTTGTCGGCTGGCTGTCAGCCCGCCTGCGCTGCGTCCGCTTCCGCCTTCTTCTTCTCGGTCATGCGCACCACGAAGATGGTGCCCTCGTAGAGCAGCAGTGTGGGCACCGCAAGGGCGAACTGGCTGATGACGTCCGGCGGGGTCAGCACCGCCGCGATCACGAAGATTCCGACGATGGCATAGCGGCGCTTGGCCTTGAGCCAGGCCGCATCGATGATGCCGATCCGCGCCAGCAGCGTCAGGATCACCGGCAATTGGAAGGTGATCCCGAAGGCCAGGATGAAGGTCATGATCAGGCCGAGGTATTCGCTGGTGCGCGCGACGAGATGGATCGACGCCTGCCCCGGCGCGCCCTGCTGCTCCATGGACAGGAAGAAGGTCATGGCCAGCGGCATGGCCACGAAATAGACGAAGGCGGCCCCCGCGAGGAACAGGATCGGCGTCGCGATCAGATAGGGCACGAAGGCGCCCTTCTCGTGCCGGTAAAGCCCCGGCGCGACGAACTTGTAGATCTGCACGGCGATGATCGGAAAGGCGATGAACACCGCCCCGAACAGGGCCAGCTTGATCTGCGTCAGGAAATACTCCTGCGGCGCGGTGTAGATCAGTTGCAGATCCTTCTGCGGCCCGGCGGCGAACTCGTAGGGCCGAAGCAGGATGTTGAAGATGTCGTCGGCGAAGAAGAAACAGACGCCGAAGGCCACCAGCAACGCGCCGATCGCCTTGATCAGCCGCGACCGCAGCTCGATCAGATGCTCCATCAGCGGCGCGCGCGAGGCCTCGACCTCGTCCTCGTCGGGCGTCGTCATGCCTTGCCATCCTTGGCCTTGGTCGTCCTGGCGCGTGGCTTGCGGGCCGGTTTGGGCTCGTCGGGCACGGTCTTTGCCGCCTTCGGCTTGCGCGGTCTGGCGGGAGCCTTGCGCTTGGCCGGAACGTCATCGATCGGCGCGGGCGCGGCGTCGATGACCGGCTCCCGCATCTCGGGCAGCTGCGCTTCGGGCAGCGCCGCCGGGAGCACGGGCCCCGGATTCGGCCCCTCGATCGCGCTCTTGATCTCGTCGCGGGCGATGGACTGGAGATCGGGCAGACGCGTCAGGTCTCTCGCGGACGAGCGCAATTTGGTGAACTCGTTCTTCACGTCGTCCAGTTCGGCTTCCCGCAGCGCCTCGTTGAACTGGCCCTGGAAATCGGCGGCCATGCGGCGCATCGCCTTCATGCCGCGCCCGAGGTTGCGCAGCATGTCGGGCAGGTCCTTGGGGCCGACCACGACGATCGCGACCACGGCAATGACCAGAAGCTCGGACCAGCCGATATCGAACATGGGGTTCCGTTTCTTGGGTCCGGCGGATCAGGAGGCGTTCTTGTCGGTGCGCTCGGCCGGCGCCTCGGTGCGGGGCGCGGGCGTATGCTCGATTTCGCCGGGCGCGGATGGCGGCGCGGGCTTGTCGTCGTCCTTCAGGCCCGACTTGAAGCTCTTGATGCCCTTGGCGACGTCACCCATCAGATCGGAAATCTTGCCCCGGCCGAACAACACGATGACCACGATCGCGACGATCGCGATCTGCCAGATTCCAATCGACATGATGCACTCCTATACGCCTGACTATGGCAGGCTGTTTACGCCGTGCGGATCAGACCTTCGGCTGATCGGCCGGCTGGGGCAGCGGACGGGCTTCGGCCTCGATGGCCTCATCGTCCTTCATGCCGTTCTTGAAGCTTTTGATGCCCTTGGCGACATCGCCCATCAGGTCGGAGATCTTGCCCCGGCCGAACAGGACGAGAACGACCAGCGCAACGACGATCCAGTGACTTGCACTCATGTGACATTCCTTTCGGCGACCCTTTTCGCAGCTTGGGCCACTCTCGAAATTAGGTCTCCGACGACGGGAACACAAGCACCCCTGACGGATCGGTGACCGCGCCCACCTCGGCGCGCGGAGCAAGGCCCGGCATGGCGCGCACCCGCGCCCTTAGGGGAACGTCGAGACCCTGCACCGCGATGTCGAGAAGATCGACCTCCCCCAGGAACCGCCGGGACAGCAACAGCCCGGCCACTCCCTCGCCTTGCGGCGCGACCCGGATCGCCGACAGGCGGATGCCGACCGTCACCGGCCCGTCGGGACAAGCACCCGCATCGAAGGTTCCCAGCGGGGTTTCGACACGCCCGCCGCGCGCCACCGCTTCGATTTCGTTCAACTCGCTGAAAAACCGTGCGGCGAAAATGCCGTTGGGCCGCTGGTAAAGTTCTTCCGGCGCGCCCACCTGCACCAGCTTGCCGTCGCGCATCAGCGCGATGCGGTCCGCCATCCGCATCGCCTCCTCCGGGTCGTGGGTCACGATCATGCAGGTCGCGCGCGTCTCGCGCAGCACCGTCAGGGTTTCCTCGCGCACGCTGTCGCGCAGCCGCTTGTCCAGCCCGGAAAACGGCTCATCCATCAGCAGCACGCCCGGCCGGGGCGCGATGGCGCGCGCCAGCGCGACGCGCTGCTGCTCGCCGCCCGAAAGAGCGTGCGGATAGCTGTCGGCATAGCCCGCCATGCCGACCCGCTCCAGCGCCGCCAGCGCCACCTGGCGCGCCTCGGAACCGCTGAGCGCGCGCAGGCCGAAGGCGACGTTCTGCGCGATGTTGAGATGGGGGAACAACGCGTAGTCCTGGAAGACAAGGCCGACGCCGCGCTTTTCCGGCGCGACGAAGCCACCGGGACCGGCCACGACGCGCTCGTCGAGGCGGACTTCGCCGAAAGTCTGCCGCTCGATGCCCGCCGCCACACGCAGCAGCGTGGTCTTGCCGCAGCCGGAACGGCCCAGCAGGGCGACGATCTCGCCAGGATCGACCGTCAGCGACAGGCCATCGACCGCCGTGACCCGGCCATAGCGGTGGACGATGTCCTCGAACGACAGCCGGGCGGGGATCGTCGCGCCCGCGGTGCCTCGGCGGCCCCATCGCGTTCCCGGCGCGGGGCGATCGCTTCGGGCGGCTGTCAGAGTGTCGGTCATGTGTTGTCGGCCTCGTCGCCGTCGTCCACGGCAGGTGTGAAGAAATCGAGCATGTCCGTATCCACGGGGTCCTCGTCCTCGCGCAAGCTCGGGTCGTCGGACGGCAGCGGCATGCCGAAGCTGGCGGGCAGCCGTCCGTCGAACAGGCCCGCCCCCTTGAGCTCGTCCAGTCCCGGCAGATCGGAGATCGTGTCCAGGCCGAAATGTTCGAGAAAGCCGATCGTGGTTCCGAAGGTCACCGGCCGCCCAGGCGACCGGCGGCGGCCACGCAGGCGCACCCAGCCGGCCTCGATCAGAACATCCAACGTGCCCCTGGCCACGGAAACTCCGCGAATGGATTCGATCTCGGCCCGTGTCACCGGCTGATGATAGGCGACGATCGCCAGCGTTTCCACCGCAGCGCGGGACAGCTTGCGCGGCTCGACGCTGTCGCGGCGCAGGAAGGGGGCGAGATCGGGCGCGGTCCGGAAGGCCCATTTGCCCGCCACCCGGACCAGCCGCACGCCCCGGCGCTCGTAATGCCGCGCCAGATGCTCCAGCACGGCGGCAAGATCGGTGACGCCCGGCAGGTGGCGCGCAAGAGTGGCCTCGTCCAGCGGTTCGGCCGAGGCAAACAGCAGCGCCTCCACCATGCGGGCGTGTTCGAGGAAAGCCGGGACCGGGCCGTCGCCGTGGAGATGGACGAGTTCAGCCATGCCCCTCCTCCCCGGCATGGGCGCGCACATAGAGTGGCGCGAAGGGGCGCTCCTGCCTGATATCGGCCTTGCCCTCGCGCACCATCTCCAGAAGCGCGCCGAAGCCGGAGGCCGCGACGCTGCGGCCCTCATCGGAAAGATCGACATAGGGCCGCAGGAGCGCGTCGAGCCGGGTCCACTGGGCCACCGGCCCGACCAGCCGCACGAGCATGTCGCGCGCGTCCGCCAGCGCCAGCACGGGGCGGCGGCGCACGGTGACATGCGCCAGCGCCTCCTTGCCGCGCTGGTGCGCATAGGCCGAGAGAAGCTCGTAGAGGCTGACATCGTAGGACGGCGTTTCGACCGATCGCACGCCCTCGCCACCGCCACGCGCGAAGATGTCGTATCCCAGGCGCGGGCGCTCCATCAGGTCCGCACCCGCCGCCCGGATAGCATCCAGTTGCCGCAGCCTGAGCGCGAGGGCGTCGGCCATGTCCAGCGCGGAGGGTTCGTCGTCCTCGGCCGGGGCGTCCGGCAGCAGGAGGCGGGATTTCAGATAGGCGAGCCAGGCCGCCATGACCAGATAGTCGGCGGCGATCTCGAGCCGCTGTTCCCGCACGCGCTCGATGTAGGCGAGATATTGTCCGGCAAGCTGGGAGATCGACACATGGGCGAGATCGATCTTCTCGCGCCGCGCAAGATCGAGCAGCAGGTCCAGCGGCCCTTCGAAGGCGCCCACATCCACGAGGAAGGTCGTGTCGGTGATGTCGGCCGAGGCTGTGAAGAGATCGTCCGGATCGCTCATGGCTCAGGCAGCGACGGTGCGCCAGACGTCTTCGAGTCGGGCGCGGTTCGTTGCCAGATCGGCTGCGGCCGGATGCGCGATGCGCGACAGCGCGGACGCCGCCCGCTCCGCCGCGCGGCCCGCCAGCGCCGGTACGGCCCCGGCGACCTCGGCCATTTCCAGAAGATCACCGTTGCAATGCAGCGCCAGATCGCACCCTGCCGCGATCGAGGCGGCCGTCCGCTCCCGGATCGGCCCCTTCAGCGCCTTCATGGACACGTCGTCGCTCATCAGCAGCCCGTCGAACCCGATGAAACCGCGAATGACCTCTCCGATCACGCGCCGCGATGTCGTGGCGGGCGCATCGGCGTCCACCGCGCGGTAGACCACATGCGCGGTCATGGCCAGCGGCGCGTCGGCATAGGCCCGGAACGGGGCAAAGCAGGTCGCCTCCAGCGTGGCCCGGTCAGTCTCGACCTCGGGCAGATCGAAATGGCTGTCGGCCAGCGCGCGGCCGTGCCCCGGAATATGCTTCACCACCGGCAGCACGCCGGCATCGGTCAGCCCCTCGCCCAGCGCGCGGCCGAGATCGGCCACCACGGCCGGATCGCCGCCGAAGGCGCGGTCGCCGATGATGTCGTGGGCGTCGTCGTAGCGCAGGTCCAGCACCGGCGCGCAGTCCACCGTGATGCCCAGCGCGGCCAGTTCACCGCCCAGCACCTGCCCGGCCAATCGCGTGGCATGACGCGCGGCCTCGGGATCGTCGCGGTAGAGACGTCCATAGACCCAGGCCGGCGGATGGTCGGCCACCAGCGGCGGCTTGAGGCGGCGCACCCGGCCGCCTTCCTGGTCGATCAGGATCGGCGCGTCGGCGCGGCCCGTGATGGCGCGGAAATCGTCGCACAGCGCCCGGACCTGCTGCGGATCAACGATGTTGCGGGCGAACAGGATCAGCCCCCAGGGATCGGCGTCGCGCAGGAAGGCGCGCTCGTCGGCGGACAGGACCGTCCCGGCGCAGCCGCAGATGAAGGCGCCGACCGTCATCCGCGAGGCCCGGCAATAGGGCAGTCAGTTCGCCTGGACAACGCAGTCACCACCAGCGGTCTTGAGATTGGAGCAAAGGCCCGTCGCATCGTCGCGCGAGGTGAAAGGCCCGACCCGGACACGGTAGTAGGTGCCGCGCTCCCCGAGGTTCGCCGCCTGGATCGACGGCTGGTATTGGCCGAGGATCTGCGGAAAGCGGCGTTGCAATTCAGCGAAGGTGTTGCGTGCGTCGGCCTCGGAGCGCTGCGAGGAAATCTGCACCACAAAGCCGCCCCGCGCGGCGGGAGCGGCCTGCATTGGCGCGGCGGCAATCTGCTGCGGCGCGGCGGGCGCCGCGTTGCTGCCCTGCTGGGTCACCAGGGGCTGCCCTGCCTGTTGCGCCGGCGTGACGCTGGCGGTCGCGATCCCCACCGGGCGCGGCGCGGGCATGGGAACAGCTCCGGACATGACGGCAGCCGGATCGGTGTTGGTCTGGCTGCCGGGCCCCGGCCCTTCGGTCATGATGCCATACTGCTGGCCGGGAACGAAGCTGAGCCCGGCCGAAGGGCCGTCGGAGGCGCCTCTGATCTCGGACGGCGGAGTTTCCGGTTCGCCGGACGCCGCGGCCATGAGCTGGTCCATCGACTGTGGCGTGGTGGGGGTCTGCGCGGGAATGTCCGGCGTTGCCGGGGGCATCGCCTCGGCCACGGGCGTCGAAGGCGCCGTACCGGGGTCGGCGGCAGCGGCAGCGGAATCCACCACCGAACCATCCGGACGCACCACGAAGGTGCGCACCCGGCGCACGCCGTCGGAGCCCACCGTGGTCTCCTGGCCGTTGGCGGCGGTGTTGCCGCCGGGGCCGGTGGGGATCACCCTGGGCTGTCCGGCGGGACGCTCGGCCGGCTCCTCGGGCTCAACCACGCGGGCCTGCTGGCCGCCATCGGTGACGCGGTCATAATTCTGCTTGTTCTGCGCGGTCGCGGTGGTGTCCGCGCCCTGCGGCACCTCCTTCGACGGCCGCGTATCGGCCTTGATGACCGGCGGGGCGCCGTCTTGCGGCGAGCCCGCGACGAAGCGGTATCCGGCGATGGCCACGGTGCCGAGGATGGCGACGCCCAGGACGGCGCCGACCATCAGGAAGCCGTTGCGCCTTCCGCCCCGGCTGTCCTCGCCCTGCGGGTCCGCGTCACCGTGCGGATCGGCATAGGCGGGCGGCGCCTGGTCGTAGGCGAATTCGTCGTAGGGTCCTTCCGAATCGAACAGGTCCGGCTCTTGCTGCGAACCGTCCTGGTTGGGCTCGGCCCATCCGCCGGGCGGATCGATGTCCGCGAAGCGCGGCTCCTGTCGGTCGGCGGCATAGGGATCGTCCGCCCTGTCGGACCGCACGGCATCGGGATGCCCGACCAGACGGGCCAACTCGGCCAGGGGATCATCCTCGCCCAGCCAGTCGTGCTCGGAGTTCCGACCGGAGGGCGGCAGCGGACGCTTGTACGGATCTACGGACATTGTGCTCCTATGCCATAGGTGCGCGACGCCCGGTAACCGGCTTCGCGCTTTAGCGCATCTCTGGCGGCGCCGTCACCCCAAGAAGGGCCAGCCCCGATGCGAGAATATCCCTTATTCCACGCACAAGGCCAAGACGCATATGGCTCAATTGTTTATCTTCGACGACGATGAACCTCAAATGTGGCGAGTCTTTGCCACGGTTCCAGTGTCCGTGAAGGTCACTGGCAAGCTCGTGGAGATAGAAGGCAACCCTGTGAGGCTCATGGGCCGAACCGGCTGATTCGATCAGCCGCGGATACTCGGCGAGGCGCTTGATGAGCGCCACTTCGCCCGGATCGTCCAGGCGGCTGAAATCACCCGCTGAATCGGTGGACAGGGCCTCTTCCCCCAGCGCCTCGACGGCGTTGCGGAGAATCGAGCAGGCCCGCGCATGGGCGTACTGGACATAGAACACCGCGTTGTCGCGCGACTGCTCGATCACCCTGGCGAAGTCGAAGTCGAGCACGGCGTCGTTCTTGCGGTAGAGCATCATGAAGCGGATCGCGTCGCGCCCGACCTCGTCGACCACGTCGCGCAGCGTCACGAACTCGCCGGAGCGCTTGGACATCTTGACCGGCTCGCCCGCCCGGAACAGCCGCACCAGCTGCACCAGCTTGACGTCAAGCTCGGCCTTCCCGTCCGAGACCGCCTTCACGGCGGCGCGCATGCGCTTGACATAGCCACCGTGATCCGCGCCCCAGACGTCGATCATGTCGGTGAAGCCGCGCTGGAACTTGTCGGCGTGATAGGCGATGTCGGCGGCGAAATAGGTGTAGCTGCCGTCGGATTTCAGCAGCGGGCGGTCGATCTCGTCGCCGAAGGCGGTGGCGCGGAACAGGGTCTGCTCGCGGTCCTCCCAGTCCTCCACCGGCTGGCCCTTGGGCGGCGGCAGACGGCCCTCGTAGACGAGGTCCCGCGCCCTGAGATCCGCCAGCAGCGCCCCGATCCGGTCCACGGGCCGCGACAGCGCCCGCTCGGACGAGAAGACATCATGCCGGATATCCAGCGCGGCGAGATCGCCCTTGATCGCCTCCATCATGGCCTCGATGGCCGCATCGCGCACCAGCGGCAACCATTCGGCCTCAGCCATGTCCTTCAAGGCCGCGCCGTGCTTTTCAGCGAGCGCTGCGCCCACTGGAACAAGATAGCTGCCGGGATAGAGCCCATCCGGTATCTCGCCCACGCTCTCGCCCAGCGCCTCGCGGTAGCGCAGGAAGGCCGAGCGGGCCAGCACGTCGACCTGCGCCCCGGCGTCGTTGATGTAATATTCGCGCGTGACGTCGTAACCCGCGAAGGCCAGCAGGTTGGCCAGCGCGTCGCCGAACACCGCGCCCCGGCAATGGCCGACGTGCATCGGACCGGTCGGGTTGGCCGAGACGTATTCGACGTTGACCTTCGTCTTGCCGCGCCCGCGTCCGAAATCAGTCCCCGCCTCCAGCACGGCCTTCAGCACGCGCGGCCAGAAGGCGGGCGCGAGCGTCAGGTTGATGAAGCCCGGACCCGCGATGTCCACCTTCGCCACATCCGCATCGGTGCGCAGTTTTTCCGCCAGCGCCTCGGCCAGATCGCGCGGCTTCAGCCCGGCGTCCTTGGACAGCACCAGCGCGGCGTTGGTCGCCACGTCGCCATGGCTGGCGTCGCGCGGAGGCTCGACCACCACCTTGCCTGTGTCGACAGTCGAAGGAAGAATATTTTCCAAAACAAGCTCTTCGACAGCTTTTTTCACGCGCTGCTCGAAGATGGCGAAAAGATTCATGGGAATGGGACCTGCTGGCTGCGGGCGTCCGAAGGCGCTGATGGAAGGTCGCGCCTACCTTAATTCCGGTGAGGCGTCAAACAGGCGGCGGTGCTCCTGGATGGCGAAGCGGTCCGTCATCCCGGCGATGAAATCCGCGACACGGCGCGCGCGTCGGTGTTCATCCAGCGCGCCCGCGCCCTCCGCCCATTCCGGCGTCATGGCCTCCGGCTCGGCCAGATAGCGCCCGAACAGGTCGCGCACCACGGTCTCGGCGTCGGTCATGATCCGCATGACGCGGGCATGGCGGTACATGCGCGGATAGAGGAAGCCCTTGATCGCCCTGTCGGCCTCGGCCATGGAGGCGGAGAAGGCGATCACGGGCCGCCCTGCCCGCCTGATATCGTCCGCCGAGGCGGGCGCGACTTCCGCGAGCCGCCGCGCGCCCTCGCGGATGGCGTCCTCCACCAGCCGGGTGATGACGCGACGCACCACCTCGTGGATCACGCGCGCGGTTTCCAGTCCCGGCCAGCGCGCTTCGACCTCGTCGAGGATGGCCGCGAGGAACGGCGCGGCGCGCAGGTCCTGCACGGTGAACAGACCGGCGTGCAGGCCGTCATCGATGTCGTGGGCGTTGTAGGCGATGTCGTCGGCCAGCGCCGCCGCCTGCGCCTCCGCGCTGGCGTGGCTCCACAGCTCCAGGTCCTGCTCCTCGGCATAGGCCGCGATCGCCATGGGCAGGGCAGCGCGGCCCTCATACGGCCCCGCCGGAACGCCTTCACGCGTCGTCAGCGGCCCGTTGTGCTTGACGAGCCCCTCCAGCGTCTCCCAGGTCAGGTTGAGCCCGTCATAGGCCGCGTAGCGCCGCTCCAGCCGCGTCACGATCCTGAGCGACTGGGCGTTGTGGTCGAAGCCGCCGTAGCCGGCCATTACGGCATCCAGCGCCCGCTCGCCCGCATGGCCGAAGGGCGTGTGGCCAAGGTCGTGGGCCAGCGCCAGCGTTTCGGCCAGGTCCTCGTCCAGCCGCAGCGAGCGCGCGATCGACCGGGCGATCTGCGCCACCTCCAGCGTGTGGGTCAGCCTTGTGCGGTAGTGGTCGCCCTCGTGGAACACGAAGACCTGTGTCTTGTGTTTGAGGCGGCGGAAGGCGCTGGAATGCAGGATGCGGTCGCGGTCGCGCTGGAATTCGGTGCGCGTCGGGCTCGGTTCGTCGCGGTGGAGCCGCCCCCGGCTGGCGCGCGGATCGGCGGCGTATGGCGCGCGCGGCCGATAGATGGCATCCTCGGCGAATGAGCCCGTCCGTCCCGTCACCGCGCATCGCCCCTTGTCCATCGGCACCCGAGGCCGCACATATAGCGGTGACACGAGGCGCGCAAGCGCCGGACCATCTTTCGGAGACGACGTCGTGACCACAACCGACGTGACCTTGAGTGAAAGCGCCGCCCGGCGCATCGCCGCGATCCTGAAGAGCGAGCCGGAGGGTTCCCACCTGCGCGTCAGCGTGGAGGGCGGCGGCTGCTCCGGCTTCCGCTACGAATTCGGCTTCGAGCAGGGCGTCAAGCCCGATGACGCCACCATCGAACGCAACGGCGTCACGGTGCTGGTCGACCCCGTATCGCTGGATTTCCTGCGCGGCTCGGAGATCGATTTCGTCGACGAGCTGATCGGCTCGTCGTTCCAGATCCGCAATCCCAACGCCACCTCCTCCTGCGGCTGCGGAACCAGCTTCGCGCTGTAGGGCGGAGTGCGCGGCCCATCCTTCGAGACGGCCCTTTGGGCCTCATCAGGATGAGGACGATGGATTGGGACGGCTCTTTTCCCAACCTTTTCCGCATATCCCGCCTCATCCTGAGGGATCGCGAAGCGATCGTCCCGAAGGATGAGCCGCAACCTCCGCCGCCGAAACACTTGCCTCGCCCCTCCCCGTCTTCTAGCCATGCTCCGAACCGCCAAACGGAGCCGCCATGCGCATCGCCACCTGGAACATCAATTCCATCCGCCAGCGGCTGGGCCACACGCTCGACTGGCTCAAGGCCAACGAACCGGACGTCGTCTGCCTCCAGGAACTGAAATGCGTCGACGAGGCCTTCCCGCGCGCCGAGTTCGAGAGTGCCGGCTACAATGTCGCGGTCCACGGCCAGAAGGGGTTCAACGGCGTCGCCATCCTGTCGCGCCACCCGCTTGAGGACGTGCTGCGCGGCCTGCCGGGCGACGAGACGGATGAGCAGTCGCGCTACATCGAGGCTGTGGTCTCCACGGCTGAGGGCGTGTTGCGCGTCGCCTCGATCTATCTGCCCAACGGCAATCCCATCGACACGCCGAAATTCCCCTACAAGCTCGCCTGGATGGACCGGCTGATCGCCCATGCGAAGGCCCGGCTGGCCTTCGAGGAGCCGCTGGTGCTCGCCGGCGACTACAACGTCATCCCGACGCCGCTCGATGCGAAATTCCCAGAGAACTGGATGGGCGACGCACTGTTCCAGTTCGAGAGCCGCGCCAAATTCCGCGAGCTTGCCGCGCTGGGCTTCACCGATGCGCTGCGCGCCTGCGACGATCGAGGCGGCCTCTACAGCTTCTGGGACTATCAGGCCGGGGCCTTCCAGCGCGACAACGGCATCCGCATCGACCACCTGATGCTCTCGCCGCAGGCCGCCGACCGGCTCGCCGCCGTCTGGATCGACAAGGACGAGCGGGCCAGGGACAAGCCCTCCGATCACGTGCCCGTGGTGGCGGACCTACGGATCGAGATGCGGTAGGTTTGAAGGATGGGCCGCGAACATCCGGCCTTGCCCGGACGGCTCAGCCGCGCCGCTGGAGATAGCGCTCCAGATAGACCCGCGCCTGCTCGCGTTCCTCATCGGTGGCCACGGCGACCGCGTCCTGATGGAAATCAAGGATCCACTTGTTCGCCGGATCGCCGGAGAGTTCGGCCGGCTCGCGCGCCAGCGTCATCCACATCAGGCCGAGCGGGCGGTTCTTCTTCACGCCGTCGCCGGTGAACAGGATGTGCCCGAGCAGCGCCCGCGACTGCGGGTGATCCTTCTCGACCGCCAGGTTGAGCAGCCGCACCGCCCGTGCTGCGTCTTTCTTCACGCCGTTGCCGTCGAGGTAGATCAGCGCCAGCTTGTACTGCGCGTTGGGGTCGCCGTAGTTGAAGGCGGCGTTGGTGAACAGCTCGCGCGCGAGACTCGGATTCGGCGTCACCGAGGTGCCGGGAATGCCTTCGAGATAGTAATAGCCGAGCTGGACGATGGCGTCGGCGAGATAGGGCGCGCGGGCGCGGGTCTCGATCGCCTCGGGGTCCTCGCTGGCGTGCAGGCGCACGATCTGGCTGAAATAGTCGAAGGCCTTCAGGTCGTCGTGGGTGACGCCGTCGCCCTCGGCGTACATCCGCCCAAGCTTCCACTGCGCGATGGTGTGGCCCTTCCCGGCGGCATATTGCAGCGCCGACAGCGCGGTCGACTTGTCGCCGGAGAAATAGGATTTCAGCCCCGCCTCATAGGCGCGGCTCGGCGTCAGCTCCGCCACCGTGGTCGCCGTCGCCGATGCGCCGGCCGAAGCCGTCGCGGCGATGGTCGCCGTCCCTTCCTTCGGCGCGCCCTCGAAGGCCAGAGCCGGTCCGCTCAGAGCGGCGCCGGCGATACACGCACCGGCAATCCAACTAGATATCCGCATAACACGACGTCTCACCAAACCCGCCCGGATGGGTCACGGCGCCATTCTTTGCCGGACCGACCGTCTGCGCGAATTTCCACAAGGCTCCCGAGCCAAATCCATTGTCACGCGACGTCCACTCGGACCGCCGCCGCGCGAATTCCTCGTCCGACACCCGCACGTCGAGCCTTCCCTCGACTGCGTCGATGTCGATCACATCGCCGTCGCGGATCAGCGCGATCGGCCCGCCCAGCGCCGCTTCCGGTCCCACATGGCCGATGCAGAAGCCGCGCGTCGCGCCGGAAAAGCGGCCATCGGTGATGAGCGCAACCTTGTCGCCCATGCCCTGGCCGTAGAGCGCCGCCGTGGTCGCCAGCATCTCGCGCATGCCGGGGCCGCCCTTGGGGCCCTCATAGCGGATCACCAGCACGTCACCGACCTTGTATTCGCGGTTGGCGACGCATTTGAACGCGTCCTCCTCGCAGTCGAAACAGCGCGCCGGGCCGCTGAAGACCAGGCTCTCGGCCGGCATGCCGGCGATCTTCACGATCGCACCTTCGGGCGCGAGATTGCCGACCAGGCCGACGACTCCGCCATTGTCGGAAAGCGGCTTGTTGGCCGGACGGATCACGTCCTGCTCGTCATTCCATTTCACCGAGGCGAGGTTTTCGGCGATGGTGCGGCCGGTGACCGTCATGCAGTCGCCATGCAGATAGCCGTGGTCGAGCAGGGTCTTCATCAGCAGCGGAATGCCGCCGACCTCGAACATGTCCTTGGCGACATATTTCCCGCCCGGCTTCAGATCGGCGATGTAGGGCGTCTTCTTGAAGATCTCGGCCACGGCGAAGAGATCGAAATCTATGCCGCATTCATGCGCGATCGCCGGCAGATGGAGCGCGCCATTGGTCGAGCCGCCGGAG
>JBEBSP010000059.1:0-14831 GCA_040394255.1 Agaricicola taiwanensis | reverse complement strand
GTGCGGGGCCGCGCCGCCGTAGGTGTCGACGATGATCTTGCGGCCGGTGAGGCCGCAGTCGCCGTCCGGTCCGCCGATGACGAACTTGCCGGTCGGGTTGACGTGCCACTCGGTGGCCTCGGTCAGCCAGTTCGCGGGCAGGACCTCGCGGATGTAGGGCTCCACGATGGCGCGCACGTCGTGCGAGGTCAGGTGCTCGTCAAGGTGCTGGGTCGACAGCACGATGGAGGTCGCGCGTACCGGCTTGCCGTTCTCGTAGGCAACCGTGACCTGGCTTTTCGCATCCGGCCCGAGCGCGCGGGTCTCGCCGGAACGGCGGGCCTCCGACAGGCGCTTCAGGATGCCGTGGGCGTAATAGATCGGCGCGGGCATCAGCTCCGGCGTCTCCCTGCAGGCATAACCGAACATGATGCCCTGGTCGCCCGCGCCCTCGTCCTTGTTGCCGGCGGCGTCCACGCCCTGCGCGATGTCGGCGGACTGGCTGTGCAGATGGACCTCGATGGCGGCGGTCTCCCAGTGGAAGCCGTCCTGCTCGTAGCCGATGTCCTTGATGGCGAGGCGCGCCAGATGGGCGATGTAGTCGTTGGTGATGCTCTCGGGCCCGCGCACCTCGCCCGCGATCACGACGCGGTTGGTGGTGGCCAGCGTCTCGGCCGCCACGCGCGCCTCGGGGAAGGCCCCGATGTAGGCGTCGACGATGGTGTCGGAGATGCGGTCGCAGACCTTGTCGGGATGCCCCTCGGATACGGACTCGCTGGTGAAAAGATAGTTCGGGCGCGCCACGGCAGGACCTCCGCTCGGGTCAGGACAGATTGCTCGTTCGGAAAAAAGAACGGCGCCGTCTTCTGACAGCGCCGCATCGGATGGTCAAGCCTGCAGGATGGGAATCACGCGTCGGCGTCGGCCGCCGCGATCTCGTTGACCAGATCGACGATCTTGCGCCGCAGCTTGGGGTTCTTGATGCGCACGAAGCCCCGGTTGAGCTGGAGGCCTTCCGATGTCGCCAGGAAATCGACCACGAAATCGGTCGCCGGCGATTCGGCGAAACCGTTCACATGCGCATCGTCGCCCGTGGGCAGCCCGTCGAAGAAGAAGGCCGGCGGCACGCCGAGGATGGTCGAGATGTGCTGGAGACGACTGGCGCCGATCCGGTTGGTGCCCTTCTCGTATTTCTGAATCTGCTGGAACGTGATCCCGAGCTGCTCGCCGAGTCTTTCCTGGCTCATGCCGATCAGCATCCGGCGCATGCGCACGCGGCTTCCGACATGCTTGTCGATTGGATTCGGCACCTTCTTGAGCATGCTTACCTCCCGCACTCGGATCATCGATCCTGGCGGCCAAGAGAATTCTTACAACTTCCGAATGCTACCCTGCCGCGAAAAATTGTCAACAGTGGTCAACATTACGGAACCAGAAATTTTCTTACCGAACTATGCTACAATCGTTTTTTGCAATTTGATTGTCAAATGCGGCTTCGCACAATCGCCGCGAAAAGAAAACAGAAGACAAACAAGCCGCATGCCGGGAGAAAACCGGCGGCAGAATAAATAGTTGCGGACAGGGCAACTGGCAACGGTGCATCGATGCTGGCCGCTTCTCCCAGACCCAGCCGCGCGACGACCCGGCCATAAGGATCAATCATGGCGGAAATACCCGTGTTGGCGGCGCGAACGAGGGGCAGGCCCTGCTCGATCGCGCGAACGCGGGCCTGGGCCAGATGCTGCCATGGTCCGGGAGTGGCGCCGAACCAGCCATCGTTGGTCACGTTGAGCAACAGGTCGGGCCGGGGGCCGGAGCCCAGCAGACCAGCCGGGAAGATCGCCTCATAGCAGATCAGCGGCGTGGCGATGAGACCGCCCGGAAGCGCCAGGGAGCGGCGTTCACGGCCCGATGAGAAGCCGCCGGGCAGCCGCGTGATCTGCGTCAGCCCGAGACTTTCCAGCGTTGCCTGGAACGGCAGATATTCCCCGAAGGGCACCAGATGCACCTTGTCATAGGTTCCCTGGATCGCACCGTCGTCGCCCACGACCTGGATCGAGTTGAAGTAGCGACGGTCATCCCCCTCCCCCTCGGCGCGCACGGCGCCGGTGACGAGGGTGGTGCCCTCCGGCAGGAAGTCGGCGATGCGCGCCAGCGCCTCGGGGGTCTCGCCCAGAAGGAAGGGAAAGGCCGATTCCGGCCAGACCAGCAGGCTGACATCGGCGATGCCGGTCCGGTCGGGGCCGGTCGCCGCCTCGCTCAGCGTGAGGTAGCGGTCGAGGATACGCGGCCCTTCGGAGGGCCGGAACTTGTCGTCCTGGGGCACATCGGGCTGGAGGATGCGGATCAGCACGCCCTCGCGGAAGGCCGTCCCGGCCGTGCCCTGGCGAATCGCTCCGAAGACGGCCAGCAGCAGCAGCACCCCGACCGCAACCACCGTCGGGCGCCAGGGCCGGCCGGCGTCGGTCAGGGTCGCGGGCGCGGCGAAGACCAGAATGGCCACGAAGGTCAGCCCTTCCAGCCCGATCACCGAGGCGAACTGGCCGAGCACCGCGTTGTCCGCCAGGGCGTAGCCGAAGGCGTTCCAGGGAAAGCCGCTCAGCACATGGCCGCGCAGCCATTCCGCGCCTCCGAGCCCGGCGGCGAGCGCCGCGATGCGCGCCGCTCCGGGCGACCAGAGCAGCCGCGCCACCGCCAGCCCGAGGGCGTGGAAGAGCGCCAGACCGGCCGGCAGGCCCGCCACGGCGAAGGGCATCAGCCAGGCATGGGCTTCGGCGTCCACCAGGAAGGCCGAACCGATCCACCACAGGCCGGCAAGGAAATAGCCGAAGCCGAACCACCAGCCGATGACCGCGGAGGCCAGCACGGAGCGCCGCCCGCCGCCCGCGCCGTCGACCAGCCAGACGAGCAACGGAAACGACAGGGCGAGCACGGGAAAGGCCCCTATCGGCGGCATGGCGAGCGCGGCGCAGGCGCCTGCGAGCCAGGCGAGCGCCGCGCGCCGGACACCCCATTGCAGCGTGATGCGATCGCGAAGCCTGATGAGGGAGACGGCCGGGTTCATGATGGCGGGCGCTGTCCATTGTCCACGGGCGGCTCCTGCGCCGGGGCCGCCCTGTCGCGGCGGCGCGGGTCACGCGGCGGGGCTCCCACGGGCCGGCGCGCGATGCGCACGCGCTTCACGCGGCGGGGATCGGCGTCCAGGATCTCGAATTCCAGATCGCCGGGTCCGGGCACGATCTCGCCGCGCACCGGCACCCGGCCCGCGAGGGTCACCAGCAGTCCGCCGAGCGTGTCGACGTCTTCCGCCGCCTCCTCGCCGTTGAGGTCGATGCCGAGAGCCTGCCCGACCTCCTCCAGCGCGACGCGCGCATCGGCGATGAAGGCGTCGTCGCCGGCGGGCTGGATCATGGCCACCGCGTCGTCGTCATGCTCGTCCTCGATGTCGCCGACCACCATCTCGACCAGGTCCTCGATGGTCACGAGGCCGTCGGTGCCGCCGTATTCGTCGATGACGAGGGCGAGATGCATGCGCGTGGCCTGCATCTGGGCGAGCAGGTCGATCGCGGGCATGGACGGCGGAACGTAGAGCACGGGCCGCACCATCTTCAGGCCCGCCAGCGGCTGGGCGAGATCGACCTTGCCCAGATCGTAGGAAGGCTTGGCCTTCTTGGACCGGCCGCCGACCGCCGACTTTCCGGTGATGTGCGCCAGCAGGTCCTTGACGTGGACGATGCCGAGCGGCTCGTCGAGGGTTTCGCCATAAACCGGCAGGCGCGAATGCTCGGCGGTGCGGAACAGGTCCAGAAGTTCGCCGATGCTGGCGGAGGACGACACCGCGACGATGTCGGGGCGGGGCACCATCACGTCGTCGACCCGCAGGCCGCGCAGGCCGAGCACATTCTTCAGCATGGCCCGCTCTTCCGGCGAGAAGTCCGGCGTCAGCACCTCCGCCCCGGTCAGGGCGTCCTCCAGCTCCTCGCGGATGGTCGATACCGGCGCCTTGATGCCGAGGATGGCGCGCAGCCGCTCGATCAGTCCGGGCCGGGGGACCGCCGGGGGCACGGCGGCGGCGGGGGGCAGGTCGGGTCTACTGGAATCGTCGGAGGTGGACATGGGGTTTTTTGGGAGGTCTTTCGATCAAAGGTCCGCGTCGGCGTAGGGGTCATCCACCCCCAGAAGAGCCAGCGCGGCACGCTCGTGGGATTCCATTTCCTCGGCCTCGACGTCGTCCTGATGGTCGAAACCGAAGAGATGCAGGACGCCGTGGATCACGAGATGCGACAGATGGTTTTCCAGCGGCTTGCGCTCCTCGGCCGCCTCGCGGGCAACGGTGGTGAAGCCGACAATGACGTCGCCGAGATGCGGCGCGGTGGCGGTGGCCTCGGGCGGCACGCCGGGGAAGGACAGCACGTTGGTGGGCGCGTCCTTGCCCCGGAAGTCGCGGTTGAGCACCTGCACCGCCGGATCCTCGGCCAGGACGATGGACAGCTCCGCATCGGGACGCGCCACCAGGCAGGCCGCCGTGAAGGCCGCCGCGACGGCGCGGCGGACCACTTCCTCGGCGTCGGGCATGACATCGGTCCAGACGGACGAATCGATGCCGACGTCAACCACCACGGGGGGGGTTGCGGGCGTCACGCGTCCCCCTTCGCCAGCGCGGCGGCGCGGCCCGGGGCCTCATAGGCGCGCACGATGCGGGCGACCAGTTCGTGGCGCACCACGTCGGCGTCGGTGAAGCGGCAGATGGCGACGCTCTCCACGCCCTCCAGCAGGCGCACGGCCTCCTGAAGCCCGGATGTCATGCCGCCCGGCAGGTCGACCTGGGTCGGATCGCCCGTCACGATCATGCGCGAGCCTTCGCCGAGGCGGGTCAGGAACATCTTCATCTGCATGGAGGAGGCGTTCTGGGCCTCGTCGAGGATCACGGCGGCGTGGGCCAGAGTGCGGCCGCGCATGAAGGCCAGCGGCGCGACCTCGATGATGCCGTTCTGGAGGCCGCGCTCGACCCGCTCGGGCGGCATGACGTCGTGCAGCGCGTCATAGAGCGGGCGCAGGTAGGGATCGACCTTCTCGCGCATGTCGCCGGGCAGGAAGCCGAGCCGCTCGCCCGCCTCCACCGCCGGGCGCGACAGGATGATGCGGTCGACCTCGCCCTTCTCCAGCAATTGGGCGGCGTGGACCACTGCGAGATAGGTCTTGCCGGTGCCGGCCGGCCCGACGCCGAAGACCAGTTCGTGGCGGCCGAAGGCGCGAATGTAGGCGTCCTGCGCCGGGGTGCGCGCGGAAACGGTCTTCTTGCGGGTCGAGAGCTGCGCGAAGACGCCGGTCGGCGCGACAGCCGCCTGGGGAAAGAGCGTGCCCTGCGCCGTGGTCAGGCGGATCGCGCCGTCGATGTCGCCGAGGCCGACGTTCTCGCCCTTGCGGATGCGGTCGTAGAGTTTCTCCAGCACCCGGCGCGCCTGCTCGCAGGCCTCGCGCGGGCCCCGGATCGCCAAAAGGTTGCCGCGCGGGGTGGCCGTGACGCCGAGCCGGCGCTCCAGGAAGGCGAGGTTCTGGTCATGGCTGCCGTAGAGCGCGCTGGCCGAGCGGTTGTCGGCAAAGGTCAGGACGATCTCGCCGGCGTCGGACGCCGTACCGTCGGCGGTCCAGGTGGAACTCAAAGACGCGGTGTCGCTCAAGCAGTCGCCTCCATGGGGTCGGGTTGACGCTGGTATGCAGTCGCAGGCACGGCAAAGAAACTGTTGCGCGCCACCTCGGCCACCCGGACGGTGACGATGTCGCCGATCGAAAAGCCAGCACCGTCGATCTGCACCGGCTGGAGCCAGGGAGAGCGGCCGGCAAGCTGGCCGGGCCGCTGACCGGCGCGGTCGAGCAGCACGTCCATCTCACGGGTCGCGCAGTCGCGGTTGAACGCCTGCCGCTGTTCTTCCAGCAGGGCCTGAAGGGCATAGAGCCGTTCGTTCATGATCGCTTCGGGCAGCTGCGCGGCCATGTCGGCGGCGGGCGTGCCGGGGCGCGGCGAATATTTGAACGAGAAGGCCGAGGCGTAACGCACCCGGCGCACCAGCTCCATGGTGGCCTCGAAGTCGGCGTCGGTCTCGCCGGGGAAGCCGACGATGAAGTCGCCGGAGACGGCGATGCCGGGCCGCATCTCGCGCATGCGGTCGATGATGGCGATATAGTCCGCCGCCCGATGCTGGCGGTTCATCTGCTTGAGGATGCGGTCCGAGCCCGCCTGCACCGGCAGGTGCAGATAGGGCATCAACTGGGGCAAGTCGCGGTGCGCCTCGAACAGGTCGTCGGTCATGTCGCGCGGGTGGCTTGTCATGTAGCGCAGCCGGGCGAGGCCGGGAATTTCGGCGAGGCGATGCAGCAGACGGGCGAGGCTCCAGACTTTCCCGTCCGGCCCCTCGCCATGGAAGGCATTGACGTTCTGGCCGAGCAGCGTCAGCTCGCGCACGCCGGAGACCACGAGCCTCTCGGCCTCCGCCACCAACGCCGCCACCGGCCGGGACATCTCCGCGCCGCGCGTGTAGGGCACCACGCAGAAGGTGCAGAACTTGTCGCAGCCCTCCTGGATGGTGAGGAAGGCAGTGACTCCGCGGGCGCGCGGGGCGGGCAGCGTGCGGAACTTGTCCTCAACCGGGAAATCGGTGTCGACCACCCGGCCCGTGCGCGCCTCGGCCAGCAGCTTGGGCAGGCGGTGATAGGCCTGCGGGCCGACCACGAGGTCGACCACCTTGGCGCGCTTCAGGATTTCCGGCCCTTCCGCCTGCGCGACGCAGCCGGCGACGGCGACCATGAGGTCTTTTCCCGCCTCGCCTCGATCGCGCTTCATCTCGTTGATGCGGCCAAGCTCGGAATAGACCTTCTCGGCGGCCTTCTCGCGGATGTGGCAGGTGTTGAGGACGATCAGGTCGGCGTCGTCCGCGCTGGCGGTCTCGACGTAGCCTTCCGGCGCCAGCGCATCGGCCATGCGCTGCGCGTCGTAGACGTTCATCTGACAGCCATACGACTTGACGTAGAGCCTTCGGGGTCTTTCGCTCATGCCTCTCGCGGGGGACGCTGGATCACCATCCCTCGGCGTCCTCTCTTCGCTTCTACTAAACCGATTTGCCGGTTCTGAGAATAGCGCTTTGGTGCATCGTCGGCGAATGGACATGGACAACGCGCCGGAGCCGCGGATCAGCCGCTTTTCCCAAGTTCATGCCCGCCGCGCAGCCTGACGCGGAAAGCCGGGTCCACTTTCGCTGAAAACGCTTTATCATCCTGACGTCCGGCCGTCCCCAAGATCGAGGGCATGTCCGGGGGAAAAACGCGCGACATCCAATCGGGGGCAATCCGATGCCGATCAGAATATCCAATCCCGACGCCGAGAAACTCATACGGGAATTCGCCGCACTGGCGGGCGTCGGCCTCACCGAGGCGGTCATCCTCGCCATGCGGCAGGCCATAAAGAGCCATCAGGATGTGGGCCAGGCCATGCACACGCTCAATGCTTACGGCATCGGCTTGCCTCCGAAGCCAGCGCCCAAGCCGCGTCGGTCAGCCAAGCCGCGCTGACGCCGCCATCCCTCTCACCTCGTCCTCGAGCCGGCGCGCCAGGGCCTTCCGGTCGGTGGCGGCGTCCAGCGCCACGGCCGCGCCGAAGGTGACGGTGACGTCGATCGCCCCCATGGCCAGAACGCCCATCAGATGGGGCGCGAGGTCCATGTCGCCGCACCAGGCGAGCCGGGCGCGGCTGCGCCGGGCGACCGGCAGGCCCTGCATGCCGGTGTAGGCAATGCTCACCGGCTGCACCCAGACGGTCTGCGTGCCGGAGGCCAGCGCCGCATGGGCGGCGCCAAGCAGCGCGGAGCGGAAGGGCAGCACCCGGTTGCCATCGTTGGAGGTGCCTTCGGGAAAGAGCACCAGAGCATCGCCCCGATTCAGCCGTTCGGCCATTTCCGCCGTGGTGCGGCCGGTGGCGCTGCGGCGGACACGGTCCACGAAGACGGTGCCCTGGAGCTTCGCGAACAGCCCGAACAGCGGCCAGCCCGCCACCTCGCTCTTGGCCACGAAGGAAACCGGCAGCACCGCCGACAGCACCGTGATGTCGAGCCAGGAGGCGTGATTGGCGGCGATCAGCAGCGGCCGGTCCGCAAGGGGCGCGCCGACGACGGTGCGCCGGATGCCGAGGACGCGGTTCACCCAGCGGTGGAACAGCACCGGAATGCGCTGCGACAGCTGCGATCCGGTCTTCCGCGCCAGCCATTGCGCGGGGATGCCGGCAAGGGTCGCGGGCGTCAGGGCGGCTATGGCGAGAAGCGCGCGCGGCCGCATGGGAGGTGTCTCAGCCGCCCTTGCCGTTGCCGTCGTCATCCAATGGCAGGCCGTAGAGCTCCAGCCGGTGATCGACCAGCCTGAAGCCGAGGCGGCGGGCGATCTCGGCCTGGAGGCGTTCGATCTCCTCGTCGCGGAATTCCACGACCTTGCCGCTGCGCAGGTCGATCAGATGGTCGTGGTGCTCGTCCGGCACCGGCTCGTAGCGGGCGCGACCGTCGCGGAAATCGTGGCGCGCCAGGATGCCGGCGTCCTCGAACAGCTTGACCGTGCGGTAGACGGTGGAAATCGAGATGCGCGGGTCGATGGCCACGGCGCGGCGGTAGACCTCCTCGACGTCCGGATGGTCGTCCGCGACCGACAGGATGCGCGCGATGACACGGCGCTGCTCGGTCATGCGCATGCCCTTGGCGACGCAGACCTCCTCCAGCTGGACGGGTGCTTCGGAACGCGATTCGGTCACGGCGCTGATCCCCTCCTCGGGCCATCGGTTTTCGCCGGGCTTATAGGACGCAAGCCCGGGACGCGTCCACCACTGTCGCCAGATTACCCCAAGGTCGTCGCCAGCACACGCGCCGCGCCGCGTGTGCCGTCGGCGCGGGCGTAATAGGCCTCGCGGCGCGCCACTTCGTGGAAGCCGAACCGTGCGTAGAGCCTTCCAGCCGAGATGTTGCCCTCATCGACCTCCAGGAAGACGCGCGACACGCCGCGCCCGGCCAGGGCGGTCAGATGGGCCGCCAGAAGGGCATGGCCGCCGCCGCGCCCGCGCAAGGAGGGCTCGACGGCGATGGACAGGATCTCCGCCTCGTCGGCGGCCAGCCGCGAGAGCGCGAAGCCGGCCACGGCGCCGCCCGGCCGCTCGTGCAGCGCATGGGCCAGCACGTTGGGCTCGGCGATCAGGCTCTCGAATTCCTCCGGGCTCCAGTCGCGCGCGAAACTCGCGCCATGGAGATCGGCGAAACGCTCGCAGTCATCCGTGTGGGCCGCCCGCGTGCGCCAGTCCGGCGCGCGCCGTCCGAACAGTCCGCCGATCATCGTCGCGCCACGCGGCCTCCCTCCTGGGGTTTGGCATCGGGCGCCAGCAGATAGAAGGGCTTGGGCGGCGAGGCCGACGGCTCGATCGCCGCGCCCAGGCGTGCGACCCAGAGGATGTCCGGCGCGGGAGCCGAGGGGATGACGGTGGCCCCGCCGGGAAAATCCGAGACATGGGCGACGATCTCCGCGCCCGAGCCCACCAGGCGCACCGGCCCGGTGCCGATGGCGCGGGCGGCGTCGCGGGCCGGCGCGCAACGCGGCGCCACCAGCGTGCGCCCGCCGGGCGCGAACATGTGCAGGAACACCCGGCCGTGGCGCGCGTCGATGGCGGCGGCCACCGGCCGGCGGTCCTCGTCGACGATGTGGGGTGCGGCAAGGACGGTGAGCGTCGTGAGGCCGACCACGGGAATATCGGTGGCGAGGCTGAGGCCGCGCGCGGCGGCGAGCCCGATCCGCAGACCGGTGAAGCTGCCCGGACCGGTGGTGACCGCGATGCGCTCGATCTGCGACAGTCCGCCGGACTGGATCAGGATGTCGGCGATCATGGGCATCAGGGCCTCGGCCTGGCCGCGCTCCATGGCCACAGAGGCCATGGCGAGCGGTTCGTTGGCGTGGGTGTCCACCACCGCCACCGAGCAGGAAGCCATTGCCGTATCGATCGCCAGAATTCGCACGCCGTCACCTGCCCCGATTCACGTCCCGCCACCATGTGCGCATGGATTCGGGCGGCGGAAAAGCCTTGGAGCACAGTCGGCGAAAGCAGGTTCGCCGACTGTGCTCTATACTATCTGTTTCGACGCGTTTTGCTGAAAACGCCCTCACATCGGACGGACTTCCTGAACTTCCGGCACGAAATGGCGCAGCAGGTTCTCGATGCCGTGCTTCAGCGTCGCCACCGAGGACGGGCAGCCCTGGCAGGAGCCCTGCATGTTGAGGAAGACCACGCCGTCCTTGAAGCCCCGGAAGGTGATGTCGCCGCCGTCCATGGCCACCGCGGGGCGCACGCGGGTGTCGATCAGTTCCTTGATGGTGACGACGATGGCCTCGTCGCCGGCGTCGAAGAATTCCTCGCCGGCGGCTTCCTCCGTCTGCGGAGCACCCTCGGCCAGGATCGGCGCGCCGGACATGAAATGCTCCATGATCGCGCCCAGGATGGCGGGCTTCAGATGCGGCCATTCGCCCGCGCCCTTGGTCACGGTCACGAAGTCCGCGCCGTAGAACACGCCGGTGACGCCCTCGATGCCGAACAGCTTTTCGGCCAGCGGCGAGCGGTGGGCGCTCTCGGCGTCGCGCGCCTCGAAGGTGCCTTCGGCCAGCACGGTCTTGCCGGGCAGGAACTTCAGCGTGGCGGGATTGGGGGTGGCTTCGGTCTGGATGAACATCGCTTTCGCCTCCGGGCGGGCGCTGACGCGCGTAGACTTTAGAACGATTCAAACGTTCTCTCTCACCCCTGATATGGACCTTCGGGGCGCGCGAATCAATCGTGGACGGCCGGACCGGTCAGGAAAGCGTGTCGATCTCGGCGTCGGTGAGATGGCCCGGCACGATCATCAGCGGAATCGGGAAGCTGCCCGACGCCTTGCCCGCCAGATGCGTCACCAGCGGGCCGGGGCCTTCCGTGCCCGTGCCGGCCGCGAGAATCAGGATCGCGATGTCCTCGTCCTCCTCGATCAGCGACTGGATCTCCTCGCCGGGCTTGCCCTCGCGAACGATCGGCTCGGGCTCCACGCCCGCGATCTCGCGGATGCGGGCGGCGTGGCGGGCGATGTGGCCTCGGGCCTCGGCCTCGGCCTCCTCGCGCATGACGTCGCCGACCGAGAACCAGTTCTGGAAATCGCCGGGCGCGATAATCCCCAGCATGGCGACCATGGCGCCCTGCCGTTTGGCGCGGCGCGCGGCGAAATAGACCGCGCGTTCGCATTCCTCGGTGTCATCGATGACGACGAGGATTTTCGGCCGGTGGCCGGCCTCGTAGCAGCGTCGTGTGGCGAGTGTCATGGGAAGGGAGTGTGGCGGCGCGCGGTTGTCAGGGCAAGCCCCGATCTAGCCCCGCACGAAGCCGACGATGTCCTTGACCGCCTTCAGCGTTTCCGAGGCGATGGCCTCGGCGCGCCCGGAGCCATCGGCCAGGATCGCGTCGATGGCGGCCGGATCGCCGGTCAGGCGCTTCATCTCCGCGCCGATGGGGCCGAGCCGGGCGACCGACAGGTCCACCAGCGCGCCCTTGAACTCGGAGAAATTGCGCCCGCCGTAGTCGCGCAGCACCTCCGCCTTGGTGCGCCCGGCCAATGCGGCGAAGATGCCGACGAGGTTGTCGGCCTCGGGGCGGCCCTTCAGGCCCTCCTCCTCGGAGGGCAGCGGCTCGGGGTCGGTCTTGGCCTTCCGCACTTTCTGGGCGATGGCGTCGGCGTCGTCGGAGAGGTTGATGCGCGAATAGTCGGAGGGGTCCGACTTCGACATCTTCTTGGAGCCGTCGCGCAGCGACATGATGCGGGTGGCCGGGCCGGCGATCAGCGGCTCGGTCATGGGGAAGAAGGCGTCGCCGTAGCCGTTGGCCTCGATGGAGGCGGCGAAATCGTTGTTGAACTTCTGCGCGATGTCGCGGGTCAGCTCCAGATGCTGCTTCTGGTCGTCGCCCACCGGCACATGGGTGGCGCGGTAGGCCAGGATGTCGGCGGCCATGAGGTTCGGATAGGCATAGAGGCCGACGGAGGCGTTTTCGCGGTCCTTGCCGGCCTTCTCCTTGAACTGGGTCATCCGGTTGAGCCAGCCCATGCGGGCGACGCAGTTGAAGATCCAGGCCAGCTCGGCGTGCTGCGGCACCTGGCTCTGGTTGAAGACGATGTTCCGCACCGGATCGACGCCGCAGGCGATGAAGGCGGCGGTGACCTCGCGGATGGTCTTCTTCAGCTCGACCGGGTCCTGCCAGACGGTGATGGCGTGCATGTCGACCACGCAGTAGATGCAGTCGTAGCGGTCCTGCAGCGCCACGAACTTGGTGATCGCGCCGAGGTAGTTGCCGAGGTGGAGGTTGCCGGTCGGCTGGACGCCGGAGAATACGCGTTCGGGGAAGGTGGCCATGATGCTCGCCTGAAACTGGTTTGGGCTGGCCTTATGGCAAGGCGGACGGCGGCGCAAGCGGCTTTGCGCTTGAGGCGGGAGGCGCGGGCGGGTAAGAGCGCAGGGAACGCGTGGCCGATCCTTCGAGACGGTTGCCGCGCAGCCTCCTCAGGACGAGGCGGAATGCGCGGCGCTCCTTCAGAAGCGCCACCCCCACAGACCTCATCCTGAGGAGCCGCCACAGGCGGCGTCTCGAAGGACCGGACGCAGATTCAAGGAGCCTCCATGACCGCACCGCGTTTCGACGTCGCCGCCCTCGGCAACGCCATCATCGACATCCTCGCCCGCGCCGAGGACAGCGATCTCGTCCGCGAGGGCATGGCCAAGGGGTCCATGGCGCTGATCGACGAGGCCCGCGCCGAGGCGCTCTATGGCGTCATCGGCTCGACCGTGCTGGTCTCCGGCGGCAGCGCGGCCAACACCTGCGCGGGCGTCGCCTCGCTGGGCGGCAAGGCCGCCTTCATCGGCAAGGTGCGCGACGACGGATTGGGCCGGAGCTTCGCCCATGACATCCGCGCCGCGGGCGTCCATTTCGACACCGCCCTTGCCACGGACGGCCCGGGGACCGCCAGCTGCGTCATCCTCGTCACGCCCGACGGCGAGCGCACCATGAACACCTATCTGGGCGCCAGCCAGCATCTGGGACCGGACGACGTGGACGAGGCCGTGATCGCCGACAGCCGGTTCACCTATCTGGAAGGCTACCTGTGGGACCCCGCCGAGGCGAAACGCGCCTTCCGCCGCGCCGCGACAATCGCCCATGGCGCGGGCCGCAAGGTGGCGCTGTCGCTGTCGGACAGCTTCTGCGTCGACCGCTACCGGGCGGAATTCCTGGAGCTGCTGCGTTCCGGCGCGGTGGACGTGCTGTTCGCCAACGAGCATGAGGCCCGCGCGCTCTACGAGACCGCTGATACGGAAACCGCGCTGGCCAACCTCGCCGCCGATGCGAAGATCGCCGTCATGACGCGCAGCGAGAAGGGTGCGGTGGTGATATCCGGGGGCAGTCGCGTCGAGGTTGCGGCCCATCCGGTGGAACGCGTGGTCGACGCCACCGGCGCGGGCGACCTGTTCGCGGCGGGCTTCCTGATGGGCCTCGCACGCGGCGCCTCACACGAAGAGGCGGCGAGGCTCGGAGCGCTTTGCGCGGCGGAGGTGCTGGGCCACATGGGCGCGCGGCCGCAGACGAGCCTCAGGGAACTGGCGGAACAGGGCGGGTTGATGCTGACGCCCGCGTGAGGTGTTTCACGTGAATCAGGGAATGAATCCGCGGCGGGCTTGGCGCGCATCACCAGATGCGCGTCAGTTGATAACCTTCCTTGCGCAGCAGTTCCACCAGACCGCCGTCTCCTGATAAATGCAGCGCGCCTACGGCGATGAACGTCCGGCCTTTCGCCAGAAGCGGCAGGGCCCGTTCTTTCATCAGGCCGTTTCGTGATCCCATGAGGGTATCGATGAGGCCAAGGCTCGCCTTGAGATTCTCCTCCGGCAGGAGAATATGCGGATAGGCAGGCAGGAGCCCTCCGACGCGGCGGTCGATGTAAAGCTGGACAAGGGTTTCCGTGACATCCTCGATGCGCCCTTCGGCGCGGGTCATGTCACGCAGTGATGCTTTGTAGATCCAGGGCTTGATGCCGGTCAGAACCTTAAGCTGCTCGATGTTCGTCTCAAGGCCCACCACTTCAATGCTGCGCTCACGGGCGCGCTTGGCGATGACTTCATCCACAGTGTCGATCTTGAGTTTTGTACGCTCGAATTCACAGGCGGGCGTCGCCAGAAGAATGGTCAGGAACCATGGCTTCACGCTCTGGATGGCTTTGGCCGGCACGCCACGCGCCGCCAGCGCGCGCATCAGGCGGGATCGCTCCTCATCGGTGAAATCAATGAGTTGTGGCTTGTTGGCGATGTTCATGCCTCTGACCAGAGACATCGCCGTCATTGTCGCCTCTCCCTTGAGATCTCCGATCGCGGCCAACTCCAGGGCCAGAATTTCGCTGCCATCCAGCGCCTCGGTGACCTCGTTCGGAAAGGCCGTCACCCGGGGGTCGGTAAGATGGACGGTGCCGAAAAGGTGGGAGACAGGCTGTCCTTCCTTCTCGATGCGCCAGAGCAGGCCCTCGGCATTGGGAACCTTTGCCATGTCCGCCTTGAAGACAGCGTAGGCGTCCGGGTTTTTTGCTCTCAGCTCGGCCAGAAGATCCCGCCCCATGCATACGGGATGAGCATGCTCGGCGCCCGCGCTTGCAAGACCCAGCAATCCCATCATCAAAGCCAGAAAAATACGTGTCGTCATGCCTGAGCCCCCTCGTCGCACACGCTTCTGCATCAATCACAGCCGTCGCAGCGCCACCTGCTCGATTCTGTGATCCTCACCC
>JBEBSP010000058.1:0-14851 GCA_040394255.1 Agaricicola taiwanensis | reverse complement strand
ATCGGCCCCGTCGATCTTACCGTGCGCCGGGGCGAGACGGTGTTCATCACCGGTGGCACCGGCTCGGGAAAGTCCACGTTGATTAAGCTCCTGACTGGCCTTTACGTGCCGCAGGAGGGGACGATCCGCGTCGATGGGACCGCCATCGGCCCGCAGGCGCGGCCAGCCTACCGCGAACTCATGGCCACGGTCTTTTCCGACTACCACCTGTTCCGGCATCTCTACGGCGTCGCACCGCTGGACACGGCTCTGGCACAGGATCTCATGACGCTCATGGAAATGACCCGAATTGCCGCCATCGAGGACGGCCGCTTCAGCCGGGTCGAACTCTCCGCCGGGCAGCGCAAGCGACTGGCGCTGGTGGCCGCGCTGCTTGAGAAGAAACCCATCCTGATCCTGGACGAATGGGCCGCCGACCAGGACCCGCATTTCCGCCGCAAGTTCTACCGCGAGGTGGTGCCGGACCTCCGTAGTCAGGGCATAACGCTGATCGCCGTGACCCATGACGATCACTACTTCGACGTGGCGGACCGGCGGCTGCATCTGGACGAAGGACGGCTTACGGAAATCTTCGCCGCGCCGCATGGAGCCGGTTGAGATGGAACTCCTGAACCTCCTGCGCGACCAGCCGCGCAGCCGCCAGCAAGCCATGATGCTCCAAACCGTGATCGGCGCGGTCAGCACCACGGCCATCCTCGCGGTGGTCACCATGGCGGCGCAGACCGCGGCTCATGGCTCGCCAAGCCTTCTGCTGGCGTTCGTGCTGATGGCGGCGGTGATGATCTATACCCTGTCGCAGAACGCGGTCATGACCGCCTCGGCCCGGCAGGTGGAGCAGGTCATCCACCGCATCCGCGTCGACCTGTTCCAGAGCATCCGCCGCTCCAATCCCGAGGTGCTGGAGCACGTCGGGCGTCAGCCGCTCTACGCGGCGCTCACCAAGACCACCCAGACCATCTCGCAGAGCCTGCCGCTGCTGGTCATCGGCGTGCAGCAGGTGGTCCTGCTGGTCTTTGTCTCGTTCTATCTGGCCTATCTGTCTCTGCCCGCCTTCGGGCTCGCTATGCTGTTCTCCGTGGTGGCCATAAGCGTACACATGCGGCGGATGAACGAACTGGCCGTGATGCGCCGCAAGGCCAAGGCCGACGAGGCCCGGCTGTTCGACAGCCTGCGCGGCATCCTGAGCGGCTTCAAGGAACTGCGCATGAGCGCCGCACGCTCCGACGCGCTGATGGCCGACTTCGCCGCCTTGTCGCGGGAGGCGCAGACCGCCCAGACGAGCATCCAGAAGCGCTGGGCCTTGGAATTCGCGTTGATCCAGGTGGTTTTCTACGTTCTGGTCGGGTTGATGGTCTTCGTGGTCCCGATCTTCGCCAAGGACTATCACGAGGTCGTGGTGCCGGCCACCACGGCGGCGCTGTTCATGATCGGCCCCATCGGCACCATCACGCAGGCCATCCCCGCCATCACTGAGATCGAGGCGTCCTTGGCGGGCATCCGCGCCCTGCAGCGCCGCATGGGAGAGGCGCTGGACGTCGCTCCCGATGAGCACGCCGTGCCGCTGGACGGTTTGGTCGAGACCATCCAACTGCGGGCGTTGCGCTTCACCTACGAGGATGCCGATGGCACCCCCGGTTTCTCCGTCGGGCCGCTCGACGCGACCTTCCGGGCAGGTGAGGTGACCTTCATCACCGGCGGCAACGGCGCGGGGAAATCCACCATGCTGCGGCTGCTGACCGGCCTGACGCCCGCCCGTTCGGGCCACCTCGTGATAAACGGCCATGCCCTGAGCCGTGCCCAGGCCCAGGCCTACCGCGACCAGATTGCCGCGATCTTCTCCGACTACCACCTCTTCCGCCAGCTCTATGGTGTGGATGAGCGCTCCGCCGGCCACGCCGCCGCGCTGCTCGAACGCATGGATATCCTGGACAAGGTCGAGGTGCGCGACGGCGCCTTCACCACGGTCGACCTGTCCACGGGGCAGCGCAAGCGCCTGGCGCTGGTCCTCGCGGAGCTGGAGGACAAGCCGGTCATCGTGCTGGACGAATGGGCCGCCGATCAGGACCCGCACTTCCGCAAGATATTCTATCAGGAAATCCTTCCGGGCCTGAAGGCGCGACGCAAGATCGTCATCTGCGTCACCCATGACGATCATTATTTCGACACCGCCGACCACATCCTGCACATGGACGAGGGACGGCTCACGCCGGCGGCGGCATGACGGGCTCGCCATGGCTGATCCGCTTCCGGCCGGTGGTCAAGCCCGCGCTCAGGCTGTTCTGCGTGCCCTATGCGGGAGGCGGGGCGTCGGTCTATCGGCTGTGGGCGCAGGAGGCCCCGCCGGATATCGAGGTGATCGCCGTGCAACTGCCGGGACGCGAAAACCGCCTCTCGGAACACAGGCTCGACAGCATGGAGAGCGTGCTGCCTCCCCTGCTGGAGGCCTTGTCGATGCATCTCGACGTGCCTTTCGCGCTGTTCGGCCACAGCCTCGGGGCCGCCATCGCCTATGAGCTTGCCCTTGGGCTGGAGGCACGCGCCGCAGGGCCGCTCCTCACCGTTGTGTCGGGCCGTCGCGCACCGCATATCACTCCACTAAGGCCGCCGGCTCATGCCCTGCCGGAGTCCGAGTTCCGCGCGCGTCTCGCCGACATGGGCGGAACGCCGCGCGAAATCCTGGAGCATGCCGAACTGATGGGGCTGTTCCTGCCGCTGCTGCGCGCCGATTTCCGCATGTCGGAGACCTATGGCCCGAAGATTGAACCGGCACGGCTGTCAGGTTCGGTCCTGGCGCTGGCGGGCGCCGATGACGAGGAGGCGCCGCCTCCGCTGGTGGCGCAATGGGAGAGGGCGTCTGGAGGGCGTTTTCGGTTCGAATGTCTGTCCGGGGGGCACTTCTTCCTGAACGAGCGTCGGGGCGAGATCATGCGGCTCATTCTGGACGAAGCGCGGGCGATGCCGGATCGGGCAACGGCCCTTCGCTGTTGATTACCAGCACGCGGCTGCCGGTCTCCAGGCCCAGCGCCCGGCGCACGGATGGGCTCAAAGCCGCCGCCGCCAGTCCCGCAAGCCCGGCAACGCCGGTATCGCCTGTCCTCAGCGGCACATCGCCATAGGCCCCGTTGGCGAGATCGTTCTGGACATGCTCGGCATGACCGTCGTCGATGGCGAGGCCCGCAAAAGCGGTGTGCCTGAGGATGTCCCAGGCGGGTCGCGAGGCCCGTCCGCAGGACAGGCCCACCATGCGGGTTTCAAGCCGTCCGGGCACGCCAATGCTCACGCCGGCCTCGATGCTCGTTTGGAGACATGCGGCGGTGCGCGGTTCCACGGTCACGATCCGGGGCGTAAGTTGCTCCATGCGCCGCCAGAGACCGGCGACAACCCCGGCGGCCATGCCGCCGACGCCGCATTGCAGGACGATGTGAGTCGGCGCGTCCGCCCGAATCTCGCGCCAGATCTCTTCTCCGAGCAAAGCATAGCCCGCCATGATGGCGCGCGTGACCGGCAGGCGGCCATCGTAGTCGGTATCCGTGACGAGCAGCAGGGATGCGTCCCTCGCCGCGCGCGCTTCCGCTTCCAGTACGGCTTCGTCATAGGTGCCGTCGATGATGTCCACCTGGGCACCCGCCGCGCGAATGAGGCCGATGCGGGCTGTGTCCACGCCGCGCCCGACGAGGATGCGCGCCCGGCAGCCGAATCGGCTCGCGGCCCAGGCGAGCGCGAGGCCGTGGTTGCCGTCGGTTGCGGCAATGGCCTCGAAGTCCGAGGGGGGACAAGGGCGGCGTGCCTCAAGCATGAGGGCGAGCCCATATGGAGCACCCAGCGCCTTCACGCCGCCGAAGCCGAACCGCCGGGATTCGTCCTTGCAGAGCACGGAGGCAAGACCGAGCATCCGGGCGAAACCGGCAAGGGACAGCAGCGGCGTTGCCTCATACGCGGACCATCCCCTGATGGTTTGCGCCGCCCGATCCATATCCGTGCCGGACAAGGTGGAAGACAATGCTGAGAAGGGCATCTCCGGCATCCGGCGGTCATTGAGAATCAAGCGCGGATCGCGCAGTTTCGTCAGAGACCGTCCGGGTGCATCGGAAGAAGGGCAGGCTAGGCTCATGCTGTTATCCTTTTGCCACGGATAGTAGCACATGGAATTATCCAGGATTTGCCCCGCAGTTTGTGCTGTCATTGGTTAGGGAAGAGTATGAGGATATTCGGGACTCTGCTGGCAGGTGCCGCCATTCTCACATTGAGCATGGGGAGCGCGTTTGCCCAATCCGCGCCGGGCGATCTGCCCTATCGGCCCGATGCCGTTCCTCTCTATCAGTATGATCCGACCGCGCAGCGCGACGGCGCCACGATCGATCTGGATCCGGCGCGTCCGCCCGAGCGCTTCCTGACCATCTACAGCGGCAGCACCGCCGGGGTTTACTATTTCATCGCCAGTGCGCTCTGCGGCGCCCTGAGGCTGACCTACGAGCAGCACCGCATCCATTGCGTTCCCTTGCGATCCCAGGGGGTGGCAAGCAATGTGCAGTTGATGAAGGAAGGCCGGGCGCAGATGATTATCGTCCAGTCCGACACCAACTATCGCGCGGCAACGGGCGAGGCTCCCATTCCCGGCGCCCGCTCGGTGATGTCGCTGCATGACGAGATGGGCGTGATGGTGGTGCGCCGCGCCAGCGGCATCGACAGCCCGCTGGGTATCAGGGACAAGCGCGTCAACCTGGGGCCGAAGGGCACGGCCTTGCGCCAGCTTTGGGATCAGTATCTTGGCAGTCTGGGGCTGACGGCGGCCGATCTGCGCCGGGCCGACGAGGTGCCGCCCGATTTCAACCGGCAAGGGTTGTGCGGCGATTATCTCGACGCTTTCGGCATGTGGATCGGGCATCCGGCGGCCATCATCACCGACATCCTGCAAAACTGCGACGCGCGGCTGGTGGGCATGTGGAACAACGGGCTCGATGCCCTTCTCGCGCAGCACCAGTATTATTTCCGGCAGACGCTTCCCGCCGGCACTTATCACGGGCAGGACGCGCCGCTGGAATCCTTCGGGATCAAGGCTTCGCTCCTGGCCTACGAACCCATGGACCCCGACGTCGTCTACTGGCTGACCAAAACCGTGGCCGAGAACGTGGACCGGTTCCGCGCCCTGCACCCGGCACTGGGCAATGTCGATGCCCGCGTCATGTTCGAGAAGGGCAATTTCCTGCCGTTCCATCCCGGTGCCGAGCGCTATTGGCGGGAGAAGGGCTGGGCGCAGGCGGCGGCAAGCACGAACTGAGGCCGATTGCTTGGACGGGCGATCAGGCCGTGGCCGTCCGTTGGTGTTCCACCACGCTGTCGGGATCGAAGTCGAGGACGGTGCCGCCGGCCTCGAAATGCAGGATGAACGCCTGGCCGAGAGCGCGCGTCAGCCCCGCCGCCGCTGTCGAGGACAGGGCCGCGCCGAACAGATAGGCGCCGGGGACAAGCCGGGCGAGCCCGGATACCGTGATGCCGCTGAGCACCGGCGGCGCCACTCCGCCGATCACCGCCGCCGTGATGGTGCGCAGCCGTTCCGGCCGGGTCGGCACGCCGTAGTGACGGGCGAGCGCGCCCACCATGCGCGAGACGATCACCATGAGGCTGATGGTGTCGGCAAGCGGTATCGGCACGATTCCGCCGATCGCGGACAGCGTGGTGTGGCGATCCACGATGGCCTGGGCCTGGGCGCGGTGCAGATTCGGATGCAAATCGGCATTGTTGGTTTCGGAGGAAGGGGGCGGTTCGGCCGCCACGGTCTGCGCGCCGGAGACATCGGCCAAGGTCTGCGTGGTGGCCCTCGGAAGCTTGCGGCTCATGGCAGCATGTCCACCAGAATGTCGATTTCCGCCGTCAGCATGCTGATCTCCCAGGCCGCCGTTCCCGACGGATTGAGCATGGTGGGCGTGGCGCCGTAAAGGGCTGCCTCCCCGTAGATCACACGATTCGAGATCTCGCTGTCCAGAACGGGAAAACCGGATGACCGAAGTTCCTGCCGGATGTGGCGGGCGATGATGGTATCGCGCGTGGTCTGGGTAAGCAGGCATTTGAACGGCGGGGGCGTGTGGCTCCCGCTGCTCAGGGCGCGGGCGGTGTCCACCATCACGTCGACATCCAGCGGCGACGGTTTCACCGGCACGATGACGAGATCCGCCACCGAGATGGCGGCCAGCGTCGCGGCGGTGCGAAAACCGGCGGTGTCGATGATGATGGGATCGCCTTGCGGCGCATGACGGCGGGCGGTGGCGGCGACGGTCGCGTGGCTGTCCTCGAATACGGGCACGCCGCCGAGCGCGCGCTCGCGCGCCGCCAGGCGGGCGATGGAGCGCTGCGGATCGGCGTCGATGAGGATCGGCCTGCGCCCAAGCACCTGCCACTGCACGGCGAGGCAACTGGCGATGGTGCTCTTGCCGCTGCCGCCTTTCAGCGTGGCGATGGTGATGATCGGATGCCGCGCCACAGTCTCCGTCATGAGCCGTCCCCGCTTCCTCGTTCCACGTCAGGCGCGCGCAACAAGACACGAACGAGCGGTGAAGCGTCGAGCCTTGTGCCGCGCCAGCCTGCCTGAAGCCGCGCTTGCAGCTGGTCGCGATCGTCCAGCGCCAGCCATTGTCCGGCCCCGTTCGCGTCCGTTTCGCATCCTGCATCGAGTCGCAGCAGAAAACGCCATCCGCCGAATTTTCTTTTCAGTCCGGCGATGTGGAAGCCGCAGGCGAGCAGGTTGCCCAGGCTCGCGGTGTTTTCCGGCGCGGCGGTGCCGAGCGCGATCGGGCGCCCATGCGCCAGGGCCTCCTGGACACGCCAGCGGATGAGGTGCCTGTGCAGGCCACGTCCCCTCCGTCGGGGATGGACCGCCACGCCATCGATGTGAGCGACATGCGCCCGGGTTTCGCCGTCCAGGCCATGGTCTTCGCCGAGGTTGGGGTCGGTCGGGCCGGGCAGGCCGAGCACGCCATAGGCCGCGAGCCCTTCACTGTCGCTCAGGCCGAAGATGCGCCCGCGGACCTCGACGTGTTCGGCGAAGAAGGCATTGCTGTCATGGGCGATGAGATCGTCCCGGATGCCTTCCCGCGACAGACGGTGCAGCTCGATGATGGCGGGCAGATCATCTGCCGTGAGGCGGCGCGTTATGAGATCGGGCGGTGTCAGCGGATGACCTCGGCATAGTCCAGGAGGGGCAGGGGCGGATAGAGCTTCAGCGCGAAGGCGACGGGCAGGCGCACCACATAGCTGAAGCGCTGAAGCGTTTCGATGGGCACCTCGCCCGGCGATCGGCCCTCGGCCAGGATGCGCATGGCCTTGGAGGCCGCGAGCCGCCCCACCATGTCATAGCGGCTGACGAGGCCGAACATGGCGTCGCCGTCGCGTATCTCAAGCTCGGTTCCCGTGAAGCAGGGCAGGCCCTCGGCGAGGCCGGCGGCGGTCAGCGCGGCGCGATGGGCGCCCACGAAATTATCCGGGCCGATGTAGAGAACCTGCGCGCCGCGCCGTGCCAGATCCGCCACGGCGCCGGGAATGGCGTCCGGACTTGGCGCGGCTCCGCCCTCGGTCGGGAGGGGGGCTTCCAGCAGCTCGAAATTCATGGCTCCGCCGAGCGCCCGCAGGTCCTCGGCGTTGGAGACCGAGTTCGGCTCCTGGCGGTTGTAGACGATGCCGAGCTTTCGCAGCGGCAGGTAGGCGCGGATGGCGTTGATCTGCACCTCCAGGGGCGCGATATGCACGGCACCCGTCACGAAGGCGCGTGGAGGCCTGTCGGGGGGGGCGGCGATGCCGGTCTTCCAGGGTGAAGAGACCATGCTGAACACCACGGGAACATCAGTGAGATGGACCCGCGCATCGGGCGCGTCCCAGGGGCCTACGGTGCCCAGCGTGATGCCGGTGCCCCAGGTGTAGACCAGATCCGGCTTCAGGTTCCGGGCCTCCGCGATGAAGCCCGGAAGGCGCGAGAGATCGCGATCGAGATCGCGAATCAGGAACTCCGCGCGCATGCCCTGTTCGGCCAGATAGTCCCGGAACCCTTTCTCCACCGGCGTTTCCCCGCGCCAGAGCAGCATGAGAATCCGATAGGATCGCGTGCCCTGCGCCCGTGCCGGACGCGCGAGAGCGCCGCCGAGGCCGATCTGGAGAAGGGCGCGCCGCGAGAGGATCATGACGGCGCATCCGGCTGCGGTTTCGGTGCGCGCATCGACACTGCGAGGAACAGGATCGCGCTGCCGCCCGCATAGAGCGCCAGCAAGCCCATGGCGGTGGTTGTGCCGAAGGCCGCGGCGAGGCTGGCGGCGACGAAGGGTCCGAAGCTGCCGCCGAGGCGCTCCATCAGGCGCATCACACCCATGACCGGCCCGGTGCCGTGAACGTTGATCGCGGCGGCCGACAGGTCGATCGCCACCGAGACCTGCGACGAGATCGAAAGCGCCTGGCCCAGGCCCAGCGCGGCGATGCCGAGGAAGATCACCCAGGCCACGGGTATTTCGGCCACCGGCAAAATGCCCATGGCGGCGATCAGCCCGCCTGCCGCCACGGCCAGTCCATGGCGGCCCCTGGCGTCGGCGAGGCGCGCGAACAATGGGCCGGAGACCAGGGCGACGAGGCCATAGATCATCAGCGCCCGGCCCACTTCGGCGGCATTCGCGCCCCGCTCGATGAGCGCGACCGGCACGAGGTAATAGAGATAGCCTGTCAGCAGCACTTTGGAGGGGATGGCGGCCAGAAGCAGCAGCGCCACGAAGCGCGGGCTGCGCAGCGTTCCGGTGAGGGCGCTCCATGTGATGCGCGGCGGCCGGTCGGCGGTGGCGCGCGTATCCGGTCCCATCAGGCGCGGCATCAGGACCACGGCGAGGAGCGCCAGCCCGGCGCCGAGCACGAAGGTGGCCGGATAGCCGATGCGTGCGGCAAGTATGCCGCCGATGGCCGGACCGCATACATCCGCCAGCATGATGCCGCTGACCATCATGGCGACGCCCTGCGAGCGGTTGGCCTGGCCGGTGCTTTCCAGCACGAAGCCCTGACACGCCGTGAAGGTAATGGCATAGCCGGCGCCTGACAGCGTGCGCCACAGCAACAGATCCCAGAAACCCTGCGCGAAAGCCGTCCCGAGCAGTCCCAGGGTGGCGATCAGCGCGCCCGCCGCATACATGTGGCGGCGGCCTATGTGGCCGTAAAGCATGCTGGCAGCTGGTGTTATCAGCGCCACCATAATCATGTGCGCGCCCATCATCATGCCGATCGCCGTCTCGCGGCCGAGGGCCGGGACGCTGGTGATGAACGTCTCGAAATAGGCCGGCATGATCGGCCGGGCCAGTTCCTCGGCGCAGACGAACAGGAAGGCCAGAAGCCGCACGCCGACGAGGCGCGGTTCATGGGTGGCGCTCGGCGTGATGCCGAGTTTCGCCGCACCGCGCCGCACCCCCTCGTTGATGCGGCCGAGCACCCGACCAAGCTCGTCGGTCATGACCTGTCCGTGCAGCAGCGAGAAGCGGCCGGTGGCGGCCTCGCGGAGCACGCGGATGGCGGTGCGGGCGGGCAGCACCACGTTCACGGTCAGCACAAGGAGCATCAACTCGAAGGACAGGAGCATGATCGCCAACAGGATGATCCCGACATCGACCAGACTGTCGCGCAGCGGCCGCGTCAGCGCCTCCGCGTCGTAGCCGATGGCCACGTGGCTCCCGGCCGCGGACGGTGTGGTGAGCGGCAGGCGTGTGATGAGGTGGCCGCCCCGCAGGGATTGGCCGGAAGCCGCTCCCTCGGGCATGGCCTCCGGCGCGGCCGCCTGGATCACACCGATTTCCGATGCGGAAAGTCCCGACGCGGAAACGATCCCGTCGTCGGAACCGCTCACGACCATGAAGGCGATGTCGGGTTCCGCCGCGACCAGTCCCTTGAACATCGCGTCGATGCCGACGATCCCGTCGAGGGGGATGCCCAGGTCCAGCGCCCGGTCGATCCTGCGACGCGCCTGGTCGGTCTCGATCAGCGCCTTCCCCGCCAACTGCCCGAACAGGGCGTCCTGGCTGGTGTGGAACGACAGCAGGGAAATGCCCGACAAGGCCACGGCCAGCGCGACGCCTGTTATGCAGATGCACTGCGTGACGGGATCGAGCAGCCAGCGGCGGATCATGCCTGATCGTCCTTGCCCGAGGCCGTGGCGGCGATCATGGCGGGCCGTGCGTTGCGATAGGCCTCCACGACCATGCGTTCGATCGTATCGCCGGAGGGCAGGGCCTGCGGATCGATGCCGTCGCCGCCATCGGCTGCCCCGGCGAGGATGGCGGCCATGTTGGCCTCGATCGCGCCCAGCACCGCGCGCCGGCGGCGGAACAGGCGGCGTGCCAGAAGGAAAGCCGGGATGGCCACGAGCATGCCCGCCGCGCCAGCCGCCAGAAGGCGCAGGCGATTCCGGTCGATGGCAGCGGCATAGAGCGCGGCGCTGTGGTCGACGGTGATGACGCCGGCGCATTCGCCCAGCGCATTGTCGATGCGGACGCCGAGTGCGACAGTTTCGTCCGAGAACCGGCGCCATGTCTCGGGCGGTTTGCGTGAAGGCCAGGCCACCCCGCCGACGTGCCGCGGCGTGCCGGCGCTTTCCACGATGCCGCCTTCGCAATCGCGCAGCGTGATGGCCTCGATATCGCCCGCGCGGATGTGGCGCGCCAGGATGTCGGGCAGATTGTCCATGGCCTGGAGCGGAAGTCCGAGATCCAGGCCGAACACCACGTCGCGGCGGATGTCGGCGGCAATAACATGGAGGCGGCGCGCAACGAAGTCCTGGTAGGCTTCCTCGAACCGCAGGATGTTGAGCAGGGTCGTCGTGGACACCGCCGCCACGATGATGAGAGCCATCGCTCCGCCGATCTTGGCAGCCAGACTGCTCTTCATGCCATTCCCCGCTGGAATCAGCTTTCAGAGTGGAGTCCGGGTGGCCCGCGCGTCAATGCAATCTCCTGATGTCACCGCATAAAATCGACCTGTGGGGATGAAACTGTTGCAGATGCGCGAAACTTATTGAAATCGTAAAGTGAATCCATGATGTTGGACACGCATCCGGTGAGGCGCGTGTGGACCAAGGGGAATGCACGCACACTGTCTTCAAGTGTCCGGCTGTGATCGAACATCAGATGGGGAGTTCAGAATGGCCACCACGACCGAGGCAGCAGCCTCCACGGAAACCGAAGCCGAAGTCGTAACGATCGTTGCAGACAAGACGGCCGACGACATCATCCGCACCAATATGTACTGGTCCATGGGCGCAGGGGTCATTCCCGTGACCTTCCTGGACACTGCGGCGCTGATCGCCGTACAGGTCAAGATGCTGCGTGAGCTGGCCATCCGCTATGATGTGCCCTTCAACACCCAGGCCGTGAAGGTCTCGGTCACGGCGCTGCTCGCCTCCGTCACGGCCAAGGGCATGGCCGCCAGCACCTTCACCACGGGCATCGTGCGCGGCATCGCGCGCTACACCCCGGTGATCGGCACCGCCGTCAGCCTGCTGACGCTGCCGGCCTTCTATTCCGCCTTCACCTATGCGGTGGGCAAGGTGTTCCAGCAGCATTTCGCGTCCGGCGGCACTTTCCTGACCTTCGACCCCAAGGCCGTGGAAGACTATTTCCGCGAGAAGCTGGAAGAGGGCAAGAAGAAGGTCTCACCTTCGGCGGCCAAGAAAGCGGCAGCCTGACCATCCGCGTCGCGGATGGTCGTCGAATGATGCGGGGGGAGGGCCGTGCGCCCTCCCGAACGCATGTGGTCAATCTTGAGCGGACTGCGGCCCTATGCAGATGATTCTGGTGGTCCTTTATCTTCTGGCGTGCCTGGTATGCGGCATCATGGGGCGGAACACCGTGGTCGGGTTTATCGGCCATTTCGTGCTGGCGATCATCATCACGCCGGTCGGTGATTTCCTGATTCAGATCGTTTCGCGCCCTTCGCGGGACATCCGCCGCAAGATCGAGCATGTGCGGCTGAACGAGCGTAAGTGACGGGATGAACGGGTGGATATGAAGGCCGGGGCTTTCGCGGGCGGACTTCATGGCGGCTGAGGCGGTCAACACGGCAGATGGCGGCGGTCTCAGATACCGCTGGCGGCGGTGGTGCATGCGCAACGCCGTGGCGATCTATGCGCTGATCCTGATGTCCATCTTCGGCCTGATGATGCTCGCGCCACGGGTCTTCATCAACATTCCGGCGGGGCATGTGGGCGTGCTGTGGCTGCGCTTCCTGGGCGGTACGGTCACCGAGCGGAGCTTCAGCGAAGGCGTCCAGGTGATCTTTCCCTGGGACGAGATGTTCATCTATGACGCACGCCTGCAGAACAGCTCGCGGGTCTACGACACGATCTCGTCCAACGGCCTCGGCATGGAGGTCGACATCGCGGTGCGCTACCGCATCAACAGCAACACTGTTGGGCAGCTCCACAAGCTCGTCGGCCCGGATTACCCCGAGGTGCTCGTCTACCCCGAGATCGGCTCGCAGGCGCGCGAGCTGATCGCGCATTATTCACCCGAGCAGCTCTACACTGGCAGCCGCGCCTTCATCCAGGCACAGATCCTGGAGCGGATGGTGACCCAGTTGGGATCCTCGCTCGTCAACCAGAGCTTCGGCGGCAAGTTGGTGGACGTCGAGGACGTCCTGATCCGCAGCGTGACCCTGCCCAAGGGCGTCGCCGACGCCATCGAGCGCAAGGCCGAGCAGTACCACGTCATGCTGGAGTATGATTTTCGCATCGAACGCGAAAAGAAGGAGCGCGAACGCAAGCGCATCGAGGCCGAGGGCGTGCGTGAATTCCAGGACATCGTCTCGCACACCATCACCGACGAATACCTGCGCCTGCGCGGCATCGAGGCCACCATGGCTCTCGCCACCTCCAACAACAGCAAGATGATTATCATGGGCGGTCGGGACGGTCTTCCGGTCATCCTGAACACCGACAGCACGTCGTCGGCGCCCGCCATGCCTGCGGGCGGCCTGCCCCCGGCCTTGACATCGCGGCCCGACGTGGGACCGCCGAACGCGGCCAAGCAGGACATCGCCGCGCCGAATTCCATCCTGCCCAACCATGCCGAGCCGCAGGTCGCGCCCGCTCAAGCCGGATCCTTCTGGTCGCCGGCGTGGCAGTCCAGTCCGCTGACGCCACGCCCGACGGTTCCCACAATGCCGGACCCGCGGGGCAGCCTGGACACCACGGGCACCGTGCGGACCCCAGAGGGTGGGCTGGCGGGTGATGCGGGGAGCCCGACGGTCCGCCGTCCGGAATGAGACATGTCATGGCGGACCGGTTTCCGCCGCGATATTCCGCCTGAAGCAGGAGAGCGTTCATGACGGGCATAGCGGACGGCGACAGTATCTTCGAAGCCGCCGAATCGCAGGTCCGCAGCTATTGCCGCCGTTTCCCGGCCGTTCTGTCCCGCGCGCGGGGGCATCTCGTGCATGATGAGCAGGGCCGCGCCTACATCGACTTCTTCATGGGCGCGGGCGCGCTGAACTACGGCCACAACGATCCGCGCATCAAGCGCGCCGTGATCGACTATCTCGACGGCGACAACATCGTCCACAGCCTCGATTTCCACACGGTGGCCAAGCGTGCGTTCATGCAACGCTTTCACGATGTCGTGCTGGCGCCGCGCGGCCTCGACTACCGCATGCAATTCACCGGCCCGACCGGCGCCAATGTGGTCGAGGCGGCGCTGAAACTGGCCCGCAAGGTGACGGGCCGGGAGCCTGTCGTGGCCTTCACAAACGCCTTTCACGGGATGTCGCTGGGGGCCTTGGCCGCGACCGGCAGCCGCTATCACCGCCAGGCGGCAGGCCAGCCTTTGTCCGGCGTCATCCGCATGCCCTACGACGGCTATATGGACGATGGATTCGACACGCTGGCCTATCTGGAACGGATGCTTGATGATCCCTCGAGCGGGATGGACCTGCCGGCGGCCATTCTGGTGGAGACCGTCCAGGCCGAGGGTGGGCTCAACGTGGCATCCAAGGCCTGGCTGCAAGGCCTGAGCGCATTGGCGGCGCGGCAGGGTGCGCTGCTCATCGTCGATGATATCCAGTCGGGCTGCGGGCGTACCGGCCCCTTCTTCAGTTTCGAGCGCGCAGACATCGTGCCGGACATCGTATGCCTGTCAAAATCCCTGAGCGGACTGGGGCTGCCCATGTCCATGGCCTTGATCCGGCCCGATCATGACGAGAACTGGCGGCCGGGTGAGCACAACGGCACCTTCCGCGGCAACAATCTTGCTTTCGTGGCAGGCGCCGTCGCGCTGGACTATTGGCAATCCCCGGCGTTCATCCAATCGCTCGATCAGCGCGCGGCTCAGATGCACCGCCGCCTCGATACACTGGTCCGGGATCATGGTGCGCTCGGGATGGAGCGCCGTGGTCTTGGCCTGATGCAGGGGTTGAAGTTTCAGGACCCATCCCTTGCCGAGACGGTTTCCACGGCCGCTTTTGCCGAGGGATTGATCGCGGAAACCTGCGGCCCGCGCGACGAGGTTCTGAAATTCATGCCGCCGCTGACCGTCGGCGAGGCGGACCTGGACGAGGGGTTCGATCGGCTGGAGACCGTTGTCCATCGACTTGCCGCGACAGCAACAGCCTGAAGTCCCCAGCATCAATTGATGCCGGGCCTCTTCGGACAGTGGAGAGTTCCGATGAAATCTTGGTGACGGGCTGTCGAAGCGGGGCAAGCCCAGTTTTTGCTGCCTCGGGATAAAGAGCTTTTGCAGCCCTTTGCCGTTATCTCGGCATATAGGGACCAACCTCATTGGAAAGAGGGTGGAGGCCACGCCCGGAATCGAACCGGGGTGCAAGGATTTGCAGTCCTCTGCGTAACCACTCC
>JBEBSP010000057.1:0-15185 GCA_040394255.1 Agaricicola taiwanensis | reverse complement strand
AGCCGCTGGCCGCCAGCACGCAGAACAGGTTGTAGCCGATCAGCACGAACCAGGGACTGAACTGGTCGGGCAGACGCGCCCGTGTGGTGCGCTGCAGGACGTGGAAGGAGGTGGCGATCAGGGCGTTGCCGCCAAAACCAAAGATGACGCCGGAGGTATGCACCGGGCGGATGCGCCCGAAGCTTGCCCAGGCCGCGTCGAAGGTGAGGTCCGGCCAAGCCAGAAGCGCCGCCACCCACACTCCGAAGAGCATGCCGACCACGGCCCAGCCCATGGTCAGCACGATGCCGACCTTGGTGGGGTCATCGTAGTACTGCGCGAGCCGCGTCTCGTCGGGCTCAGGCGCGTAATATCCGGCGATGACGAAGAAGGCGAAGCCCAGGCTGAAGGCCACGACAATGAGGCCGTGGACGCCAAGCGGATCACCGCGCCCGCCGATCGCCATCACCAGGCCGCACAAGGCCATCAGACACAATACTACAAGCGCCAGCTGGCGCTCCGAGGTTGTCAGTCCTGCTATCATCGGTGTCCGTTCCCACTACCTCAAGCCGCGCTCTCGTCGGCATTCAACAACGAATCGAGCGCGGATTTATTTCGAATGATGTCGGCAAGCGTGTAGTTGTCGAGGACCGCCAGATAAGCGGCCAGGGCCTCGGAAAGCAGCCCCTTGAGTTTGCACACAGGGGCAATCACGCATCCGCCTCCTTGTGCATGCATGCACTCGACCAGCGAGAAGTCTTCCTCCGTCACGCGGACGAGGGCGCCGATGTTGATATGATCGGGTATCATCGCCATGCGGATGCCGCCGGCGCGGCCGCGTGTCGTTTCGATAAAGCCAAGCTTGCGCAGCGTTTGCGCCACCTTGCGAAGATGATTGAGAGACAGTCCATATGCTTTCGCCACATCGTTCACCGTGCACAATCCATCCCGTCTCATGGCGGCATACATAAGCATTCTGAGAGCGTAATCCGTGTGAAGCGTCATGCGCATCAGGTGTTTCCGCGTGATTTGGAGAACATCCGAAGAGCATCGAGGGATATGATGAGCAGTAAAACAAACTTCCCCAGTTCGGCGCCAATATAGAAGATATGATGATTGGTCGCCGGTACGCTCGCGCCAGCTATGATTTCCCCGACACGCGAGTCCAGAACGGGCAGGAGCCAAAACGCCTGGAGCAGCAGGATCAGCAGGAGCGCGATGCTGCATATCCACCGCTGCACGTGGCGGCGCGCCGTCAACAGTATGGCGATGACGAGCATTGCAAAGAGCACCCATTCAATCTTCGCGAACAGTGCGAAGGTGACGCGCCCGACGTCGAGCGCCGTGCTCAGATTGAGTGACGGCGCCTGAAACTTCACCGGAGTGGCGATGAAGGACACTCCAAGGAGAAGCCCCAGCCACAGCACGGCAACAAACGCCAGCGGCGCATCAAGGCCGCCGCGCGCGGTAGTCCCGTTATCCTGTCGATCCACGGTCGCTGGCATTGGGTGCCCCAAAGGAACGGATATGCGTGCATTAATAGGTATCTTATATACCACTTTAATTTTGACCCCACCCACCTGACCATGTGCAATAAAGTCGCGGTGAGATGTGCTGTGAGTTGCAGGAGTGATCTTGGCTGAGATTTGGGCGGATGATCGTGCGCGGACCTTTCTGATGCACGTCTTCGATGTCGCGGTCGCGAGCGCTAATCCTGCCGCCGCGACGGTTCGGAATCTTCCGGAGAAACCCCGGGGGCGTTGCGTCGTCGTGGGAGCGGGGAAAGCCTCGGCCGCCATGGCCGCCGCGCTCGATGCCGCCTGGCAGGACGTGGACCTGTCCGGTGTCGTGGTCACGAAATACGGCCACGCCGTGCCCGCTGGGCGGATACGGATCATCGAGGCCTCCCACCCCGTGCCGGATGCCATGAGCGCGGCGGCCGCGACGTCCATTCTCGCCGCCGTGGCCGGGCTCGGTCCCGATGATCTCGTCATCGCGCTCATATCGGGGGGCGGGTCCGCGCTGATGGCCCTGCCGGCCGGCGGCATGTCGCTGGCGGACAAGCAGGCCGTCAATCAGGCGCTGTTGAACAGCGGCGCGACCATCCATGAGATGAATGCCGTTCGCAAGCATCTGTCGGCGATCAAGGGCGGCCGGCTTGCCCTTGCCGCCCGGCCGGCCCGGCTCGTGACGCTGGTCATCAGCGATGTTCCAGGCGACGACCCGGCGGTGATCGCTTCCGGGCCGACCGTGCCGGACGACACGACCTTCGCCGATGTCGGGAGCATCGTCGCGCGCTATGGCCTCGATCTGCCGCCGACGGCGCGGGAGACCCTGAAGACCGGCACTGAAACACCCAAATCCGGCGAATTGGAAAGCGACGTGCGCGTGATCGCCGCGCCCTCGATCGCCCTGGCCGCCGCCGCTGAAGCGGCCCGTCTCGCGGGTGTCAGCCCGCTTATCCTCGGCGACGCCATCGAAGGTGAAGCCCGTGAGGTGGGAACCGTGATGGCCGGCATCGCCCGTTCGGTCCGGCATCACGGCCAACCGATCGCGCGCCCGGCGCTGATCCTGTCGGGAGGGGAGACGACGGTCACCATCGGCAAGGGGCCTGCCGGGCGTGGCGGCCGGAATATGGAATTCCTGCTGGGCTTCGCCGTCGCGGCGGCGGGGGAGCCGGGCATATGGGCCTTTGCCGGCGACAGCGACGGCATCGACGGCAGCGAGGATGCGGCGGGCGCCATCGCGACCCCCGACAGCCTGTCGCGCGGCCGGGCGGCCGGGCTCGATGCCCGCAACCACCTGGCCGGCCACGACAGCTATTCGTTCTTCTCCGGCATCGGCGACCTGGTGGTCACGGGACCGACTCTGACGAATGTGAACGACATCCGCGCCGTGCTGGTGGTGTGATCCTGTTTCTCGCCGGCCATCAGGGCAGGGCGCGGATATGACGCATCGGGCGTCCGGGCGCGATCGCCTGCGCCGCCGCGACGATGGCGTTCGCGTCGATGCCCATATGGCGGTAGAGGTCGGCGATGGTGCCGGTCTGCCCGAAATGCTCGACGCCGAGGGCCCTGACACGGTGTCCCATGACGCTGCCGAGCCAGCCGAGCGTGGCGGGATGGCCGTCGAGCACCGTCACCAGCCCGCAATGGGCCGGGACGTCGCCGAGCAGGCGCTCGATGTGGCTGCGGGCGTGCACGAGGCCGCGCTCGCGGGCGCGCTGCGCCGCGGTCCAGCCCGCGTTGAGCCGGTCGGCGGAGGTCACGGCCAGGAGGCCGACGTCCTTGCGGTCCTCGGCCATCAGTCCGATCGCCTCGATGGCCTCGGGCGCGACGGCTCCGGTGTAGGCGACCACGACCTGGGCGTTGGGGCCAGGCTTGCGCAGCCAGTAGGCGCCATCGACGATCTGGCGGCTCAGGTTCTCGCCCATGGTGCGTTTGATCTGTTCGACCGGACGGGTCGACAGCCGCAGGTAGACCGAGCCGCCGGTCTCGTCGCGCAGCCAGTTGCGCTCCGAGGGTTCGCCCTCGCCACCGCGCTGCATGTAGTCGAATGCAAAGCGCATGATGACGGCAAGCTCGTCCACGAAGGCCGGCTCGAAGGAGGCCAGACCGTCCTGCGCCATGCCGATGAGCGGGGTGCCGATGGACTGGTGCGCGCCGCCTTCCGGGGCCAGCGTGACGCCCGACGGCGTCGCCACCAGCAGGAAGCGGGCGTCCTGGTAGCAGGCGTAGTTCAGGGCATCGAGGCCGCGCGCGATGAAGGGGTCGTAGAGCGTTCCCACGGGCAGGAGGCGGGAGCCGAAGATCGAGTGCGACAGCCCCATGGCGGCGAGCGCGAGGAACAGGTTCATCTCCGCGATGCCCAGCTCCAGATGCTGGCCCTGAGGCCCGAAGGCCCATTTCTGTGCCGAGGGTATGCGCTCGTCGCGGAAGATGTCGGCCAGTTCCTCGCGGGCGAACAGGCCGCGCCGGTTGACCCAGGGGCCGAGGTTGGTCGAGACGGTCACGTCCGGTGCGGTCGTGATGATCGCATCGGCCATGGCGCCGCCGTTGCGGGCGATCTCGTCGAGGATCTTGCCGAAGCCGAACTGCGTCGAGGTCGTCGCCGGAACCTCCGCCGCCAGTTGCTCGGGAACGGGGACGGCGCTGGATTCGTAACGCCGCCTGCCCCTGGCGTTGAAGGGCACGGTATCGAGGAAAGCCCTCAACTCGCCGGCATCGCGCTCCAATCCCTCGAAGGGGTCCCACTCGCGGCCTTCGCCGATGTTCATGGCGGTGCGGAAGGTGGCCATCTGCGTCGGCGTCATCAGCCCGGCGTGGTTGTCCTTGTGTCCGGCGAGCGGCAGGCCGAAGCCCTTGACGGTGTAGGCCAGGAAGCAGACCGGCCGGTCGGTGGGGGCGGTTTCGAAGGCCTCGATCAGGGCCGGAAGGTCGTGGCCGCCCAGGTTGGTCATCAGCCGCGCCAGTTCGTCGTCGCTGCGGCTCTCGATCAGGCGGGTGAGGGGACCTTGATCGCCGAGTTCCTCCATGAGGCGCTTGCGCCAGGCGGCTCCCCCCTGGAAGGCGAGGGCCGAATAGAGCTGGTTGGGGCAGCGGTCGATCCAGTCGCGCAAGCGCTCCCCGCCCGGTTCCTTGAACGCCTCTTCCAGCATGGAGCCGTATTTGAGGACCCGGACCTCCCAGCCCATGGCCGTGAACAGGGCAGTGATCCGCTCGTAGAGTCCCTCGCGCACCACGGCGTCGAGGCTCTGGCGGTTGTAGTCGATGATCCACCAGCAGTTGCGCAGTCCCTGCTTCCAGCCTTCGAGCAGGCATTCGAAGATGTTGCCCTCGTCCAGTTCCGCGTCGCCGACCAGCGCGATCATGCGGCCTTTGGGATGATCCAGGCGCTTGTGCTCGGCCAGGTAGTCCTGGACAAGGCTGGCGAAGACCGTGATGGCGGCGCCGAGGCCGACCGAGCCGGTCGAGAAGTCGACGTCGTCGATGTCCTTGGTGCGTGAGGGATAGGACTGCGCGCCGCCGAAGCCGCGGAAATTTTCCAGCTTCTCGCGGGTCTGGTTGCCGAGCAGATACTGGATCGCGTGGAAGATCGGGCTGGCGTGGGGCTTGACCGCGACCCGGTCCTCCGGCCGCAGCACATGAAAGTAGAGCGCCGTCATGATGGTGGCGAGCGAGGCCGACGAGGCCTGATGGCCGCCGACCTTCAGGCCGTCGGCGTTGTCACGCTGATGGTTGGCGTTGTGGATGGTCCAGCTCGCCAGCCAGAGGATCTTCCGCTCGATGTCGCGCAGGATGTCCAGTTTCGTGTGGCCTGTGTTCGACGCGTTCGGCACGTTTCATCCTTTTCTACGCGCCGAGGAGGCCCGGTAGCCCACTCGGTTTCGCGCTCTATATCAAAGCTAGCCTTATGAACATAATAAGGTAAGCTTGATCGTCGTCAATTCCTCGGGATGGCTTTGCGGCCTCGCTGGAGGATAGGTCAAAGACATAAAACTGCTTCACATGGGAGGAGCATATGCCCAAAAAACGGGTTTCGAAATTCTGTGCCGGCGCCGCCGTGATCGGTGCGGTGTCCGCCATGCTTCTGGGCCCCGCCTTGGCCCAGGAGGACTGGAACAAGGTCGTGGAGGCCGCGAAGGCCGAAGGCACGGTCGTCTTCTACAGCACGCTGCAACCGAACGGGATCGAGCCGCTGCTGCAGAAATTCCGGGAGGCCAATCCCGGCATCAAGACCGAGCAGCTCCGGCTCGGCAGCAATCCCCTGATCGAGCGCTTCTCGACGGAGTTCTCGGCCAACCGGAATCTCGCCGACGTGGTCATCACCTTTCCGGACGAGCGCGTGTTCGACGGTATGGACCAGGGCTGGGCGCTGGAATGGACTCCGCCGGAACTCACGAACTTTCCAGCCGACGTCAACCACCGCAACATGATGTTCACGCTCCAGACCGTGCGCGAGGCGATCATCTGGAACAAGACCCTCGTCAAGGAAGGCGATGAGCCGAAGGAATGGGCCGATCTGTTCGACCCGAAGTGGAAGGGCAAGGTCGGCATGAACCCGCCCTGGCGGTCCGTGGCGATCCAGGCGGCTGTCGCCTTCTGGGAGGACCGGCTGAAGCTGGGCGATACCGCGACCAAGATGAAGGAGAACGAGGTCCGTTTCTTTGAAGGGTCGGGCGGCACCATCCAGGCGGTCATCCGTGGCGATGTGGCGATGGCGGAGATCAGCGACATCCCGCTCAATCCGCTGCTGGCGGATGGCGCACCCGTTGGCTTCGTATATCCGAAGTCCGGCACGCCCTATGCCATCAATCTGGGCTTCGTGGCCAAGAAGGCGCCCCATCCCAATGCCGCCAAGGTGCTGCTCAACTGGCTGATGACCGAAGACGGGCAGAAGCAGTTGCTGGAGTTCGGCGGCCTTTCGGTGACGCGCAACGGAGCGCCGGGGCTGTCGCATCTGCCGCCGACGCCGGAACTCTCCAACGCCGTAGATGGCGCCACGCTGCTGACGCCCCAGCGGCAGGCCGAGATCGTGGACCGCTGGCGCACGGTGTTTGGCGTGAAGTGAAGGGGCCTTGACCGGCAGAACCCTTAAAGCATTGCAGAAAGGGCGCTCCTCGCGGAGCGCCCTTTTTGTTTCATCGGTCAGGCCGCGCGCGGGCCCTTGTCCATGGCATATGCCGCCGCGCTGCGGCCAGCGAGGCGTCCGAACACCGATCCGGACATCAGGCCGGCTCCGCCGAGATAGTTCTCGTAGAAGATGCCGCCCACCAGCTCGCCCGCGGCGAAGAGCCCGGGGATGGTGCTCTCCGTCGTGTCCTGCACCGCGGTGGTCTGGTCGATGCGCAGGCCGCCGAAGGTGAAGGTGATGCCGCAGGTGACGATGAAGCCGGTGTAGGGGCCCTTGTCGATCGGCAGCGCCCAGTTGGATTTGGGCGGGGTGATGCCCTTGGTGCCGACGCCGTCGAGGATGGACGGGTTGTACTGACCACCCTGGCAGGCGGCGTTGAACTCGCGCACGGTCTTGGCCAGGGTCTCCGGATCGATTTCCAGCTTTTCGGCAAGGCCCTCGATGGTGTCGGACTGGACCTTGGTCACCTGGCGGATGCGGTATTCGTCGCGGACCATGTCGATGGTCTTGGCGTCGAAGATCTGCACCGCCGCACGCCCCGGCTGCTTCATGACCTCGCGGCCATACTTGGCATAGGTGTGGTTGCGGTAGTCGGCGCCCTCGTCGAGGAAGCGCTCGCCCTTCATGTTGACCACGATGCCGATGGGGTAGGAGTGCTTCTGGAAGTTGTCGAGGATGACGCGGTCGCCGAAGGGCGGGGCACTGATGTCCCACTGCACGGCGTGGCAGGTCGACCAGCCGCCGAAGGGCTGCGCGCCGATGTCCAGCGCCATGCGGATGCCGTCGCCGGTGTTGTGGCGGGTGCCGCGCACGCGGCAATGCTCCCAGCCGGGGCCAAAGTAGCGCACGCGCATCTCCGGGTTGGCTTCGAAGCCGCCCGAGGCGAGCACCACGGCCTTGGTGGCGATCTCCTCGTAGCCGTTGGGTCCGAACACCTTCACACCGGAGATCGCGCCGGACTGGTGCTGGAGCAAGCCGCGCGCGGCGGTGGCGTAGCGAATCTCGATGCCGAGGTTCTCGGCCCGCGCCATGAGGAACTGGACGAGGCCATAGCCGCCGCCAACCGCCTCGATGCTGACGCCGCCGTAGAAGACGTGCTTGCCGTTCACCACGAAGGACTGGCGGTTGAACATGGGGATGAAGCGGACCGTCTGCTCGCGCAGCCAGACCATGGTCTCCTTGGACGAGCCGATCAGGGTCTCGGCGAGGCCCTCGTCGCTCAGGTTCTCGGTGACCTTCATCAGGTCTTCCATGTACTTTTCTTTGCTGACCGGCGGAATCTCGATCTGATCGGCTTCCGCTTCGGACAGATCGACCAGCACGGTCTTGCGCAGGTCCTCGATGCCGTCGTGGGCGAAGCGGAAGCCACCCGCCGTGAACAGCGAGTTGCCGCCCCGCTCATCGTAAGGAGCCTTTTCAAGCACCAGCACCTTCGCGCCATTCTCGCGGGCGGAGATGGCCGCGCAGAGAGCCGCGTTTCCGGCTCCCACGACCACCACGTCGAATTCATCCTTGGCCATTGTCTTCTCCTGCTTGGTCTTGTTGTCTAAGTATTTGTCTTGTCGCGTTTTCTTGGTGCGAACCGGGGTCCGCCCTTGCTGAAAACGCGTCGGTGACGTTCAGTTGCGGATGTCCTGAAGAAACCATTCCGTGGGCAGCTCGTGCCCCAGCCCCATCTCCCGTGCCTTGCGGTAGACCTGGGCGCCTACCGCCGGGAACTGGACGCCCCAGTTTCCGAAGGTGTGGTACTGGGTGATCTGGTCACGGCTTTCGCGGCCCTTGGCCTTGCCGGAGATCACATCGGTGTAGACCGGGATATCGCGGGCCGGTTTCTCATGGGACGAGCCGCGCGGGATGCGCTTCTGCTCCTCCGCCGTGCCGGCCACATAGGCGCCCATGCTTCCGGGCACGTCGCGCTGGTAGATCGGGCTTTCGGGCAGGTCCAGGCCCTCCTTGCCCTGCTGGACCACCACGTCGAAGCGCATGACGGTCTCAAGCGCGATCTCGCGCAGGCCGAGGGTCGAGACATGCTGGCCGGGCTCCAGCCAGTCCGTCTCGATGACGGGCGTCAGGCTGTCGGTGGCGGTGGCGATGATGTCGACGCCGCGCACGGTTTCGCGGGCACTGTCGACCGCCGTCACGGGGATGCCGAGCAGGGCCGACATCTCATGCGCATAAGCGTCGCGGTGCGCCGCGTTGGGGCTGTAGACCTTGGCGCTTTTGATGTCCCGGACCTCGCAGATGGCGCGCAGGAAGGTGCGCGCCATGCCGCCCGAGCCGATCACGCCGACGGTGTGGGAATCCGGCCGCGACAGCAGTTTCGCGCCGATGCCCGCCGCGCCGCCGACGCGCATCTGCTGGAGATAGCCGTCGTTCATCAGGGCGAGCGGTTCGCCGTTGCCGGTGGCGAACAGGAAGACGAGGCCGCAGAAGGTGCCCGGCTGCATGCAGAACTTCTTCTCGGCGCGGGTGCCGTCCTCGGCCATGGGCCAGGTGACGATGTCGGATTTCAGCCGCACCGCGAGCACGCCGTGGCTGGTGCCCACCACGTCGCCCCAGCGGTAATAGCCGTCCGGACGGTCGCAGGGCACATACATGTCGATACGCGGGCGGAACAGGCTCTCGCCGGTCAGCAATCCCGCGAAGGCTTCTTCCTGAGCCCTGATGCAGTCCGGCATGGTCAGCGTCTGTTTTACGACGTCATTGCTTATGAACAGCATTCGGCTTCCTCCGGGACGGTCTCTGACGGGTTGCTCACGCGCTGAGCTTCATGCCGGAGGCGATGATCTTCTCCAGGACGTAATCGAGCACGCCGCCGCTGACGTACCATTCGACCTCGCGCTCGGTGTCGAGGCGGCACAGCAGGTCGATGTCCCGTGTCTCCGCTCCCTTGCGGATGGTCAGCCGCACCTGCGCCCTCGGGGTCAGCACGCCGTCGAGCTTCAGGTCGTAGCTTTCGCTGCCGTCGAGCCCCAGCGTCTGGCGGGTCACGCCGTCGGGGAACTGCAGCGGAAGCACGCCCATGCCGACCAGGTTGGAGCGGTGGATGCGCTCGAAGGTCTCGGCGACGACCGCCCGGATGCCGAGCAGCTTGGTGCCCTTCGCCGCCCAGTCGCGGGACGAGCCGGTGCCGTATTCGCGGCCGGCGATGACGATGACCGGAACCTGTTCCGCAGCATAGCGGTCGGCGGCGTCCGGGATCGACAGGGTGTCGCCGCTGGGGACATGCCGGGTGAAGCCGCCCTCGACGCCGGGCACCATCTCGTTGCGCAGGCGGGGATTGTCGAAGGTGCCACGGATCATGACGTCGTGGTTGACGCGGCGCGCCAGGAAGGAGTGGTAGTCCTTGGGCGAGACGCCGTTGCCGCGCAGGAAGCGGCCCGCCGGGCTGTTGTCCTGAATGGGGCCGACGGGCGAGATGTGGTCGGTGGTGATGCTGTCGCCCAGCACCAGCAAGGCGCGCGCGCCGTGGATGTCGACCCGGTCGGTGGCGGCGATGCCGCCCTCGTCGAAGAAGGGGGGACGGCGCAGATAGGTGCTGGCCTGGTCCCAGCTGTAGGTGCCGCCTTCGCCGCCCCTGAGCCGGGTCCAGTTGTCGTCGCCCTTGAAGGCGGCCACGTAGTTGTCGCGGAACATCCGGGGCGCGACGAAGCGCGCGATGTGGTCGGCGATCTCCTCGTCGGAGGGCCAGACGTCGCGCAGGTAGACTGGCGTGCCGTCGGGCGCCGTGCCGAGCGGATCGTTCTCGATGTCGATGAGGATCGTTCCGGCCAGGGCATAGGCGACGACCAGTGGCGGCGAGCCGATGTAGGCGGCCTTCACGGCCGGATGGATACGGCCCTCGAAGTTGCGGTTGCCGGACAGGACCGCGACGGCTGTTTCCTTGTTCGTCTCAAGCGCCTCCGAGATGTCCGGCGGCAGGGAGCCGGACGCGCCCGCGCAGGTCATGCAGCCGTAGCCGACGATCTGGAAGCCCAGGCCGTCCAGCGCGTCCTGCAGGCCGGCCTGCTGGAGGTAGCTGGCGACCACCCGCGAACCCGGCGAGAAGCTCGTCTTGACCCATGGCTTGACCTTCAGCCCCTTGGCCCGTGCGTTGCGGGCGACGAGCCCCGCCGCCAGCATGACCGAGGGGTTGGAGGTATTGGTGCAGGAGGTGATGGCGGCGATGATGACGTCGCCGCGGCCGGGATGCTCCGTGGCCTGCGCCTTCCCGGAGGGAAAAGCTTCGGTGAAGCTGGACGCGACATCGGCCAGCGCGCGCCGGTCCTGCGGGCGCTTGGGGCCGGCCATGGAGGGGCGCACCTCGCCGATGTCGATCTCCATGGTGTCGGCATAGACGGCGCTGTCGGCGTCGGAGGCCCACATGCCCTGGGCCTTGGCGTAGGCTTCGGTCAGCAGGACGCTGTCCTCGTCGCGGCCGGTCATGCGCAGGTAGCGCAACGTCTCGTCGTCGACGGGGAAGAAGCCCATGTTGGCGCCGTACTCGGGCGCCATGTTGGAGATGGTGGCGCGGTCGGCCAGCGACAGCCTGCGCGCGGCCGGTCCGATGAACTCCACCAGTTTGCCGGTGACGCCCTTCTTGCGCAGCCGCTCCGTCACGGCCAGCACGATGTCGGTGCTGGTGACGCCGGGGGCGCGGTCGCCCACCAGCCGGCAGCCCAGCACGTCGGGCACCGGCAGCATGATCGGCTCGCCCAGCATGGCGGAGGCCGCCTCGATGCCGCCGACGCCCCAGCCGAGCACGCCGAGCGCGTTGATCATGGGCGTGTGGCTGTCCATGCCCACCAGGGTGTCAGGATAGGCCAGAACGCCGGTCGATGTCGTCTGCCGCCAGATCGGCTGCGAGAGGTATTCCAGGTTGACCTGGTGGACGATGCCCATGCCGGGCGGCACGACGCGCAGGTTGCGGTAGGCTTGGGCCGCCCATTTGACGAATTCGTAGCGCTCGCGGTTGGCGGTAAATTCCTCCGCCATGTTGCGGGCGAGGGCCGTCGGGGATGCGGTGAACTCCGCCGTGACGGAATGGTCGACCACCAGATCGACGGGGATGGCGGGATTGACGAGGTCGGGATCGGCGTCGCGGCGCACGACGGCGTCGCGCATGGCGCTCAGGTCGGCGAGCAGGGGAATGCCAGAGGAATCGGGCATGACGATCCGGGCCGGAAAGTAGGCGATCTCGGCGTCGAGGTCCTGATCGTCCGGATTGTAGCGCGCCAGCGCCTCGACATCGGCGCGGGTCACGACCTTGCCGTCGGTGTGGCGCAGCAGGTTTTCCAGCAGGATCTTCAGGGACAGCGGCAGCTGGCCGATGCGAGCGCCGGGCAGATCGCGCAGCGAGTCCAAGGCATAATACTGGTAGGTCGTGTCGCCCACGGAGAGCTGCCTGAGCGCCGCACGTTCGCCTGACTTGTCCACGTCGATGTTCCTTTTCAGCGGAGTGGGTGCCCACCGCATGGATGTGCGGGAGGACTCGCGGTTGAAGGATTGAATTACTTATAAAGATTATAACCTTGCCTTTGGATGTCAACGAGGTCACCTTTTGTCGCGGGCGGTTTTTCCCCGGCCTCGCGTCACGGCAAGGATGACGGCGGGGCCGGGGTCGCCTATCCAGATGTTCGGGCGTTCATTTCGGCCCTGGAAGGATCAGCATGCGCGCATCGACGGTGCGTCCGGAAACTGACGGCGGCCTCCGGGATGAGGAGGGCTACGCCATGCCGTCGGTCATCACGCTGCGCCTGCTGACGATCCTGACGGCCATCGACGACACGGGCAGCCTGAGCGGCGCGGCCAAGCGTCTCGGCATGACCCAGTCGGCGGTGTCGCAGGCGGTGCTGGCGTTCGAGGAGGCCCTGGGCCAGCCGGTGTTCGACCGCACGCTGCGGCCGCCCGTCTTCACCCTGACGGGGAGGCTCATCCTCAAGCATGCCGCACCGATCCTCGGCCTGACCCAGCAACTGGAGCATGCCCTGCGCTTTTCCGCGCACACCCAGCTTCCGGTGCTCAGGGTCGGCATCCTCGACACCTTCGCGACCACGGTCGGCCCTTTCCTGATGGAGGCGATCCGCGACATCGCCGTCAGCTGGTCGATCGCGTCGGGGCCGCGCGAGACGGCGATCAGCGCCCTGGCCGAGCACCGGGCCGATCTCGTCATCACCTCGGACGACGCGGTGTGCCCGCCCAACCTGATTTCCAAGCCCGTGCTGTCCGAGCCCTATTTCCTGGTGCTGCCACGCAGCGCGGACTGGGCTTTCGACAGTCTTGGCGAGTTGTCGCGCCGGCTGGATTTCATCCGCTACGGCCAGGGCCGCAGCATCACCCGGCAGATCGAGACCTACCTTCAGGGCAACGGCGTCGCGCCTCCCCATGCCTATCAGTTCGATACGGTGGACGCCGTCGTGGGCATGGTCTCGGCGGGGCTGGGATGGGCGATCACCACGCCGCTCGCCCTTTTGAAGGCGCAGGACAAGGTGAAGGAACTGCGCTGCCTGCGCCTGCCCGGCCCGCAGATGTTCCGCACCATCTCGCTGGTCAGCCACACCGGAGAATCGGCGGTGATCGCCGAGAAGATCAGGATGGCCATCGTCGGGGTGCTGCGCGACAAGACCCTGCCGCAGATCGCCGCGCTGCTTCCCGACCTCGCCGGTCTCGTGCGCGTGGGCGAGCGGCCTCTTTCTGGTTGACTGTTGACACTTTTCGGAGTGATCTGCGGCAAAAGAGTTCAAGGGAGAGCCACATGCCCCGTTCGATCCGCAGTGTCCTCATGCGTGGAGGGACGAGCAAGGCCGTGTTCCTCAAGGAAAGCGATCTGCCGCGCGACGAGGCGGCGCGTGACGCCACCATCCTGTCGATCTTCGGATCGCCGGACAAACGCCAGATCGACGGACTGGGCGGAGCCGATCCGCTGACCAGCAAGCTGGCGATCGTCGGTCCGGCGCGCGAGGGCGTCGAGCGGGCGGCGGGCACGCATCTCACCTACACCTTCGGACAGGTCGAGATCGACCATCCGGAGATCGACTGGCTCAGCCTGTGCGGCAACATCTCCGCCGGCGTCGGGGCCTTCGCGATCTACGAGGGCATGGTCGCCCCGGTGGAGGGCGTCACATCGGTGCGCTGCTACAACACCAATCTCGACCGCGTGCTGACCATCGACGTGCCGGTCAGGAACGGCCGTCCGGTGGAGGAGGGCGACTATGTGGTGCCGGGCGTGCCGGGAACGGGCGCGCGCATCCAGGTCGATTTCTCCGACACGGCGGGCGGCACCACGGGCGCGCTGCTGCCGACCGGCAATCCGACGGACAATCTCACCATCCCAGGCTTCGGCGAGATCGAGGTGACGCTGATCGACACCGGCAACGCCCATGTGTTCGTGCGGGCCGGGGACCTCGGCCTGAAGGGCACCGAGACCGCCGCCGAGATCGACCAGAACAAGGACCTCGTGGCGTTGCTGGAGAAAATCAGGGGCGCGGGCGCGCATCGCATGGGCATGGTCTCCGCGCCGGAAGCGGCGCGGGACGAGAGCCCGGCGACGCCGCTGATCGGCATGATCAGCCCGCCCGCCGACTACCGCGACGTCATCGGCAACCGCACCGTCTCCGGCGACGACGTCGACCTCGTGTCGCGGCTGATGTTCATGCAACAGATGCACAAGACATATGCCGCCACCAGCACGGCCTGCACGGGCGTCGCCAGCCAGGTGCCGGGCACGGTGGTCTATGAGATGACCCGGCCCGAGGCGCGCACGGCGCTGAAGAACCGGCGCGAGGTGCGGATCGGCCATCCCGCCGGGGTGATCGAGACCGAGACCGAGCTTCAGCAGACGCCGGAAGGCTACAAGGTGCTGCGGGCGACCGTGTCGCGCACGGCGCGGCGGATCATGGAAGGCTATGTCTTCGTGCCGGATTCGGTGCCGGACTGAAAGACCGCTCAGGGATGGGCGATGCCGGGCTGCAAGTGGCGCTGTCCTGTGCTCCGGTGCTCGGCATCATCGTTTTTTGCTGCGGTCTGACCCGTTTCTGTCGCCAGGGGTGACGCCCCGAAGGGCTTTCCGACCAACCTGACAAGACCGGCTCAACGCAAGCTGACGATGCTTGAGGATGACCAGCATTCTGCCAGCCATCCATCCGGGTGAGATATTGCGCGAGGAGTTCCTGGCTCCGCTTGGCATGAGCGCCGGGGCTCTCGCAAAGCGGCTCCATGTTCCCCGGACCCGCATCGAGAGGATCGTTGTCGAGGAGACGGCCATCAGCATCGACACCGCTCTTCGCCTTGCCCGTTTCTTCGATACGACACCTGAGTTCTGGATGAGCATGCAGGCTGGCTATGACATCAAGGTAGAGGCCAAGGCGAAGGCAAAAGAGCTGGAACGGATCGATACCCTCAACGCCGCCTGATGATGTCCACTGTGTTGAGGCGGGAGCGGCACGACCGTGGCGGCGGCTCGAAGGATGGCAAGAACGCTGAAGGAATGTGTTCGGATAATAGTCCGTATTATTGATTATTTTCCTTGACAATGATCCCACCCTTGCTATCCTCATGCCGTCCTGGCTCACGAGGGGCGCTTCCGGAAGCGCTGG